>JAYWAO010000242.1:0-1884 GCA_043782365.1 Deltaproteobacteria bacterium
CGCTCGACCACCTGCACCGTGCGCCCCGCGTCCGCCGCGGCCGAGAGCACCGTCTTCTCGAAGAGCGCGTCGTCGACGTGGAACGAGCAGGAGCAGGTGATCAGCACGCCGCCCGAAGAGAGCAGCTGCAGCGCGCGGAGGTTGATCTCCTTGTACCCGCGCAGCGCGGGCTCGAGCGTGCCGCGGTTCTTCGCGAAGGCCGGCGGGTCGAGGACGATGGTGTCATACTTTTCACCCTCGTCGACCGCGTCCTTGAGGAAGTCGAAGGCGTTGACCGCCTTCACCGTGAGCTTCTTGGCGGTCCCGTCGCGGTTCTGTGCGGCGCTGTGCGCGGCGGCCAGCACCGCGGCCTCCAGCGCCTTCTCGCTCTGGTCGATGGCGAGAACGCTGGTCGCGTGCTTCGCCAGCTGCAGCGCGAACCCGCCCATGTAGCTGAAGACGTCGAGCGCGCGGCCGAAGGCGTAGCGGCTGGCCTCGACGTGGTTCTCCGCCTGATCGAGGAAGGCGCCGGTCTTCTGGCCCTCGAGCAGGTCGGCCTGCAAGAGCACGTCACCCTCGCGGTACTCGACGGGCTTGTCGATGGCGCCGCGGAGCACGCGCTTCACCAGCGGCAGGCCCTCGTGGGCGCGGACCTTGACGTCGTTGCGCTCGACGATGGCGCGCGGACTCAGCAGCTTCTGCAGCAGGTCGGTGAGGGCCTCGCGGCGCAGCTCGGTGGCCTCGGTGAGCGTCTGGATCGAGAGGCAGTCGGCGTAGCGATCGACCACCAGGCCGGGCAGGCCGTCGGCCTCGCCGTGGACGAGGCGGGTGGCGAACTTCCGGTCTGGATCGGGCCGGAACTGCTCGCGCAGCTTGATCGCGCGCTCGAGGCGCCTGACGAAGAACGCCTCGTCGATCGGCTCCTCCTCGCGGGTGAGCAGGCGCAGCGCGATCTGGCTCTCCTTGCCATAGAACGCCTTGCCGATGAACCAGCCGCGCTCGTCGACCACCCGCACCTGCGCGCCGCCGGTGAGGGCCGGGTGCGCGGTCACGTCGGTCTGGTAGACCCAGGTGTGGCCGGCCTGCAGGCGCGCGAGGCCGTGCGAGCCGACCACTACGGTGGCCTCGCCGTCGTCGCCCGAGGTGGGCTGGGCGCCGGCGCGCAGGCCGTGGCGCTTGGCCGGGGGCGCGGCGTGGGCGCGGTACTGCGCATCGGCCGCGCGGCCCTCGGCCTTGGGGCCCTTGTCCTTGTTGCTGGTGCGGGGGAGGCCGGGGCCGCCCTTCTGGACGCGCGCCGGGCTCGCACGGGAGCCGGCGACAGAGGTTGCGGAGGGGCCGCCCGAGGACTTCTCGGTGCGGCGCTGGTGGGGTCCGGGGCGGCGCTGGCCGCTTCCCTTGGTGTTGAAGCGGTCACTCATGGTGCGCGCGCCTCTGCCAGATAGGAGAGGCGGTGTCAACCTGACAGAGAGTGCGCTAGAGGGTGGGCTTTTCGCGCGGGGGCCCAAGAACGGCTCTCTAGGGAAGAGGGAGAGAGGCGCAGCACCGCGCGCCTGCAAGACCGCACGACGGTTCACGCGGAGGGCGAAAAACGAGCGAGAAGCGAGGACGCGGAGAGAAGCCTGTCGTCGACAACCCGCTCGACGACCGGCCAACGCGCAAGACGCCCGATCTCAAGAACCCCAAAGTTTCCTCCGCGTCCTCCGCCCCTCGCTTTTCGCCCTCCGCGTCGAAGCATTCGTCGGCAGTTGCCGGTCGCACCCCGCTGGACTCCCAACGCGGCTTCGAGCCAGAGCCCTAGACTAGCCCTAATGCCGCTCACTTAACGGGGTCGAGGCACCCGAATCCGGAGCCCCGGCAAATGCCGGGGCTAGAAGGACAGCCGCCCTTCCGGGCTGCGAGCCGTGC
>JAYWAO010000243.1:0-5311 GCA_043782365.1 Deltaproteobacteria bacterium
GCGCCGCTCTTCTCGACGAGGCCCCGCTCCGCCCCCAGGTCGAGCAGCTCGTGCAGGCGGGAGACGCCGAGGCCGTAGAGGATGTCGAACTCGGCCTCGCGGAAGGGCGGGGCCAGCTTGTTCTTCACCACCTTGACCCGCGTGCGGTTGCCGACCATCTGCTCGCCGTCCTTCAGCGCGCCGATGCGGCGGATGTCGAGGCGGACGCTCGAGTAGAACTTCAGCGCGTTGCCGCCCGTGGTGGTCTCGGGGCTGCCGAACATCACGCCGATCTTCATCCGGATCTGGTTGATGAAGATCACCGTCGAGCCGTTCCGGTTGATCACCGCGGTGAGCTTGCGCAGCGCCTGCGACATCAGCCGCGCCTGCAGGCCCATGTGCTGGTCGCCCATCTCGCCCTCGATCTCGGCCTTCGGCACCAGCGCGGCCACCGAGTCGATGACCACGAGGTCCACCGCGCCCGAGCGCACCAGGGTCTCGGTGATCTCCAGCGCCTGCTCGCCCGTGTCGGGCTGGCTGATGAGGAGGTCCTCGACCTTGACGCCCAGCTTGCGCGCGTAGGTGACGTCGAGCGCGTGCTCGGCGTCGATGAAGGCCGCCACCCCGCCCTGGGCCTGCACCTGCGCGATCGCGTGCAGCGTCAGGGTGGTCTTCCCGCTGCTCTCGGGCCCGAAGATCTCCACCACGCGGCCGCGCGGCAGACCGCCCACGCCGAGCGCCAGATCGAGCCCGATGGAGCCCGTCGGGATCACCGCCACGGGCTGCGCCTCCTCGGCCGCCCCCAGCCTCATCACCGAACCGCGCCCGAACTGCTTCTCGATCGCCACGATGGCCGCGGCGACCGCCTTCAGCTTCTCCGTCAGCTTGCTCATTTGAGTATTACCCTTCGTCGAGCTCGCGGACCCCAAGCGGTCCGGGAGGTGGTGTACCGGCCAGGGCCGGCGGATGCGGTGGGAGCGCGGGACCCCGCGCGCCGGGCTCGATCGGGCGATCGAGCGAGCGGTACTGCAGCGCCTCGTGCACGTGGGGCGCGGCGACGCGGCTCGCGCAGTCGAGGTCGGCGATGGTGCGGGCGACCTTGAGGATGCGGTCGTGGGCGCGGGCGGAGAGCCGCAGGTGCTTCATCGCCCGGCCGAGGAGCGAGAGCGCCTCGGGCGTGGCCTGGACGAGCTCGCGCAGCGACTTGCCGCGCAGCTGCGCGTTGCAATAGAGACCGGATACCTTGGCATATCGCGCGCGCTGGACCGCGCGGGCCTTGAGCACGCGGTCGCGCACCGTCTTGGTGGACTCGCCGTCGGGGCCGCCCCAGAGGTCGGAGGGCTCGATGGCGGGGGCGTCGAGGTGGAGGTCGAAGCGGTCGAGGATCGGACCTGAGATCCGCCGACGATAGGAAGCCTGCGCAGCGAGCGTGCAGCGGCAGCGATTGGAGTGGGGCCCCGCGAGATAGCCGCACGGGCACGGGTTCATCGAGGCGACCAGCATGAAGCGGCAGGGGAGCGAGGCGCTGCCGCGGGCGCGGACCACGGTGACCTCGCCGTCTTCGATGGGCGCGCGCAGGGCCTCCAGCGCGGCGCGGCCGAACTCGGGGAGCTCGTCGAGGTAGAGGACGCCGTTGTGCGCGAGCGAGATCTCGCCGGGCCGCGGAGGCACGCCGCCGCCGACCAGGCCCGCGACGGAGATGCTGTGGTGCGGGGCGCGGAACGGGCGCTCCTGCAAGAGGCCCATGCCGGGCCGCAGGCGGCCGGCCACCGACCAGAGCGAGGTGGCCTCCAGCGCCTCTTCGAACGAGAGCGGCGGCAAGAGCCCGGGCAGGCGCCGCGCGAGCATCGTCTTGCCCGAGCCGGGCGGGCCGATCAAGAGCGCGTTGTGGCCTCCGGACGCCGCCACCTCCATCGCGCGCTTGCACTCGAGCTGGCCTCTGACATCGGACAGATCGGGCGGCGTGCCGAGCGGCTCACCGGCGGCGAGCAGCAGCGCGGGTCTCGCCCGCAAGAGGCTCCCGGCTCGGTGCGCCTGCGGGTCGAGCAGGGCGGCGACCGCCTCCTGCAAGGTGGCGACGCCGAGCACCTGCGCGCCCGGGACTTGCAGCGCCTCGCGCTCGTTCCCCTCGGGCACCAGCAGCGTGAGCGGGCCGCGCGCGCGGGCGAGCAGCGCGATGGGTAACACTCCGCGCACAGGAAGGACGTCGCCGCCGAGCGAGAGCTCGCCCACCACCAGCGTGCTGGCGAGCCGCTCGAGCGCCTCGTCGGGAAGCTGTCCCGCTGCCGCGAGCAGGCCGAGCGCGATGGGCAGATCGAAGAGCGCGCCGTGCTTGGGCAGGTCGCCTGGGGCGAGGTTGATGGTGGCCCGCTTCTGCGGCAGCACGAAGCCGGCGTTGCGCAGCGCCGTGCTGCAGCGGACCTTGGCGTCGACGCAGGCCGCGTCGGGCAGCCCGACGACGAAGAAGCCGGGGAGGCCGAGCGAGAGGTCTACCTGCACCTCGACCGGGGTGGCCTCGGCGCCACAGAGCGCTGCGCTGTGGATGGTGGCGTGCACGGCGCGGTGGATTGCGACGGGCGTGCCAGCGAGGGCGAGAGAGCGGAAGGCCGCACGGGACGTGAGCGGGCGGAGCGGAGTGGTGCGAAACGGGGTCCGGCGTGGGTGCGGAGGGGGAGCGATCCGGACCCGGCGTGGGCAAGCGCATGGTCAGCGCGGACCGTGCCTTCGAGGGGCGCGCCCTGCACCCTCGGCTCGGGGGATTCCATGAAGGCCATCGGTATTGGAGGGCCATTGCAAGCGCGCTCGCAGCGGCGCCACCAGCGTCAGCGAGCGGGTACTTCCTCGGCGCGCATCAGCCACCGGATCGCAGGTGTCGCCAGGAAGGTGCTCGCGATCGCCATGATCACCAGCTTGGTGAACATGCTCCGCGGTATTACACCTAGATCGAAGCCGATGTTGATCACGATCAGCTCCATCAGCGCCCGCGTGTTCATGCAGACCGCGATGGTGGCGGCCGAACGGAGCGACTCTCCCGTCCAGCGCGCGCCCACGAACGCCCCGCCCAGCTTGCTCGCGAAGGCCAGCGCGCAGACCAGCAAGCAGAGCCACGCCTCGTGGCCGTCGCGGAGCGAGCCGATGTCGGTGCGCAGGCCGGTGTAGGCGAAGAACACCGGGAGCAGCAGCGTTTGCGCCAGCGGGGCCACCCGCTCGCGCCAGGCCTCGACGAACGCCCGCTCCTGGTGCAGCGCCACGCCCACGGTGAAGCCGCCGATGATGGCGAAGACGCCCAGCGTGCTGGTGATGGCCGCCGAGGCGAAGAGCAGGATCAGCAGCCAGGCGATCGCGTTGGCGTTGAGGACGCCTGGCTTGCCGTCCGGGCTCCGCAGGACCTGCCTGGCGAGCAGCTTGCGCGCGACGGGCTTCACCAGGAAAAAGACCACCAGGAGGTAGATGCCGAGCCCGAGCACGCGCAGACCCAGCCACCCCGCGCTGAACTCCTCGCGCACCAGCAGCGAGACCACGCCGAGCAGCAGCCAGCCCGCCACGTCGTCGATGGCCGCCGCGCCGATGGTGAGCGCCGCCGTCCGCGTGTGCGCGAGCCCCAGCTCGATGAAGATGCGGCCGAGGATGGGGATGGCGGTGATCGACATCGCCACCGCGAAGAAGAGCCGGAAGCCGAGCAGCGAGGGCTGGGGTGCTTCGAGCTGCGCGTGGAACCAGGGCGCGGTGACGAAGCCCGACACGAAGGGGACCACCAGCCCGGCGAGGCTGACGGCCACCACCGTGCGCTTGCTGGCGCCCAGCGTGGCGGCGAACTCGAACTCCAGGCCGATCTGGAACATCAGCAGCAAGAGGCCGATCTGCGCCAGCCCGACGAAGATCACCGAGGTGGAGGGGTCGAACAGCGCGTGCATCGTCTCGGGGAAGAGCGCGCCCAGGCAGCTCGGGCCGAGGAGCAGGCCCGCGAGGATCTCGCCGGCGACGTCGGTCTGCCCGAGCCGGCGCACCAGCCAGACCACCGCGCGGGTGGTGACGAGGATGGCGAGCAGCTGCAGGAGCAGCCGGAGGACGAGGTGCTCCGCATGAGCGCCGACTGCGCTCTCGGCGCCGCTCGCGAGGAGGGAGATCACGCACCCTTGTCGCCCGCGCGGGTCGGCCGGGCAACCAGGGAACGCCCCTCAGGAGCGCTTCCCGCCCCGGGGGATGAAGAGCAGCGCGGCCGCGAAGAAGAGCACCAGCGAGACGGGGTTCGTCTCGCCGTCGGTCGGGAAGAGGCCCCGCGCGCCCGCCGCCAGCCACGCCACCGCGAGCCCGGCCATCACGCCCTGCCGGGTGGCGGGGTCGCCGATCCTGCCGAGCAGCTCCATGCCCACCGAGGAGCGCACGCCGCTGGCGCCGGGCTCCATCCAGGCGAGCCGCAGGCCTTCGCGGGCGGCCACCGCGCTGGCCAGCACCGGCCCGAGCGCGCTCCCGCCCGCCTCGAGGCCCGCGTCCTGCGAGGCGCTCGCGGCCGCCTGCCTGCGCGCCTCCTCGGCCTGCTTCGCCGCCGCGTCCTCGGCCCGGCGCCTGGCCCAGAAGCCGCGGTTGAAGAGGCGCTGCTCGTCGGTGTCGAGGCGGGTGTTGCAGCTCTGGCACTTCACCGCGTGGCGGAAGTTGTCGGCCTCGCAGACGCCGCAGCGCAGGAAGGTCTGCTGCTCCTCGCCCTGCGGGTCGAGCGCGATGCCGCTCTCGGTGAGCGCGGCGCGGCGGGCGCGCAGGGCGGCGGTGGCGGCCTCGGCCTCGGGGTCGTAGGGCACCTCGGGCGCCGGCGCCGGCGCCGCGGCCTGCGGGGGCGCGGCTGCGGCAGCGGGCCCGGGCTGCTCGGGCTCCTCCTGCGCGGGCGGCTCCTGCGGGCCGAAGCGCGCGCTGACGTCGGGGCGGCTCCCCTCGCGCGCGGGGCGCTCCTGCTCGAGGTTCAAGAAGCGGTTGAGGCGGCCGGCCAAAGGAGCGTCCTCGGAAGGAGACCTGGGCAGTCTAGCCCCTGCGGCCCGGGCGCGCTGCGCACGATTGACCACCCCCGGCCGATCCGTGGCAGGCTCACGTCTCCCCGTCCAACCGCGCAGCCAGCCTAGGTCCAGGTGATCCACCATTTGAGCTTCTATGCGACCGACTATGCCGCCACCAAGAAGTTCTACGAGGCCACGCTCGGCACGCTCGGCTGCTCGGTGACCGCCGAGTACGTCGCCAGCTGGAGCAAGGACTGGCCCGAGCAGCGGATGTGCGCGTTCGGCCGCGGCGGCGCCAAGGTGCTCTGGATCATGGAGGCGAAGGAGAAGTCGTCGCCGCGCCACGT
>JAYWAO010000244.1:0-35410 GCA_043782365.1 Deltaproteobacteria bacterium
GTGGGCGACTACGGCTTCGCCACCGACGCGGTCACCCAGGTGAACCCCGCGGCGAACACCGTGGGCGACGTCTCGGGCCCCAAGGCGCGCCTTGCGCAGGCCCGCGGCGACGGCTGCGGCGTGCTCCTCGAGGGCGGGACCGTGCTCTACGCGGGGGGCGCGTGGAAAGACGCAAGTGGCAAGAGCCGCTCGGCCTCCTGGGCCGACATCGTCTCGCTCACCTCGAACGGCGCGGACGACCCGGTCCGCGCCCTCCAGGGCCCGATCGGACCCGGCCCGAACGGCCCCGCCCTGGTGTGGGGCCTGCAGGCGGCGCGGCACCGCGCGGCCTGTGTGCGCCTGCGCGACGGCACCGCGCTGGTGACGGGCGGATTCCAGTACGCGGCCGATGGGAGCGGCGTGCAGACCACCCTCGACAGCGCTGAGATCTATACGCCGCCGGGGGCGCCGTAGGGCGCGCGCCTGGGGCACCAACTACCGCGAGAGGGCGAGACGGCCGGGTGTTACTCCTTCGCCTCGGCCCCACCCTGCGGCCGGCGGCGCACCGGCGCCACCCCACCCGACGGCGTGGTCTCGGCGGCGGCCACCACGGCGGCCTCGGCGGGGGCAACGGCGGCAGCATCGGCCGGCGCTGCGGAGGCAGGCGCGGCGACTTCAGCGGCGGGCTTCTCCTCGCGCGGGCGGTTCGCTGAAGCCGGCCCGGTGGCCTTCGGGCGCTCCTTGGCGGCAGCGGCGGGCAGCGCGACCCCGGCCTGCCACAGCTTGCGCTCGGCGGCGGCGAGGCGCTCCTTGGTCATCTCCAGCTCGCTCTTGGTGACCAGGAACACCTTGTTGTTGGTCTCCGCCCGGCCGCGCGCCTTGCGGGCCTCGGTCTGGGCCTTCACCTCGCGCTCGCGCATCGAGTTGATCTGCACCTCGAGGTCGGCGGCCTTGGCGTAGGCGGCCCTCTTCTGGTCCTCGGCGCGGCGAGTCGCCTCGATCAGGGCGGCGTCGGCGCCTGCAGCGGTGGCGGCGGCGAGCGGGGCTGCGGCGCCCGGGGCCTCGCGCAGCTTCTCCTGCGCGCGGGCGAGCTCGGCCTTGGCGGCCTCGGCGGCGGCCTTGGCGGCGGCGACGTCCTTGCGGGCCGCTGCCTCGGCGGCGTAGGCCTCCGCGGTGTTGCGGCGGGCGTTGGTCAGGTCTTCGTCCAGCTCGGCCTCGCGGGCGGAGCGGCTGAGCACCTTGGTGTTCTTGGGCTCGCCCTTCTTGCGGGCGTCGGCGAGCTTCTCGCGGGCGTCGACCAGCTGCTGGGCACGGGCCTTGAGCTCGCCCTGCGCCTCCTTCAGCGCGGCGCGATCGGCCTCGCCAGCCTTCTTGACCTCGTCGACCTCGGCCTTGAGGGCGAGCACGCCAGCCCCTGCGGAGCGGGCCTGCGCGAAGAAGATCACGGCCAGGACGGCGGCCACTACGAATCCAAGGAACGCGATACCGGAGAACATGCTGTTGCCCTTCGAGCCTGCACGTCTGGGGCCCCACCATCGGGGCGGGCGGGCGTGCGAGGGGGGCGCACACTAGCGGATCGCTGCGCGCAACTACAGCGAAAATGGTGCGGGGCGTCGAGAGGCCTCCGAACGGCGGCCCGCAGGGCGCCAAACGGCTCGCCGGGCAGGGGACCCAGGCTAGAATGGCGGCGGCGCCCCGCGCAGCTCTTCGAAGACCGCCTTCTCGACCGCGCTGCGGTGCTCCTTGCCGGGCTCGAAGTCGTACCGCGGGCCGTAGAAGCGGACGCCCGGCGCAGCGTGGTCCTTGCACTCCTCGATGCGCACCGCGACCAGCGCCGAGGGGAACGGCGCAGCGGCGAGCGTCTCCTTCTCGACGTCGGCGTGGCCGCGCAGGCCGTAGCAGACGCCGTCGCCGAGGACCTCGATGGCGATGTGCGGCCGCTTGCGGAGGTTGCCCAGCGTCCGGCTCCGCTGGTCGACCGCCAGCGTGAGCGTGAGCGGGTCGCGGGCGACCACCCAGGTCATCAAGGTGGTGGAGGGGCAGCCCTCGTCGTCGATGGTGGCGACGATGCAGGTCTGCCCGCCGTTGAGGAACCGGACCAGCTCTGCGGGGAGCACACCTGGCGGCGTCGTCGCAGCGGGCGCGGGTGTCGCAGCCTTCGGGTCGCTCTGGCTCATGGAAAGTGCTGCTCCCTGGAGGCGCGGACTTGGCGCTCGAAAAGAGTCTTCTGACAGATTGGCTACGGGCAGGCGGGCAGCCGGCCGGCGCGGGCGCGGAAGACGGCGCAGGCCTGGTCGCGCTCGGCCCCGTCGAGCTGCTCGGCCACCAGCGACAGCAGGCTGGCGCCTTCGCCCCGGGCGGACGCGAGCGCGCGGGCGGCAGCCAGGGCAGCACGGGAGGCGGCCAGCGGATCGCCCGACGCATCTGCCCAGGCCCAGAGCGCGCCGGCCACCACCGACTGCGCGGCGGCGTCCACGCCCAGAGGGCGGGAGAGGTCCAGCTCGCCGCGCGGGTCCCCTTGCGCTTGCGAAGCCGCGAGATAGCCGGGATCACCAGCGGCAGCGGCGCCGAGGAAGAGCGCGACGCCCTCGGCCTCGGCAGCGTGACCGTCGAGCAGCGGGCGCAGGTGGCGCCGCGCCACCTCGCGGGTCACGGCGCCCGGGTTGAGGGCCGCGGGAACGCGCGCGCCTGCCGGGCCACCGGTCAGCGTGAAGGAGTCCAAGCTGGGCTGGTAGCGCAGCCCAGGCTGCTCGTCGTCGAGCGCGCCGCGGGCCGACCGTGCGTCCGCCAGCACCAGCGCGGGCAAGAGCGCTTCGGCGCCGGCGGAGAGCAGGAAGGCGCGCGCCCGCTCCAGCGCGGCGTACGCCCCGAGGAAAGAAGCGCAGCGGGCGGTGCCCGAGAGCAGCGCCCCGCCTTGCGAGCGGCGCAGCGGGCAGTCGGGAGCGACGTAGCCGGCCAGGCGGCCCGCGTCGACGAACGCGCCGACCACCACCGCGCCGGCCGGGCCGCGCAGGTTGGAGAGGTCCGCGCCGGGGAGCTCCACCTCGACCGCGCCCAGCGCGCCCGAGACGGGGTCCACACCAGGCACGGCCGCGCGCGGCACCGCGACGGCGGCGGGTCCGCAGGCAGCGGCGAGCAGGGCGAGGCTGAGGACGGCGTAGCGCATCGGAGGGAAGATCTACACGATCTTGTCCCGGCGCGCTCCTTTGCCGACGCACGCCGTTGGATCTGCTCTGCTTGCGCCTACTTGTGACGGACCAGCGCCCTGACAGCCTGGTTGAAGAACTGGAGGTTCGCGGTGCCGGGGGCCCGGTCGTGGAGAGCCTTGTTGAGCTGCTCCATCGGCTGGAAGTTGCCCGGGCCCTGCGCCCGGTAGGCCGTGAAGACCTGGATCGGCACCGGCGAGCCCGTCCGGCGCCGCTGCGAGGAGACGACGACCAGGTCGTCCTTCCCGTCGCCGTCGAGGTCCTCCCAGAAGGCGAACTCCAGGTTGATGCAGGAGGTGCCCGTGGACAGCAGCTTGAGCGACTGCCGCTGGCCGGCCTTGCGGCTATAGAGCCCCAGGAAGCAGGCGGCCGCGTCGGGGCTGGTGGGCCGGATCGGCTGGGGCGGCGTCGTCTCGGTGAGGAGCAGCTCCTCGACCTGCCCCTTCATCTTCAGCATGCTCACCTTGTCCACCGAGATGCGGGCCTGGCCGATCGGGCGGATCCTCTCGAGCTGGGTCTTCTCGACGATGCCGAGCGATTTGGACACAGCCCGGTTGGGATGGGCCAGCGGGCCCGGCGCCGCGTGAACGGCGCTCGCGGCGAGCAGGGCGGAAGCCAGGAGCAGGACGGGCCGCGGAAAGCGCATGGGGAGCCTCGCTGAGGCGCGCACCCAAGAACGCAAGGCACGGATCGCCATCGACATTGTGCGCCCACCTCACCCCTCGCGTCCATCCTCCAAGGTGCGGGCCCGGCGGTGTCGCCCGGAGAACGCCTGCGGTCGCGTTCACTTGGTGCGGTCCTTCATTTGTCGTTTGCGCAAACTGCGCTAGTCTCTTTGGATCAGGAGGAGCTTTTGGGCGTGGCCAAGGCAGGAAGCTTGGAGATCCCGCTGGAGCTGCAGCGCGAGCTGCAGGATCTGGCGAACCGCGAAGGGCGGATCTCCCACTATGAGCTGCTCGGCGTTCCGGCCGACGCGGACGGCGGCGCCATTCGCCGCGCCTTCCTCGACAAGAGCCGCACCTTCCACCCCGACGCCTGGTACCGCAAGGAGCTCGGCGAGTACGGCCCGCTGCTCTCCCGCGCGTTCCAGCGCATCAACACCGCCTACCAGGTCCTCACCGACGCCGACGCCCGCAGCGCCTACGACAAGGAGAACCTGCGGCTCTTCACGGCGGTCGATCAGGCGCTGATCCAGAAGCGCAACCTCTCCGATGAAGAGGAGCAGCGACGCGACCGCGAGAAGCGCGACCGGCTGTTGCGCATGAAGGGGTTCGCGCGCATCGGCGCCGCCCGGCAGCTGTTCGAGCAGGCGGTGCAGCAGGCGGCGGAGGGCAACCGGGGCGGGGCCATCCAGGCGCTCAAGACGGCGCGCGAGCTCGACCCGCAGCGCCGTGAGATCTCGCTCAAGCTGACCGAGTTGGAGAAGGAGGCCCTCAAGGTGCGCGTCGCCAGCGCCATCGCCTGGGCCAAGGAGCTCGAGACCCAGCAGCAGTTCGAGAAGGCCAAGGGCATCTTCCTCAGCGCCTTCAACCAGGACGCCGCCTCGGCCGAGGCCGCGCTCGGCGCCGCTCGCTGCTCCGCCGAGGCCCGCGACTGGCAGCAGTGCGCCAGCTGGGCCCAGCGCGCCATCGAGCTGAACCCGGGCGAGCTCGCGGCCCACGTGCTCGCCGCCCGCGCCTTCGGGCAGCTCAAGCTCAAGGCGCGCGCCAAGGCCGAGCTGCAGTTCGTGCTCTCCAAGAAGCCTGACCACCCCGAGGCCAAGGCCCTGCTCAAGGGTCTGTAAAGGAGCCGCAAGTCTTGGAACCGGTCATCGGCATCGATCTGGGCACCACCAACTCCGTCGTGGCGGTGGTCCACGGCGGCGTGCCCACGGTCATCCCGAACCGGAGCGGCTACCGGCTCACGCCCTCGGTGGTGGCGATCGCCAAGAACGGCAAGCGGCTGGTGGGGCAGCTGGCGCGGCGTCAAGCGGTGACCAACGCCGAGCGCACGGTGGTGGCGGTGAAGCGGCTGATGGGCCGCAAGTTCAGCTCGCGCGCGCTGCAGGACGCGCTGCCCCGGCTGCCCTACACGGTGGTCGGCGGCGACCGCGACGATCCGCACGTCCAGCTCGGGGACAAGCAGTTCACGCCCCCCGAGGTGAGCGCGATGATCCTCACCGAGCTGCGCCTCGACGCCGAAGCGTACCTCGGCGAGAAGGTCGCCAAGGCCGTGATCACCGTGCCGGCCTACTTCAACGACGCGCAGCGCACCGCCACCAAGGACGCAGGGCGCATCGCGGGGCTCGACGTCATCCGCATCATCAACGAGCCCACCTCGGCGTCGCTCGCCTACGGGTTCGGCAAGGACATCGCCGAGAAGAAGATCTGCGTCTTCGACCTCGGCGGCGGGACGTTCGACTTTACTGTGTTACACATGTTCAAGGGCGTCTTCGAGGTGATCGCCACCGGCGGCGACACCATGCTGGGCGGCGAGGACTTCGACGCCCGCATCGTCGACTGGCTGGCGGAGCCGTTCCTGCGCCAGCACCAGGTCGATCTGCGCAAGGACAAGATGTCCCTGCAGCGGCTGCGCGACGCCTCGGAGAAGGCCAAGTGCGAGCTGTCGTCGGCCCGGAGCGCGGAGCTGAACCTGCCCTTCATCGCGGCCTCCGCCAGCGCCGGCCCGCTGCACCTGCAAGCCACGCTGACGCGCGAGAACCTCGAGAAGATGACCGAGGACCTCATCCAGCGCACGCTGCGGGTGTGCGAGCAGGTGATGTCGGACGCGAAGGTCCACCCGGCCATCATCCAGGACGTGCTCTTGGTGGGCGGCCAGACGCGCATGCCGCGGTTCCACGACGCGGTGAAGAGCCTCTTCGGCAAGGACCCCAGCAAGGCGGTCAACCCGGACGAGGCGGTGGCGGTCGGCGCGGCCATCCAGGGCTATTCGCTGCTCAACGAGTCGGGCAAGGAGGACATGCTCCTCCTCGATGTCACGCCCCACTCGCTCGGCATCGCCATCGCCGGCGGCTACTTCAGCAAGATCATCCCGAAGAACACCACCGTCCCTACCAACGCGCACCACATCTTCACCACCGTGAAGGACGGGCAGACCTCGGCGAAGATCACCGTGGTGCAGGGCGAGAGCGAGCTGGCGGCGCAGAACGAGCTGCTCGGCGAGTTCGTCCTCACCGGCCTGCGCGAGGCGCCGCGCGGGCAGGTGGACATCGACGTCATCTTCGACATCTCCGCCGACGGCATCGTCTCGGTGAGCGCGATCGACGTCCAGACCGGGCTGCGGCAAAGCATTACAGTAACCGCGTCCTCCGGCCTCACCGAGGAGGAGATCAAGGCGGCGGCGGCGGCCAACGAGGACTGGCTGGTCACCCAGAAGACCGACCCCGAGTTCGAGGTCCGCAAGGCGGCGGCGGAGCGGCTCTTCAAGGAGTTCGAGGAGATCTGGCCCAAGCTCACCCACGCGGCCAAGAACGGCCTCGGCACCGAGGCGCTGCAGCGGGCGCAGGCGGCGCTGTCGGTGGCGCGGCTGCAGGTCTCGCAGCGTGAGTCGGAGGGTCTGGCGGGCTCGGTCGAGCGCCTCGAGCGCATGCTGGGCGCGCTGCGCGGGGCGATCGAGCGCAGCGGCGGGCGTCCAGGAGAGCGTTGATGGCCAACACGCCTCCCACCACCACCACCGCCAACCAGAACAGGTTCTCCTCGCTCCTGCTCGAAGGGCTCGACCACTACCGCAAGGGCAAGATGATGGAGGCGGTGCGGGCCTGGGAGGAGGCGTACCTCCTCGAGCCGACCAACCTGCGGGCGCGGGAGTTCCTCCGCTCGGCGCTCGAGCGGATCCACGCCCACATGGGCGGCTCCGGCGCGCAGCCGAGCGACCTGCCCGCGCTGCAGTTCACGCCGGTCCGCCAGCCGCAGCCCACCGCGGGAGAGCGCATTCCCGCGCGAGGCGAGCGGGGGCAGCCACCGGGGCTCGACCAGACCGTGCCGTCGTTTCGCGCGCCGTCAAACCCGGGTGCGCAGAAGGCCGGCCACCCGTGGCTGCCGCAGGCCCCGCCGAACCAGCGGCGCACCTCGAACCCGGGCGGTCCGGCGCGCAGGCCGTCCGAGCCAGGGCAGAACCGTCGCGGGTCGTCGCCTGGCGCTCCGGGCGCGGCGCGGCCCGTGCCGCAGCGCTCCGACCCAGGCCCGGCGCGGCTGCGCCCCACGCCGCCCTCCTCTCCCTGGGATGACGGGCCGTCGGTCGCGCTGCCGAGCACCGAGGAGCGGCAGCAGCCCGAGGGCGGCCAGGGTGGCGGCGTCTGGGGCATCCACGCCCGCGCGGCCCCCGCGCAGCAAGACGGCGACGAGACCGACGTGTGGCTCCGCGGCGCCCGCGAGCAGGTGGCGCTGAACGACTTCTCGGGCGCGCTCGAGCTGACCGGCAAGATCCTCCAGCGCCGCCCCGACGACGCCGACGCGCTGTCGATGCACAAGACCTGCGAGGAGAACCTGATCCAGATGTTCGAGAGCCGCCTCGGCTCGATGGACCGGCGCCCGAAGGTCGCGATCAAGCCCGACGAGGTGATCTGGCTCAACCTCGACCCGCGCGCCGGGTTCGTGCTGGCGCAGATCGACGGCGAGGTGAGCTTCGAGGACCTCTACGCCATCTGCGGGCTCTCGCGGCTGGACACCGCGCGCATCCTGAGCCAGCTGCTCGAAGAGGGCGTGGTGGCGGCGGAGGCGAATGCGCTGCAGGCCCGGGCCGGCCGCTAGAGGATGTACCGCCCCAGGTCCTCATCCGCGAGCGACGCCGCCAGCTTCTCGCGCACGTAGCCCTGGTCCACGACCACCTTGCGCTCCCCGGCCGCCACCAGCTCGGCGGCGCGGAAGCTCACCTCCTCCAAGACTTTTTCGACCACCGCGTGCAGCCGCCGCGCGCCGATGTCCTGCTGCTGCTGGTTGAGCTGCGCCGCGATCCGGCCCAGCTCCTGCGCGCCAGAGGCGGTGAACTCGACCTCGAGCCCCTCGGACCCGAGCAGCGCGGTGTACTGCTTGGTGAGCGAGTTCTGCGGCTGCGTGAGGATGCGGACCAGATCCCCCTCGCCGAGCGGCTCGAGCTCCACCCGGATGGGAAAGCGCCCCTGCAGCTCCGGCAAGAGGTCGCTCACCTTGGAGACGTGGAACGCGCCCGCCGCGATGAAGAGGATGTGGTCGGTCTTCACCGGCCCATACTTGGTGGACACCGTGCTGCCCTCGATGATCGGGAGCAGGTCGCGCTGGACCCCGCCGCGCGAGACGTCGGGCCCGTGCGCGCCCGTGCCGCCGCCGGGGCTAGCGACCTTGTCGATCTCGTCGATGAAGATGATCCCGCTGGTCTGCACGCGCTCCAGCGCGTCGCGCTGGACGGTGTCGTCGTCGACCAGCTTCGCCGCCTCCTCCTGCTCGAGGGCCGCGAGCGCCTCGGGGACGGTGACCTTCCGCTTCTTCCCCGGCCCCTTCTTCTGGCCGAGGTTCAGGCCCGCGAACATCTCCTTCAGGTTCATCCCCAGCTCTTCCATCGCTTGGTTACCGAAGAGCTGGACAGCGGGAATGGCCGGCTTCTCGTCCACCTCGATCTCGACGGTCCGGTCGTCGAGCCCGCCCGCCTTGAGGATGCCGCGCAGCTTCTCGCGCGTGTGCTCCCGGCGCGGCTCGGGCACCTGGAACCCCGCGGTCGCCTGCGCCGTTGTGGCCGACGGCGGGCCCGCCGGTAGCAGCAGATCGAGCACCCGCTCCTCGGCCACCTCGCGCGCCCGCGCCCGCACCGCCTGCCTGCGCTCCTCTCGGACGAGCCGCATGCCCTCTTCGGCGAGGTCACGGATCATCGACTCGACGTCGCGGCCGACGTAGCCCACCTCAGTGAACTTCGACGCCTCCACCTTCAAGAACGGCGCCTGCGCCAGCTTCGCCAGCCGGCGCGCGATCTCGGTCTTGCCCACGCCGGTGGGGCCCACCAGGATGATGTTCTTCGGCATCACCTCGTCGCGCAGGTCGGGCAGGAGCTGGAAGCGGCGCCAGCGGTTGCGCAGGGCGATCGCCACCGCGCGCTTTGCGGCCTTCTGGCCGACGATGAACTTGTCGAGCTCCAGGACGATCTGCGGAGGCGTGAGGCCGTGTGGTCCGTTGAGGCCGGTGTTGGCTGCGCCCATGGGAGGCTCCTGGGGCTACCGGGCACGAGCGAGAGCGCGAGCGCGGAGCGGCGTTGGGTCTGGCGGTCGGTTGGCTACAGCTGTTCGATCGAGAGGTGGTCGTTGGTGTAGATGCAGATCCGCGCGGCGATCTTCAGCGACGCCTCGCAGATCTCCTTCGCGCCCAGCGTCGAGTTGCCGAGCAGCGCGATGCCCGCCGCCAGCGCGTACGGGCCGCCCGAGCCGATGGCGGCTACGCCCTCGTCGGGCTCGATGACGTCGCCGGTGCCCGACAAGATCAGCGTGCGCTCCTTGTCGGCGACGATCAGCAGCGCCTCCAGCCGGCGCAGCGCGCGGTCGGTGCGCCAATCCTTCGCGAGCTCGACGGCGGCCCGGGAGAGCTGCTTGCCGTGCTCCTTGAGCTTCTGCTCGAAACGCTCGAAGAGCGTGAAGGCGTCGGCGGTGCCGCCCGCGAACCCGGCGAGCACCGTGCCCTCGGCGAGCCGGCGCAGCTTCTTGGCCCCGTGCTTCAGGACGGTCTTGTCGAGCGTGACCTGGCCATCGGAGCCAAGGGCGACCTGGCCCTCCCGGCGGACGCAGACGACGGTGGTTGCGTGGAACATGCGCGGGACTCTAACAGCAGGAGTGGCCGGCGGCTCGCGGCTGGTATCCTCAAGGCATGAACTCCATCGTCCTCCTCTTCGGCGGCGCCTCCAGCGAGCGGCGCGTCTCGGTGGCCTCGGCCCAGCACGTGCTGGAGCGCCTCCCGCAGGCGCTGGCGTGGTTCGAGTCGCCCGAAGGCCCCGTCTTCGAGGTGCCCGCGAGCGACCTGCGCGCGCTCGAGCGCCCCTTCGAGACCGACTTCCTCCCCCGCGGCGCGCCCCGCTTTCCCACGCTCGCCGCCGCGCTCGACGCCTCCCGCGCGCAGGCAGAGCCCGGCCGCGTGCACCTGCTCGGCTACCACGGCGGCGCGGGCGAGGACGGCACCGTGCAGCGGCTCTTCGAGGAGCGCGGGCTCGCCTTCACGGGCTCGGGCTCCGAGGCCTCGGCGAAGGCGTTCGACAAGGCCTGGGCCAAGCGGCTCGCCACCGCGGCCGGCGTGCCCTGCGCTGAGGCGCGGCTGCTCCCGCACGGCGACGAGGCGGGCTGCGCGGAGGCGCTGCGCGATCTGGTGGCGCGCTTCGGCCGCGCGGTGGCCAAGCCCGTCGCGGGCGGCAGCTCGGTGGGCCTCTACCACCTGCGCTCGCCCGCCGACGTCGCCGCGGCCGCGCGCGCCATCGCCGCCGCGCCCGAGGCCTACCTCGCCGAGGAGTTCCTCGCCGGCCGCGAGCTGACGGTGGGCGTGGTCGAGGGTCCGGGCCAGGGCCTGCGCGCCCTGCCCTGCTCCGAGGTGCGGCTCGACGACGGGTTCGCCTTCGACTTCGCAGGCAAGTACCTGGGGCGCGGTACCACCGAAGTCACACCCGCCCAGATCGACCCCGCCATCGCGCACGCCGCCCAGGAGCTGGCGGTGACCGCCCACCGCGCGCTCGGCTGCGAGGGCTACACGCGCACCGACCTGATCGTCACCGCGCGCGGACCCGTCTACCTGGAGACCAACACGCTGCCGGGGCTCACCAAGCGCTCGTTCATCCCGCAGCAACTGGAGGCCGAGGGCACCTCGGTGCTGGCCTTCCTCGAGGGGCAGCTGGCGCTGGCGCGGGCGCGGCAGGCGCGGCGCTGAAGGCCGGCCGCTGAAGGCGCGCGGCGAGTCCTCCCGCCTCAGGGACCGACCATCAAGAGTCTTACGCGATCGCCTTCCAGGCCGGCCAGGCCTGCAGCGCCGGCAGGCGCACCACGAACGCCACCGCGAACCGCGGGTCGGTCTCCAGCCCGATCCGGCCGCGGTGCGCCTCGGCCACCAGCCGGCAGAGGTAGAGCCCGAGGCCGGCGTTGTGGCGGTGCACACCGTCCGGCACCAGCTTCTCGAAGAGCCCCTTGCGCCGCGCGATCGAGACCGGCGGGCCGTCGTTCTTCACCGAGAGCACCAGCTCGCCGCCGCTCTGCAGCGCCGACAGCTCGACCGCGCCCGCCGGCCCCGCGAACGAGAGCGCGTTGGAGAGGAGGTTCTCCACCATCCGCTCGGTCAGCTCGCGGTCGAGGTGGACGACGAGGTCGTCCGCCGCCACCACCGAGAGCCGCGCCTTGGTGCGGGGGGCGCGGCGGACCACGTCGGCGAGCAGCGCGCCGATCTGCAGCGGCGCCGGCTTGGGCTCGAGCTGGCCCTTCTCCAAGCGGGAGATGGCGAGCAGGTCGCCGATCATCGCCAGCAGGCGCTCCGACTGCTCGCGGGCCATCTCCAGATCGCGCTGCAGCGGCGCGCTCCCGCCCAGCTGCGCGACCTCGGCGGCAGACAGCTCCAGCAGCGCCAGCACGCTGCTGAGCGGCTGCTTCATGTCGTGCACCAGCAGGCTCGCCAGCACCTCAGCCTCGCGCTGCGCGATCACCAGCCGCTGGTGCTGCTCCTCGAGCTCCGCGTTGATCAGCGCGATCTGCCCGTTGGCCTTCTCGAGGTGCAGGCCTTTCTCGGTGGCGAGCCCGCGGTGCGCCTCCTCGGCCACCAGCCGCGCCGCCAGCTCTTGCAGGCGCCGCACGCCGAACGCCGCCAGCACGCCGACCGCTGCCAAGGTCAGGCTCGCGGCGGCGACCATCTCGGGCTCCGCGCCCACCTTGTGGAGCAGCACGGCCTGGGCCGCCGCGGCCAGCAGCGCGGCCGCGTAGAGCTGCGCGGCGGAGGTGACCGTGAACGAGGCCAGCACCACCACCAGCACGAACGAGCCGAGCCCGAGGCTGGCCAGCGCGGCCGGGTTCGCGGTGACGGGCAGGGGCAAGAGGTGGCACGCGAAGCAGGCGCCCAGATCGAGCGCCACGAAGAGCGGCAGCGCGGCCCAGCGCCAGCCGCGGCGCCGCAGGACCACCGTGCCCAGCAGCACCAGGACGCAGTAGCCGGTGATCGGCGCGAGCACCATGCGCCAGCCCGGCCTGCCGCCCAGCACCCCGAAGGCGAAGGCGAAAGAGAGGAAGGCCAGCCCGCCCACCAGCCGCACCCAGCTCGCGGTGCGCACGCCGAGCACGCGCAGCTGCGCCTCGAGCGTGCCGAGCGAGTCGGCGATCTTTTCCTTGGCGCGCTGGGTGGTGAGGTCGACGCTGCGCAAGCGGGGTGGTGCCTCCGGCCCCCCTTGGCTCACCTTGGTATCGCACGGGCGGGGCGGCCGGTGGAAGCGCGGCCCCGACGATTCTTTGCAGCCATCGCCGGCGCGGCGCCGCACCCAGTCCGCTCCATCCGTGGTCTTGCGCCGGCTGCGCCTAGCCGCGGGAGCCGCGCAGCGGAGGGGCCGCGCCCGCCGCGTGGGCCCGCGGGTGTGCGTCCTCGTAGATCTGCTGGAGCCGCTCGCTCGACACGTGCGTGTAGCGCTGCGTGGTCGACAAGGAAGCGTGCCCGAGCAGCTCCTGGATGCCGCGCAGGTCGGCGCCCATGTCGAGGAGGTGGGTGGCGAACGAGTGGCGCAGCGCGTGCGGGTGGACGTGGCGGCGGGCGCCGCAGACCAGCGCGTAGCGATCGATCATCCGGGCGAAGGAGCGCCCCGAGATGCGCGCGCCGCGCCGGTTCAGGAAGAGCGCCTGCGGGTCGAGCCGCCCGCTCAGCAGCTCGCGCCGGCGGATCAGGTAGGCCGCCAGCGCGCGCCGCGGCCGCTCGATGATCGGCACGATCCGCTGCTTGCGGCCCTTGCCTCGCACCCGCAGGGTCGAGGCGCCGTCGAGGAGGTCGGTGACGTCGAGCCCGACCAGCTCCGACATGCGCAGCCCCGCCCCGTAGAGCAGCTCCAGCGCGCACCGGTCGCGCAGGCCCATCGCGGTCTTGGCGCTCGGGGTCTCGATCAGCGCGAAGAGGTCGTCCACCGAGACGACGTTGGGCAGGCTCAGTCGCTGCTTGGGCGCGATCAGGCGCTGCGCCGGGTTGTCCTGCAAGCGACCAGCGCGCACGCGCTGCTCGTAGAACGCGCGCAGGCTCGACTGCTTGCGGGCCAGCGTCGCGGGTCCGTGGCCGCCATAGAGCGAGGAGAGGAAGGCGCGCAGGTCGTCGCGGGTGGCGTCGTCGAAGCCCTGGGAGCGCTCTGCCAGGAAGGTCTGCAGCTGCCGCAGGTCGCTCAAGTAGGCCTGCACCGTGTGGGGCGAGGCCTGCTTCACCGAGACGAGGTGCTGGTGGAAGGCGACCAGCTCTTCGGGGTCGCCGGGGCGCAGCGTCGGGAGCGGGCGGGGCGCGGTCGGCGAGGGCGTTGGCACCCTCGCAGTCTGAGGCCGGAGCGGCCGGGGTCAAGAAAGACGGCGGGGAGGGCGGAAAGTGGACTTGCGCTACTTCGGCGTCTCCACCACGCGCACGGTGGCGCGCTTCCCGGTGAGCAGCGGCGCGATCACCCGGCTGCCATCCTGGTCGAGAAAGCGCGAGCCCGGATCGACCTCGAGCATGAACGGCTTGGGCGGGTCCTCCGGCGGCGGCGCGAAGGCGTCCTGGATGGCGAGGTCGACAGCCTTCGGCGCGCCCCGGTGCGGGTGGGCGATCAGCAGCTTGTTGCCCACGGGCGCGAGGTCAAACCCGGCCACCGCCGTGGCGAGCAGCACCGGCTCCTCGCTGGCGGCCAGCCTGGTGCGGAAGAGCGAGCAGTTGCGCGAGCCGGAGCCGCAGCGGGCCTTGTAGAAGAGGAAGGCGCCATCCGACGACAGCTGGTAGCCGTAGACGCCCTCGTCGAGCTTGCGCGGCGCCTTGGTAAATTCATTAACACCCAGCTCGGCGGTCCACAGCTCCACCTTGAAGTCGCCGCGCGACGGGACCTGCAGCGTGTAGAGCACGCGGTCTCCCTTCGGCGAGAGCTGGAAGCTCTGCACCCGCTTGCCGATCTCGCGGAGCGGGCCGCCCGCTGCGGGCGCGACCTGCAGCGTGCCGGAGCGCGAGCGGACGTCGTAGCCCGAGAGCAGCAGCAGGTCGCCGGTGGAGGAGAAGCGCCACTCGCTGACCTTGGGCGCGACCACCACGGGGGCGAAGCTGCGCACCAGGTCGCGGCGCGTCGGGAGCACGACGCGGGAGAGGGTGCCGAAGGCGTCGCCGGTGCCGCTCTCGGTGGAGAGGAAGAGCAGCTCGCGGCCGTCGGGCCCGAAGGCGAAGGTGGTGGCCGTACCGACCTCGCGTGGCTCTTGGAGGGCCTGGATGGCCGCTTCATGGCCGGTCGAGTGAGTCATCGTGATCGGCTCCACGGCGGGCAACTCGAGCAGCGCGACCACCCGGTCGCCGCCCTTCGGCCCGGCAGGCCCGAGCCAGGCGAGCGCGCCTCGTTCAGAGAACACGAAGTCGCTGCAGTGGGCGGCGACCTCGCGGGCTCGTCCTGAACCCGCAGCCACCAGCGAGAGCGCGCCGCCCTCCTGCGACGGCGCGCGCACCGCCAGCTGCCCCCTGATGGGGTCCCACGCGAACGAGTGCACCTTGGCCGCCGGCCTTCCGTCGAGCGTGGTCGAGGCCGCGAACGCGGGCCCCGCGTCGTCGACCGGGTTCATCCACACCACCAGCCGCTGCCCGGAGATGAACGCGAGCGCGCCGCCGTGCGGCTCCCAGGAGAAGCTGCGCACGCCCTCGGCCAGCTTGCGCGGCGCCTTGCCGTGAGCCGCCACCCACAGGTCCCCCTCGCCCGCGCGGAAGCGGAACGAGGCGAGGAAGGCGACGGCATCGCCATCGGACCGGAAGGCCACTGCCCCAGCCTGCGAGGGCACGCCCGTGCCCACCTTCATCGCCGGCGCGGGAGGCGCAGTGTAGCTCCAGAGCCACAGGTCGCCGAGGACGAGGTCCTCCGGCACCGTGCGGTCGTCCGGGTGGGCCGCGTCGGTCAGGAAGGCAGCGGCCCTGCCCAGGTTCCCCACCAGGAGGTTCCTGCCGAGCCCGGGCGCGATGGCGAGGCCGGGTTGGTGCTCGTCGCACCCGGTGACTGCAGCGGTGCAGAGCGCCAAGGCCGCGCCCAGAAAGGCCCGGCGCGATCTCGCCGCGAGAAAGGAGAGCGTGGTGCGCATGGCTCAGGACTCCGCCGCGCAGGTGGGGCCAGGGACCCCAGCGTCGAGGGCTGGGGCAGCAGGGAGCGCGTTGGCAGCAACCGCGGGAGCAGCGGGCTCGGGCGGCCGGATCACCCGCTCGGGCACTGGCCCCACCGCGACGCCCGTCTCCACGCCCCAGCCAGCGAGCGCGACCCGCGCCCGCGCCGCCATCCGCGCTTTCCTCTCGTGCTTCTTCATCCGGCCCACCATCGGCTCGAAGAGCGCGTAGATGACGTTGCTCGGCTGGTAGTCGTGTCCCGGCGGGTGGGCCGCGCCGGTCACGTGGCGCAGCAGCGCGCCGAGCGCTGTGGTCCCCGGAGGATCGGCGAGCGCTCCCCCGCGCAGCTTCGCCAGCACCCGCAGCGCCGTCAGGTGCCCGTGCGCCGCGCTCTCGACGTAGCCCTCCACGCCGGTGATCTGCCCCGCGCAGAAGACGTGCGGCGCGCTCTTCAGGCTGCCGTCGGCGGCGAGCACCTCGGGCCCGCGCAAGAAGGTATTCCGGTGCACCTGCCCGAGCCGCACCCACTCCGCGTTCTGAAGCCCCGGGATGCAGCTCTGGAAGATGCGCTTCTGCTCCGGCCAGGTGAGCCGCGTCTGGAAGCCCACCAGGTTCCACGCCGTGCCCGCGGTGTCCTCGCGGCGCAGCTGGATCACCGCGTGCGGCTGCCGTCCCGTGCGCGGGTCGGTGAGCCCGACGGGCTTCATCGGACCGTAGGCGAGCACGTCGCGCCCGCGCTCGGCCATCACCTCGATGGGCAGGCAGCCCTCGAAGTAGCGCGCCTCCTCGAAGGCGTGGGCGGCGACCTTCTCGCCCTGGAGCAGCTCCTCGACGAAGCGGTGGTACTCGGCCTCGTTCAGCGGCAGGTTGAGGTAGTCCGCGCCGCCGCCCTTGTCGTAGCGGCTCTGCGCGAAGGCGATGGTCCGGTCGACCGAGTCGCCCTGCACGATGGGCGCGAGCGCATCATAGAAGGCGAGCCGCTCCGCGCCGACCACGCGCACGAGATCTGCGGCCAGCGCCTCGCCCGTCAGCGGGCCGGTGGCGACGATGCAGGGCGTGGGCCCCTCGGGCAGCCTCGACACCTCCCCGGCCACCAGCTTGATGCGCGGATGGTGTCTTACTTTTTCAGAGAGCCCGCCGGAGAACTGCTCCCGGTCCACCGCCAGCGCATCTCCCGCGGGCACGCGAGAGAGGTCGGCCTGCTTGAGCACGGGCGAGCCGAGCCGGCGCAGCTCTTCATGGAGCAGCCCGACGGCGTTCTCCGGGTTGTCCGAGCGCAGCGAGTTCGAGCAGACCAGCTCCGCCAGGTGCCCGGTCTTGTGGGCCGGCGAGCGCTGCAGTGGCTTCTGCTCGCGCAGGACCACCTGCACGCCCGCATCGGCCAGCACCAGGGCCGCTTCGGTGCCGGCGAGCCCGCCGCCGATGACTTCGATCTGGAACTGCGGCAGGGGCTGCTGCGTCTCGCTCATGGCGCAGGGAACTACACGCCGAGGCGGGCCGGAGCAAGCTTACAGGCGCGCGGCCCGCACCCGAGCGCACGCGCGAGAGGCCGCTATTGGCCCTGCTTGAGCACCACGAACTTGTAGTTCCCCAGCTCGGCCTGGCCCGCGGTCGCCAGCACCGAGAAGAGCAGCTTGTACGGCACGCCCTTGTCGCCGATCACCGAGAGCAGGCCCTCGAACTGCACCGACTTGTTCCACTTGGCGATGTACTTCTGCCGGTCGACGTCCTTCTTGAGCAGGTCGAGCACGGGCGTGATCACCAGCGGCGCGCGCGGGTTCTGCGCGTTGAGCGGGATCTCCCAGTTGGTCAGCTCGAGCGCCGGCTTGTCGCCGACGGTGATCTCGGTCTTGGTGATGGTGATGGTGGTGGTCTCGGCCGGCTCGAGGGTGGTGCTGCTCGACGGCGGGAGCAGGTCGTTCGAGATGGCCACCGCGACCGTGCTGGTGTTGTAGGTCTTGAGGAGGAAGACCAGGATGATCGTCATCATGTCGAGCATCGGCGTGATGTTGAGGTCCTCGATCTCGCCCTCGGCCTCGCGAGCCTTGCGGCGCAGGCGGCGGAACTTGTGCTCCTGCCGCTTGGCCTCCCAGGCGACGCGCTGCTCGTCGGTCAGCATCTAGAGCGCTCCCAGCACGACGTCGTAGAAGAGCCGCCGCGGACCGTCCTCGCGGATGGCGTCCATGGTGGTGACCAGCACCTCGTACGGCACGGTCTGGTCGGCCATCAGGATCACCTTCGACTCGGCCGGGAAGCTGTTCTTGATGTCGACCATCTTCTTGGTGAGCGTGAGGTAGTCGTACTTGCCGTCGGGCTTGAGCGGGATGGTCGGCGGCGCGTTCTTCGGGTCGGGAGGCGGCGCCTTGGGGTCGGCGGGCGCTCCGCCCAGCACGCCGCCGGAGCCGGCCAGATAGAACCCGTTGACGGAGATGGCCACGCTGAGCAGCAGGTCCTTCTTCTTCTCCCCGGGCGAGGCCGCCGCCGTGGCGGGCCCGTAGTTGGGCGCGGCCACGTTGAGGATGCCGAACTGGATCACGCTGGTCATCGAGACCAGCATGAACATGGTCAGGTTCACCATGATGTCGAGGTACGGGACGATGTTCAGCTCGCCCGTCTTCTCGTGTGGGTGAACGCGGCGCTTCATCGGCGGTGTACCTCTAGAGCCCGGTGCGTGTTGCCAACTTCGGTAACCGAATCCTCGCGCGCCTTTGCTACTCGGTGGGGTTCGTCTCGCCGCTCGCCCGCTGCGCGAGCAGGTTCTCCAGCCGCATGGCGTCGAGCTCCATCTCCTCGATCATCCCCTTGCTGCGGTTGGTGAGCAGGAGGTGGCCGATGATGCAGATGACGGCGATCGAGAGGCCGAAGGCGGTGTTGTTCATCGCCTCGGAGATGCCCTTCGAGAGCAGCTCGGCCTTCTGCGAGGGGCTGGCCTTGCCGAGCGCCTTGAACGAGCCGATCAGGCCCGAGATGGTGCCGATCAGGCCCGTCAGCGTGGCGATGTTGGCGATCGACCAGAGCGAGGCGATGCGCTTCTGCAAGAGGGGCGTCTGCTCGAGGATCGCCTCCTCTAGCGCGGCGGCGACCTCCTGCTCGCCGCGGTTGGCCCGCGAGAGCCCGGCCTGCAGCACGCGGGAGAGCGCGGCGTTGGGCGCGGCGGCGCAGAGCTTCATCGCGCGGTCGACGTGGCCTTCCCTCACCTGCTTGACCAGCTGGCCCATGAAGGCAGAGCCCGGGAGGCTCATGCGGAAGAGCGCGAGCGTCCGCTCGATGATGATCGCCACCGCGATCGCCGAGAAGCAGAGGTTGACGTACATGAACGTGCCGCCGGTCTCGAAGAACTCCTTGATCGTGTCGAGCATGTGACCCATTGCGGCAGATCCTTTCGTCCCCGCCTGTGTTCTTTGGCGAGGGAAGGGAAGCTAGCAAGGGATCCGAGAGGGGGCAAGGAACGAAAGCCGAGGCCCCCGCGGAAGCCGCTCGAGTCCGACCGGCTGGGGCCCCGCTGCGCGAAACCCTCTCCTGCGAGCGTCACTCCTGGCGAGCGCCGCTTCGCTAGACCGTCACCTGAGGCGGCGCCGGGACCGCGGGCGCGCCAGGCTCGGGAGGCACGGGCTCGTCCGGCAGCGGCTGGCGGTAGTCGCACTCCTTGTTCGGGCAGGCGAGGTACTTGCCGTCCCGCTTGGACGCCTTCGAGAGCAGGTAGGTCGCGCCACAAGTAGGGCACGGCCCGGGCACCGGCCGGTCCCACGCCGCGAACTTGCAGTTCGGGTAGTTCACGCAGCCGTAGAACATCTTCCCGAAGCGGCTCTTGCGCTCGGCCAGCCCGCCGCCGTCGTCGGGGCAGACCACGCCCTTGATGGTGATCGGCTTGGTGTACTCGCAGACCGGGTAGTTGCTGCACGCGAGGAAGATGCCGAACCGGCCCCGCTTGCTCACCATCGGCTTGCCGCACTTCGGGCAGATCTCGTCGGTGGGCACGGGCACCGCGGGCTTGATGGTGCCGTCCGGCGCCTCGGTGAAGTCGCAGGTGTTCTTGCACTCCGGGTAGCCCGTGCAGGCGAGGAAGCGGCCCATCTTGCCGAGCTTGATCACCATCGGCGAGCCGCACTTCTCGCACTTGAGGTCGGTCTTGACCTCCTCGCGCTTGACGTCGCGCATCTCGCTCTTCGCCGTCGCCAGGGTCTTGTGGAACGGGCCGTAGAAGTCGCCCATCAGCTTGACCCAGTCGACCTTGCCCTCCTCGACCTCGTCGAGCGAGTCCTCCATCTTGGCGGTAAAGGCGACGTCCAGCACGGTCGGGAACGAGGCGACCAAGAGCTCGGTGATCAGCTTGCCCAGGTAGGTCGGGTAGAGCCGGTTCTCCTTCTTCTCCACGTACTCGCGGCCCTCTGCTTGAATCGTCGATAGAATCGCTGCGTACGTGGACGGCCGGCCGATGCCCCGGTCTTCCATCTCCTTCACCAGCGTGGCCTCCGAGAAGCGCGGGGGCGGCTGCGTGAAGTGCTGCTCGGTCATCAGCTGCGAGAGCTTCAGCTCGTCGCCGGCCCCGAGCGGGGGCAGCTGCCGGGAGAGGTCGCCCTTCTCCTCGTCCTCGCCCTCCATCTTCTCGGCGCCCGCCTCCTGCGCGACCTGTGCGTCCACCGCCTGCTCGCCGTACACGGAGAGGTAGCCCGCGAACTTGAGGATCTGGCCCGTGGCCCTGAAGGTGGCCCGGCCCGCGCCGATGTCGGCGGTGGTCTGGTCGAAGACGGCCGGCACCATCTGGCAGGCGATGAACCGGTTCCAGATCAGCTCGTAGAGCCGGAAGATGTCGCGGTCCTCGGGGTTGTCGAGGTGCTTCTTCACCCGCTCCGGCGTGTAGTCGGTGGAGACCGGACGGATGGCCTCGTGCGCGTCCTGCGCGCTCTTCTTGGTCTTGAACTGCACCGCCTCGGCCGGCAGGTACTCCTTGCCGTACTTGAGCTGCACCCAGGCGCGGGCCATCTCGATCGACTGCGGCGAGAGGCGCACCGAGTCGGTGCGCATGTAGGTGATGAGCGCGGTCTGGCCCTCGTCGCCCAGCTCGACGCCTTCGTAGAGGCGCTGCGACAGGGTCATCGTCTTCTTCGGCGAGAAGCCGAGGCGGTTCGCTGCCTCCTGCTGCAGCTTCGAGGTGATGAACGGGGGCGGCGCGTTGCGGCGGCGCTCCTTCTTGTCCACGGTGCTGACGATGAACGGCTTCGTCTCCACCTCGGCCGCGATGGGCCTCGTGTTCCCTTCCGAGGTCAGCTCCGCCTTCTTGCCGTCCACCTTGATGAGCTTGGAGCGGAACTGCGGCGGCAGCGCGGCGCGCAGGTCGGCCTCGATCGACCAGTACTCGACCGGGACGAACTTCTTGATCTCCTCCTCGCGGTCGACCACCAGCCGCACCGCCACGCTCTGCACGCGCCCGGCGGAGAGCCCGCGGCGGACCTTGTCCCAGAGGATGGGCGAGATCTGGTAACCGACCAGGCGGTCGAGCACGCGCCGGGCCTGCTGCGCATCATAGAGGTCCTTGCGCAGCGCGATCGGGTGGGCGATCGCCTCCTGGATGGCCGGCTTGGTAATTTCGTTAAACAAGACGCGCCACATCGGCACGTTGGCGTCCTTGATCGCCTCGGCCAGGTGGAAGGCGATCGCCTCTCCCTCGCGGTCGGGGTCGGTCGCGAGCAGCACGCGGTCGGCCTTCCTGGCGGCCGCGCGGATCTCGCCGAGCACCTTCTGCTTGCTCTCGATCACCTCGTAGACGGGCTGGAAGTCGTTCTCGACGTCGACGCCGATCTTCGACTTGGGCAGGTCCATCACGTGGCCCACCGAGGCCTTCACCGTGTAGGCGGCGCCCAGGTACTTCTTGATGGTCTTCGCCTTGGCGGGCGACTCGACGACGACCAGCGTGTGCTGGCCGCGCCTGGCGACCCGGCCGTCGTCCGCGGCAGGCCCGGCGGCGTCGGCTTCGCCATCGAGCGCGTCGTCGACCTCGGACTTCTTCGCCTTCTTGCTGGACTTCGCGGCCGGCTTCGCAGCCTTCGCGCCGGCGGCCTTCTTCGCCGCGGGCTTCTTCGCCTTCGCGGGCTTGGTCTCCTCGACCTCTTCACCGGTCTTTGCGACCACTCCGGACGCCTTCGCCTTGCTGCTCTTCTTGCTTGCCATGTGCGTGACCCCGTGGGGCGGCCGACCTCGCCGTCACTCCCGAATTTGCGGGGCGCTAGATGCCAGATCATCGCCGGCGGTGCTGCACAAAATCCTAAACATGCCGTTTCAGGAAGTATTTCCCGGGGCGCTGGACCGCGAGCCCCTTGAGCTCGAGCTCCGACAGCTTCACCAGGGCCTGCTGCACAGGCACCTGCGCCTTCAGCGACAGGTCGTCCACGTGCAGGGGCGTGCGCTCGTCGAGGAGGTTGAAGAGCTTCACGTGCTCGTCGTCGAGGAGGATGTCCTCGCTGACCGTCTGGGCCATCGCCGCCGAGGGCTGCGAGGGCGGCGCCCGTTTGCGCTTGGGCCGCGGCGTCGGGTCCGGGTCGTTCAGCTCCTCGGGGATGGGCCAGCCGAGCGCGAAGAGGATGTCCTTGGCGCTGGTGACCGCCCGCGCCGCGTTGAGCGTGAGCAGCTGGTTCGGGCCCTCGGAGAGCGGCTCGTCCGACTTGCCCGGCACGGCGAAGATGGGCCGGCCCTGCGCGGCGGCGTGGTTGGCGGTGATCAGCGAGCCCGACTCGCGGGTGGCGCGGATCACCACCGTGGCCGAGGAGAGGCCCGAGAGCGTGCGGTTGCGGCGCGGGAAGTTCTGCCGGAGCGAGCCTGTGCCGGGCGGAAACTCGGAGATCACCGCGCCGCCGCCCGACGCCAGCCGCTCGAAGAGCGCGGCGTTCTCTGGCGGGTAGACGATGTCGATGCCGCAGCCGAGCACCGCCACGGTGGTGCCGGCGCCCCAGAGCGCGCCGGCGTGGGCGGCGGCGTCGATGCCCCGCGCCCCGCCCGAGATCACCTGCACCCCCGCGAGCGCCAGGCCCTCGGCGAGGCCGCGGGCCAACTCGAGGCCGTAGTCGTCGGAGTCGCGCGAGCCCACCAGCGCGATGCGCGGCGTCTCGGGCTGCAGGGAGCCGCGCACGTAGAGCACCGGCGGCGGGTTCTCGATGGCGCGCAGGAGCGGCGGGTACCAGGGGTCGCCCAGCACCAGCACGCGCGCTCCGGCCGCCTTGGCAGCTGCGACGGCCGCCAGCCCGAGCTCCTCCAGGTCTGGCTTCTTGGCGAGGTACGCCAGCGCGTCGCGCCGGAGCTGCAGCTCGGCCGCGCGCTTGAGGATGCCCGACGGGCCGGCCTCCAGCCCGCCGCTGAAACCACCGAAGAAGGCGGTGATCCGGGCGAGCGCGGTGGCGCCCACGCCCGGGATCGACGAGAGCGCGCACGCCGCCACCACGTCTGGTCCGACGAGGCCGCCTGCGTCCTGCGCGTTCTGGGTCTCGCTCCTCACCGGGACGAACAGTACCCTAGAACCCGCCCGAGCCGCCCGGCCTCATCTCCACGCGCTCGCCCGCCTCGATCTCGCGGACGCTGCGGATCACCATCGCGCTCGAGACCGTGTCGCGGGCCTCGATCACCATCAGCATGGCGACGTTCTCGTCGGGCACTGCCACCTTGGCGGCCTTGTCGCCCTGCTCGCCAGCGGTGTCGCTGCCGCCGGAGACGTTGCGGCTGGTCAGGGTGAGTCCGTCGCCCCTGCGGACGACGTAGAAGGTGTTGCCGTCCTCGACCCCGTCGTTCTTGCCCTTGTCGATGAAGACTTCCTGGCCCTCACCCATGGTGGTGATGGTGTCGTTGACGGCCGCGACCACCACGCCGTCCACTGACTTGGCGTTGGGGCGGGGCGCGAGCCGGCGCATCTGGTCGGTCCAGGGGCGCACCAGGTCACCGCGCTCGAGCTCCTCCCAGGTGCGGCCGACCTGCACCGTCACCTGCGAGCCGTTCACCGCGACCACCTTCACCTCGCCCACCGTCTTGGTCTTGGCCACGAGGCGCTGCTTGCTGTTCGGGTGGGTGAGCCAGCCGTCGGGCCGGAAGACGATCAGCTTGTCGCCCACGCGGGCGAGGCCCTCCTGCTTGAAGTGGACATACGCGGTGTCGTACTGCGCGAGCATCTGCTTCTCCTCGAACGAGGCCTCGAGGGTGCCCGCGTCCGCGATCTCCTGCTCGGTGACCAGGCCCGACGAGCGGACCAGCAGCACCGAAGGCGGCTTGAACGAGAGCCGGCTCGACTTGCTGACCACGCCGTTGGCCGCGGCCTGCTCCTCGGCGGAGGCCTTGATGGTCAGGTCGGGTCCTGCCGGCGGCGCCGAGGGCGCGAGCGGGTCGTCGTTGGCGTCCTCGGCCGCGGGCGGCTGCCCGTCGGGGCCCGGCATCGGGATCTTGCCGCCATTGGAGGCGTTGGCGGACGCCGCATCGACCTGCGCCGGCCCGCCGCCCGCGCCCGCCTGCACCTTGAGCTTGTTCCCCGGGTAGATCCAGTGCGGGTTCTCGATCGAGGGGTTGAGCGACCAGATCTTCGGCCAGTACCAGGGGTTGGCGAGGAACTTCTGGGACAGGTCCCAGAGCGTGTCGCCCCTCTGGATGGTGTAGTCCCGGGTCTCGCCCGGAGCGCCCGCCGGCGCCTGCAGCTGGCCGCGTTCATTGGGCGCCGGGGCCGGATCAGCCGGGGGCTGCTGGGCCCGGGCCCCGCCCGCGAGCACGCCTGCCGTCGCGGTCGCCAGCACCGCCTTGCGCCACCCTGCGATGATCTTGCTGCGCATGAAGTACCTCCACCTGCAAAAAGGCTAGTTCCCACCCTCGGCCAAGAGCCGCTGTGCTTGCGACGCTTCCGGCGAGTTCGGGTGCTGCTTGAGGAGCCGCTCGAGCACCGTGCGGCCGTCTTCCTTCTGACCGATCTTCAGCTGGCAGCGCCCCGACTCCAGTTGCGCCGCGGGGATCGCATCGCCCCTGGGATAGTCGTGCTCGACCCGGGTGAACTGCGCCACCGCGCCCGCGCAGTCGCCTGAAGCCGCCCGCGCGAGGCCCGCGTAGTAGACGGCCTGGTCGGCGGCGGAGTGGCGCGGGTGGCGAGCGGCGAACGAGAGGAACGCGGTCTGCGCCGAGAGGTAGTTGCCGTCGTTGAGCAGCGAGACCGCCTCGGCGAAGGCCCGCTCGGCGGAGGGGTCGCGCTTGCCGTTGCCGGTCTGTACGAGCACCGCGGGCGCAGGCTGCTCGAGCCGGGCGAGCGCTTCCGCGTCGGGCTCTTTGAGCGCGACGTGGGCTGGGAGCCGCGGCGCGCGGTCCTGGGGATTGGGATTGGTCAGCGCTGGCCTGCGCCCTTCGGCCTTGGTGCGCCCCTCGGGCTGCGCGGCGGGGCCGAGGCTGGTGAGCGAGGCGGTCGGCAGCAGCTTCACCGTCTGCAGCGGCTTCGCCGAGGCGGGCTGCGGGTTGCTGCCCGAGGCATCGGGCTGCGTGACGGCTGGCTGGGTGGCCGCGAGCTGCGCGGCCGGGGGCGGCGCGGGCCTCGTCTCGGCGGCCCGCTGCTGCGCGGCGGCCAGCTTCAGCTCCAGCTGCTCGAGCCGGTTCTGCTGCTGGGAGAGCTGCTCGCCCTGCAGCCGCACCTGCCCGCGCAGCTCGTCCAGCTGCGACTCCTGCGTGCGGCCCGGCGTCGCGCAGCCGGTCGCGCTGCCGCCGAGCACGCCGCCCGCGAGCGCGCAGGCCCACGCACAGACGCAGGCGAGGCCGCTTGCGGGAGCGGTGCTGCGGTGGCGGCGCGTCGCGATCAGGCGGACCTCGAGCAGTGCGTGGACGACCGAAGAAGACGGACTGGCAGCGGACATGATCCGTGGGGCGCCGGGCAGTGTCAAAGAAACGGCCCGCGGTTTGTGACCCCGTCCGGCGCGATGAACGCGAGGTGGCGGCCGGTGCGGCCCCGGTCGCGCCGGTGGGAGAAGAGCCGCTGCGGGTCGCAGGACGTACACCCGCCCACGTGCTCGATTCTGCCCGGGCCCAAACCGGCGCGGCGCAGCGAGACCTCGACGGCGGCGCGTAGGTCGAGGTGGGGCCTGGTGGACGTCGCCGGGTCGTCGGCGACGTGGGCGCCGAACAGCGCGCGGAAGATCGACGCCAGCTCTCCGGAGACCTGGTAGCAGCAGCGGCCGATGCAGGGACCGATCGCTGCGAGCACCTCAGCCGGCCTCCCGCCCGCGGCTACCGCCAGCGCCCGCACGCCACGCGCGGGGATCGAGAGCCGCGCCCCGCGCCAGCCCGCATGCACGGCCGCCGCCGCGCGCACCCGCGGCTCGTAGAGGAGGATCGGCACGCAGTCGGCCACCCGGACCGCCGCGGCGCGCGCCGGGTCGAGCGAGACCACCGCATCGCCGGCGGGGGCCTCGAGCAGCGCAGCCGCGCTCTCGCCGGAGACCGCTTCCTGGTCCGTGGCTGGGAGGAGCTCCGCGAGGGCGCCGTCGTGGATCTGCAGGACGCGGTCGCCGTGGACCTGCGCTGCGGCGAAGAGCGCGCCGGGCCCGCCCAGCCCTGCAGCGGCCGCGAGCCGGGCGAGGTTCTCCTCGGGGGCGCCCGCGGCGTCGCCCACCGAGCGGCTCAGGTTGAGCGACGCGAACGGCCCCGTCGAGACGCCGCCCGAGCGCAGCGAGAAGCCGTGGCGCACGCCCGCGGCGGAGAGGAGGCGCGAGGTGAGGAAGAGAGGGTTCACGCTACCCAAGGCTAACCGGGGCCGGGCCCGGGCGGCCACTTTCCGGCCGCGCCAAACCCCGCGTCCCCCAGCGGGCCTGGCGCGACGCCGCCGTCGGGCTGCGGCTCTGCGCACACCCCCCTCGCTTCCTCTACAGCGCCCCGAGGAGGTCGATCTTGAACAGCAGGCTGTCGCCGCGCGGCGCGCTGGTGAGCGAGCGCAGGTCGTCGTGCAGCGACAGCGGCGACGGCTGGTCGAAGGCCCGCTCGGCCGCCGCGTGGTGGGCATAGACGAGGTACAACACGGAGCCGAGGCGCCACTCCCAGCGGAGGATCAGGTTGAGGTCGAGCCCGGCCTGGTGCGTGTCGGCGAGCGGCGCGGCGTCGGCGGGCAACGCCGGCACCAGCCCATCGACCCGGATGGCGCCCCTGCCCGGCGCGGCCTCGGCGCGCAGCGGGGCGCCGTACGAGATGCCCTCGGTGAACAGCTGCGCATATGCCTGCAGCGTCAGCCGCGGGGAGAGCGCCAGCGTCCCGCGCAGGAGCGCGGTGAAGGAGTCGGCCGACTGCGGCGCGAAGAGGTAGAGCCGCTGCTGCGCCGTGGCGGTGGCGGGGTCGAGCGGCGCGGGCCCGCCGGGCGCCGAGGGAGGCGTGGTGGCCCCGCGCAGGCGGCGCACCTCGTCGCGCACCCCGTCGTAGCCGAGCTCGAGGTGGGCCTCGAGCCGCGCGGCAGGCCGGATGGTGAAGGTGAGGAGCGCGGTGCTGGCCGTGCCGGGGCCGTAGGCGGCGCGAACCAGGTCGAGCGTCCCGGAGAGGTCGCGGTTCGGGTCGGAGGTGAGGCCCAGCACGGCAGCCCAGCCCCCGCGCTGGACGATGGGCGTGCCGTCTCCCAGCTCCCGATCGTCGCCCCGCGCGGGCACCCAGATGGCGTCGGCGAGCGCCGTCCAGAAGTTCCCGAAGGTCACCTCGGGCTGGACGATCAGGTCGCGGTAGAGCGTGGTGTCGAGCGAGGCGTTGCGGATCTCGCGGCCAGAGAGCGTGATCGCGGCCTTCTGCCACCGTTCGCTCGGGTGGAGGTCGCGCAGCGTTACGGCGGCGAAGCTGCGGAACAGGTTCGCGCGCCGCGAGAAGCCCAGGTCGTTGACCTCGAAGCGCGGCGAGAGGAGGTCGGCGTCGAAGAAGCCGGTGAGGAAGCCGCCGTCCTTGGCGAGCCGCACCTGCGCCGCAGAGCCGGTGGCGCCGCTGCCGAGCAACGTGCCGTCGGGAACGACCTCGGTGGCACCGCCGGTGAGGAGCGAGCCGGCGACCTGGCCGGTGCAGGTCCAGTCCCGCTCGGCGTCGAAGAGGGCGAAGTCCAGCGCGCCGGCGTGCGAGTGCCGCTGCCCGGGCGTGAAGAGCGGATCGCGGGCGGTGGCGGTGAGGCCCACCAACGCGCTGTCACCGAGCGGGAGCCTGGCCCGCAGCGCAGCCGAGTGGGCGGTGTCGGCGACGCGCAGGCCCGAGCGCACGCCGCCAGCGCCCAGCACCTCCGCCTCCACGGCGGGCTCGAGCGCAGAGAGCAGCGCCACCATGGCCGGGCCCGCCCGCCCGAGCAGCTTCACCGCGCTCGCCACCGGCCTCGCCACCGCCTGGTCGAGCAGCGCCGCGCCCTCGGGTAGCACCGGCGCGGCCAGCGCCCTGCCCACCCGGCGCGAATAGAACAGCTGGAACGCGTCTCCTCCGTAGGCGCCGCCCCAGTCGGTCATGCGCACCGGCGGCTGGAACAGCTCGAGCCCCTCGGTGAAGAAGGGCCGCTTCTCCGGCAGGAAGGTCTCGAAGGTGGTCAGGTTGAGCACCCGCTGGTCCGACTCGACCTGCCCGAAGTCCGGGTAGACCGCGCCGATGAGCGCGAGGTCGCTGGTGAGCGGCAGCCGCAGGTCCAGCCCCAAGCACCCCTCCGCGCTGGCGCTCGCCGACAGCCCGACCGAGGTGCAGGGGCCGGCGCGGACCCCGGCCCGGGCCGGCCCCGCTGGCGAGGAGAGCTGCCCGCGCGCGGCGAAGAACGGCCGCAGCTCGAGCGCGTGCACCTGGCGGATCCCGGCGAGGCCCGTCAGCGTCCCGAGGCGGCTGACCAGGCCGGGCACGCCGCGCGCCACGTACTGCCAGTGGCTCTCCTCGTGGCGGCGGGCGAGCATGCGCACCACGTCGAACCCCATCGCCGCGGCCCCCTCGGGCACGCGCAGCACCCGCAGCGGGATGCGCAGCTCCAAAGACCAGCCGCGCGGCGTGCGCGCCACCGCCGACTCCCAGGCAGCGTCCCAGTCGGTCCCGTAGCCCGTGTCGTCGAAGTGGATGCCGTCCGCCTGCTGGCCGGCGGCGTGGACGGTGAAGCGGTAGGCGGTGCGCCGGTCGAGCGCAGTGTCGAGCACGATCGAGACGGAGTCGCCGGCGACGTCGCGGTCGCGCCGGTTGAGCAGGCTGGTGGGCTCCTCCGGGTCGTCGCACTCGACGCCGAAGTAGAGCGACTCCTCGTCGAAGAGCACGCGGACCCGGGTGGCCACCGCCGAGTCGGCCCCCTCGTCGGGCTGCACCTGGCGGAACCCTTCCGCCACCTGGGCAGCGGCCCAGGCCGACTCGTCGAGCAAGCCGTCGATCGCGAGCGCGCCGCTGCGGTGGGCCGCGCGCACGGTGCGGGGCGCCGGCTCGTCTGCCCGCGATGGAGCGACCGCCAGCAGGCAGGCGAACGCAGCCCAGGCAGCGCCGGACGGGGCGGCACCGCTTTGGGCAGCCCGCCTCATCCGCGCTCGCGGAACCGGCGCGGGTCGAGCTGGTGCGCAGCCAGGAAGCGGCCGATCTGCCTGCGGGACCAACCCAGCTCCCTCGACAGGGCGAGCACCATCCCGCGGTGGCGCTGGAGGGCGCCTTCGAGCTGCTCGCGGGTCGGCTCCGCGCGCCCCAGCGGCGCCGGGCGCCCCCGGGCCGTGCCCGTCGTGGGGGCCGGTTCGGGACCAGCAGCCTCGAGCCCGAGTCGCAGCCCCTCGTCGAGGGTGTGCTGCCGGAGGTGGTCGGCCACCCGGAGCAGCTCGCGCACGTTGAGCGGCCAGCGGTGCAGCAGCAGCTGCTCGATGGCGTGGGGTGGCAGGGTCGCGATCTCCACTCCCGCGAACTGCAGGAGCGGCAGCACGTCCTCGCGCCTTTCGCGCAGCGGCGCGATCTGCAGCACCGCTTGCGCCAGGCGGGCGTAGAGGTCGCGGCGGAAGACGCCGCTGGCGAGCGCCAGCTCGAGGTTGCGGTTGGTCGCCGCCACCACCCGCACGTCGCAGGCCACGGGTTCGCTCGTGCCCAGCGGCGTGATGGTCCTCGTCTCGAGCGCGCGCAGGAGCTTGGGCTGCAGGTGAGCGACCAGCTCGCCGACCTCGTCGAGCAGCAGCGTCCCGTGGTCGGCGCTGCGGAAGAAACCGGCGTGGGCGCGCGCCCCCGTGAAGGCCCCCGCGGCGTGCCCGAACAGCTGGCTCTCGGCGAGCTCGGCTGGGATGGCGCCGCAGTTGACCGCCACCAGCGCCCCGGTGCGGTAGCTCAGCCGGTGCAGCGCCGCCGAGACCAGCTCCTTCCCCGTCCCGGTCTCGCCGCGCACCAGCACCGAGGTGGCCTGCGGCGCGAGCTGGACGAGGCGGGCGCGCAGCGCGCACATGGCCGGCGAGACTCCCAGGAGGCCGGACACGTCGGCGTCCTCAATCCGCGCGGGCCAGCGGCGCAGCAAGAGGAACGAGTCACCCAGGCGCAGCAGCGCGCCGTCGGGGACCTCCACGTGCGCCTGGCTGACGGGGGCACCGCCGATCTCGGTCCCATTGCGGCTTGCGCAGTCGCTGAGAGTGGGCTGCGCGCCGGCAGAGCCGAGGGCGAGGCGGGCGTGCACCCGCGACATGCGGGGATCGCGGATGGCGATGTTCGCATCCGTGGCCGACCGCCCGATCGCGAGCGACGTGCCCGGCGGCAGCTCCCAGCTCCGCGAGAGTTGAGCGACCTCGGCCGGGGCGTGCAGCAGATGCACGCGCCAGACGGTGCTGCCGCTGGCCGAAGGCACGTCCCGCGAGCCGGTCAGGGTGATGTCGGCCGCGGCCGTGGGTGTCTGCTGGCGCATCAGGGCCGCCGCCCTCGGGCGCCGCCGCGCCTCTCCGACGGTGAGGTCAGGCGCACGGCGGCCGCCGGAGATCGCAGGGGCAGCCCCGGGTGCAGACGCGCCAGGCGTGCACGCTTCGCAGACGGTCGCAGCTGGCCTCCAACCACTCGGGCGAAGAGTTGAGGAAACGCGGGACTAATACCCGTCCGGCGACCGCCGCGCAACGGCACCGGGTCGGCGAACGGGACGCAGAGGCAAAGCCGTCGCAGCTCGTCGCCGAGCTCGATGCGGCTCCTCGTCGAGAATGCAGCGCCACCCCCCAGGTGGGCGCGCGTGGGCGCCCGTGGGCGCACGCTGTGTGGAAAGGGCGGTTGGACTGGTGCGGGATCCCGACATTCCCTCTATCGGATCACTTTGTACTACACTGGCACAGCGCTTGCCTTTGCTGTGGGCAATCGCCCGTTCCGTCAACCTGAAAAGTCTCCTGGAGACACCAATGCGCAACAACCTCTTTACGCTCGCGCTTCTGGCAGCCTTGACTGTCGGGGGGTCTGCCAACGCCGCATGGCAACTGAACGGCAAGAGCATGAACGGCAAGAGCATGAACGGCAAGAGCATGAACGGCACCGCGCTCGCCGCCGAGAGCTTCCAAGTGGCTGGCGCCCAGGTCATCGACGGCCGCCTCGTCGTTGCCGAGTAGCTCCCGAAGTCTCGTGGACGCACCGCGCTCGTCGTGTGGCTGGCTTGCGGCGCTGCTCACCACGGCAGGTGCCCTCGCGTCCGGGCCGGCGCCCGCGCAAGCGGACTCCTCCGCGGCGCAGAGCTCCCTGCCCTCGCAGCCGCGTTCGACGGCGGAGTCCGCCGAGCGTCGGCCTGCCCCCTCCGCAGAGCTGCAGGCTGGTGCGGTGCTGCGCGCCTTCGACGAGTCGGGCACCCCGCTCGAGTTCCGCATCGACGGCGTCGAGACCGACCCCGATGACCGGGCCGGGGAGCTGCGCCTTTACACCATCGCTGCGCACGGGGCCGGCGGCCACTGGCGCCCCTACTGCGAGCCCGATGCCCAGGGCCGCTCCCGGGCGATCGCCCTGCCGGGATCCTGGGACCTTCGCGGTCGTTACCTACCCTCTTCCCGGATCACCTTCGGCTGCACCAGCGGCGCCATCGGCAAGTGCGTGCGGTGGGGTTACCGGCCTTGGACGACGGTGGCGGGCCGCTCGCTGCGTCCGCTCCACCTCGCCTGCGTGCGGATGGTCCGCGCGGACTATTGCGGCGACGGTCGCGCGCACACGCGCGACGGCACCTTCATCGATGTCTTCGACAGGCTGGGCGTGCAGCAGCGCGAAGCAGTACCCGACAGGCCCGTGTCGTTCGAGGCGGGCTGGTCGCCGGACGGCGCGACCTACCTGGCCCACCCTCGCTGGGGGGCGCTCGCGGCCATCGTCGCTGAGTGCCCCGGCCGCCTGCGCCTGCGCAGCGCGCTCCGCGGTCCCCGCCTGTCGGCGGAGGAGGTCGAGGCGCGCTTCCCAGAGACGGTGCTGTTCAACGACAACGCCCCGCGCGTCGCTGACCGCTTGCGGCGCTGACTTGCGATGAACCGCGAGCCGAGCACACCGGCAGGAAGGCGTTCCCCGCACACCTCGAGCGCCGGGCTTGGCGGGCGGCGCGGCGCTGAGAGGCTCACGGCGGCGCCTTGGGCGGCCAGAAAATGCTCGGTCTCCCTCCGGTGTGGTAGACGCCAGTGATGGCGGTTTTCTTCGATCCTGACCGGAAGGTCCGCTTCCAGCTGACGGCTGAGGTGACCGGGATCGGCCGCAGCCCGGCCAATGCCATCCAGCTGGACGACCCGCTGGTGGCGCCTCTCCACGCGGAGGTCCGCCGCGGGCCCGATGGACGGTACCGGCTGGTCGATCTCGGCAGCCGCCGGGGCACCTTTCACGCCTCCCGGCGCGTCTCCCAGAGCCTCCTCGCAGATGGCGACGAGGTCCTGATCGGCGGCGTTCGCCTCCGCTTCGAGGAGCCGCCCGCCCAGGCACTGGCGCCGGCGCCGCTCTACCCGCCGGCAGCCGCGATCGATGACGTGGCCCAGCTCCGGCGGGACTACGACAAGCTGCGCGCCGCCTTCGAGCTCTCGCAGGGGTTGGCGGCGGCGCACGATCTCCACTCGCTGCTCCCGGCGGTGCTGCAGACCGCCTTCCGGGTGCTCCGGGCCGACCGCGGGATCATCGTGCTGCTCGACCCGCAGACGCTGCAGCCGATGCTGCAGGTCGCCCAGCGCCGCGACGGGGAGCCGGGCGAGATCCCCATCTCCACCAACCTGCTCAGCGAGATCATCCAGAAGCGGGAAGGGGTGATCACCGCGGACACCGGCCTCGACGAGCGCTTCAACCGCTCCCAGAGCCTCTTCAACCAGAGCGTGCGCTCGGCGATGTGCGTGCCGATGGTGCACCAGGGCGAGCTGGTCGGCGCCATCCAGGTCGACTCGCAGCAGGCGGTGGCCAGCTTCGAGCGCCAGGACCTGGAGATGTTCACGGTGATCGCCAGCCAGGCAGCGGCGGCGATCCACGACGCCCGCCTCACCGCCAAGGTCCACTCGGTGGTGGCCGACGAGCGGGCCCGCCTCGGCCGGCTGATCGGTGACCTGCCCGACGGAGTGCTGCTGCTCGACGCCGGCCGCCGGCCGCTGCTGCAGAACCGGCGCGCGGTCGAGCTGCTCGCCCCCCTCGGCGGCGCGGCGCCCGGCCAGGTGGTCGATGCGCTGGCGCACATCGAGATCGCCGAGCTGCTCGCTGCGCGCTGCAGCGTCGATCTGCCTCTCGGGGGTCCGCACCGGCAGACGCTGGCGCTCCAGGCCACCGAGTCGCAAGGACCGCTCGGGTCCGAAGTGGTGGTGCTGATCCGCGACGTCACCGCCGAGCGCGAGCGGGACGCGCTGACCGCGCAGGACGACCGGCTCAAGGTGCTCGGACAGCTCGCCGGCGGCGTCGCCCACGACTTCAACAACATCCTCGCCGTCATCTCCAACTTCGCCGCCTTCGCCCTCGACGGCGAGAGGGAGCCGGAGCAGCGCGCGGACATCGAGCAGATCTTGCAGGCGACGACACGGGCCGCCGCGCTCACCCGCCGGCTCCTCGCCTTCGGCCGGCGCGAGCCGCTGCGGCTGCGAGTGCTCACCATCGAGTCGGTGCTGGCGGGGATGGAGCCGCTGCTCCGCGGCCTGCTCGGCGCGGCGGTGCGCCTCAAGGTGCTCTGCGCCGAGGCGCCCTGGCGGGTGAAGGCCGACCCCACCCTCCTCGAGCAGGTGGTGCTCAACCTCGCGGTCAACGCCCGCGACGCGATGCCCGCGGGGGGCGACCTGCTGCTGGAGACCAGCCAGTCCGAGCTCAGCGAGGCGGAGGCCCAGGCGCTCGGCCTGCCGCCGGGGCGGGTGGTGACGCTCCTGGCCAAGGACACCGGCGTGGGGATGACGCCGGAAGTGGCGGCGCGCGTCTTCGAGCCCTTCTTCACGACCAAGGAGCACGGCAAGGGCACCGGGCTGGGGCTCGCCACTGTCTTCGGCATCGTCACCCAGGTGGGCGGCGTGGTGCGACTCTCCACCGAGCCGGGAAAGGGGGCGAGCTTCCGGGTGCTGCTGCCCGCCACCACCGAGGAGCCGAAGTTCGACGAGCTGCGAACCGAGACCCTGCCCGCGACGGTCAGCGTCGAGGTGCTGGTGGCCGAGGACGACCCCGCGGTGCGCGAGATCATCCGCCGGGTGCTGGAGAGCGCGGGTTACCGGGTCCGCTGCGCGGCCGACGCCGACGCCGCGCTGCGGCTGTCCTCCGAGGGGCCCGTGGAGCTGCTGGTCACCGACCTGGTGATGCCGGGGATGGGCGGCAAGCAGCTCGCGCAGGAGCTGCGCGCCGCGCAGCCGGGGTTGCCGGTGCTGTTCATCTCCGCCTACTTCGAGGACGGTCAGTCCGCGATGGCCGACGGCGGCGACTTCCTGCCCAAACCGTTCTCCCGCGAGGAGCTGCTCGCGCAGGTGCGTCGCACCCTCGGCAGTGCTGTTGGGCGCTGAAGGTGGCGTCCGCAGCAGCGGCCGCCGTCGTCCGTCGCCGCTGGCGAGGCTGGTGCGGGCAGATGGTCGCCCTTGCAGCGAGGCTTTGGCGTCTGCTGCCGATGTGAACTAGCGTGATGCTGACGATGGCCCAACCGCCGCTCTGGGTGCCTCCGGAAGAGTTCGACGACTACCGCGTGCTGCGCCCGCTCGGCGGCGGCAGCATGGGGTTCGTCTTCCTCGCCGAGGACGCGGTGCTGGCGCGGAAGGTGGCGGTGAAGTTCACCGCTGCGCCCCAACCCGACGCGGCGGCGCGGCACCGCTTCCTTGTCGAAGCGCGGGCGGCGGCGCGGGTGCAGCACCCCAACGTCGTCTCGATCTACCGGGTCGGCGAGCTGGGCGACCGGCCCTACCTGGTCACCGAGTTCGTCCGCGGGCGCAACCTCTCGGAGCTGGAGAAGCCTCTTCCCTGGGAGCGGGCGCTGGCGATCGGCGTCGACCTCGCGCGGGGGCTGGCCGCCGCGCACCGCCGGGGAGTGATCCACTCCGACGTCAAGCCCGCCAACGCCATCCTCGGCGACGACGGCGTGGCCAAGCTGCTCGACTTCGGCCTGGCGACGCTGCTGCGGACCGAAGAGGTCCCCGGACGGGTGGCCAACGCCGGCGTCGGCGCCTCCGGCTCGCCGGGCTACATGGCGCCCGAGCTCTGGGCGGGAGACGGCCCCAGCCGGCGCAGCGACGTCTACGGCCTGGGCGCGGTGCTCTTCGAGTTGGTGGCCGGCCGCACACCGTTCGCCGACGTACCGATGGCGCTGCTCCCGCTGGTGGTGCGCGAACGCGAGGCGCCGCCGCTTCCCGACGAAGGTGCCCAGGCGGCCCGCTTCGTGGGCATCGTCGGCCGCTGCCTGCGCCGGGACCCGGCGGAGCGGTTCGCCTCCGGCGACGATCTCTGCGAAGCGCTCGAGGGCCTCTTGCGTCGTGGCGCCGCCGGCGCGCCGCTGCCCGAGGGGAACCCGTACCGCGGCCTGCGCGCCTTCGACTCCGACCACCGGGCGCTCTTCTTCGGGCGCGGAGGGGAGATCAGCATCTTGCTCGACCGCCTGCGCACCGACGCCTTCGTGCTGGT
>JAYWAO010000245.1:0-14656 GCA_043782365.1 Deltaproteobacteria bacterium
CCACGAATCGGGCCAGCGCGCCCCGCCGAGGCTGGGAGACGTGGGAGACCTCACCGCCGCGCACGCCGCGGTCTCGATCTGGACCGGAGCCAGGCGCGAATCGGACCGAGCGAGGGCCGCGCTCGCACCCTCCTCGCGCCGGCTGCGTTGAGAGCGGGGAGCTGGGCTTCTAGGATCGCTCCCGAGTTCTCCGACACGCTCCTCTATCCGCGGCGTCAACACCGACGAAGGCCGGGTCGGTGGTCCAGACATCCATGACGGCGGAGTGCTGGTGACATGCCTGAAGTCCAACCCGGTGCTCCGCTTCGAGCTTGGCGGCGGCGCCGGGACGGTGATGGTCAAGGCTGCAGCGCCAGGCGGCCCCGGCAGGCCGCTGGTCGTCTAGCTTGGTTTGGCTGGAGAGCCCGCGCCCCGGAGTCAAGCACCCGCCCCCCTTGCACCAGCGCCCGTCCGCGGGAGTAGAGTCCCCCTCATGTCGGGCGTGACCCTAGCTCCCGAACTCCAGGAGCCGCTCGAGATCCCCGACGAGCTGCCGCTCCTGCCCGTGCGCGACGTGGTCGTCTTCCCCGCCATGGTGGTGCCGCTCTTCGTCTCCCGCGAGTTCTCGCTCAACGCGGTCGAGGCCGCGCTCAAGGGCGACCGCTTCGTCTTCGTCGCCGCCCAGAAGGACGGCAAGGACGACGCGCCGAAGATCCCCGACGACGTCTTCACCATGGGCACCGTCTGTCTGATCCTGCGGCAGCGCAAGCTCCCCGACGGCCGCATCAAGGTGCTGGTGCAAGGCCTGCAAAAGGCCCGGCTGGTCGCGGTGCTCGAGGAGGAGCCCGTCGCGCGCGTGCGCGTGCAGAAGCTGCACGAGCTACCCTTCGACGCCGAGAAGGACCCCCGCGGCGCGCTCGAGGCCGAGGCGCTCGCCCGCACGGTGAAGAAGCACCTCGAGCAGCTGATCGCCGTCGGCAAGGTGATCCAGCCCGAGGTGCTGCTGGTGCTCTCCGGGATCACCGACCCCGGCCGGCTCGCCGACCTCTGCGCCGCGAACCTCCCGCTCAAGGCGAGCGAGGCGCAGCTGCTGCTGGAGACGCTCGACCCGGTCAAGCGGCTGCAGGGGATCCACGACCGCCTCGCCAAGGAGGAGCAGCTCGCCACCATGCAGGCGCGGCTGCAGACCAAGGCCAAGGAGGAGATCTCCAAGACCCAGCGCGACTACTACCTGCGCGAGCAGCTCAAGCAGATCCAGCACGAGCTCGGCGAGCGCGACGGCAAGGCCGAGATGCTCCTCGAGCTCGGCGAGCGGCTCGCCCAGGCGGGGCTGCCGGCGCAGGCGCTCGAGCACGCGCGGCGCGACCTGCGCAGGCTGGAGTCGCTGTCGATCGACGCCGCCGAGGGCGCGGTATTGCGCGCGTGGCTGGAGACGCTCTGCGAGCTGCCGTGGAACAAGCGCACCCAGGACAAGCTCGACCTGCTGCAGGCGCGCAAGGCCCTCGACGAGGACCACCACGGCCTCGCGCCCGTCAAGGAGCGCATCCTCGAGCTCTTGGCGGTGCGCAAGCTGAAGGCCGAGTCGAAGGGCCCGCTCCTCCTCCTGGTGGGCCCTCCGGGCGTGGGCAAGACGTCGCTGGCGCGGTCGATCGCGAAGGCGATGGGCCGGCAGCTGGCGCGGGTGAGCTTGGGCGGCGTGCGGGACGAGGGCGAGATCCGCGGCCACCGCCGCACCTATGTGGGGGCCGCGCCGGGCCGCATCGTGCAGGGCCTGCGGCAGGCGCAGAGCCAAAACCCGGTGTTCGTGCTCGACGAGCTCGACAAGCTCGGCGCCGACTTCCGCGGAGACCCGGCAGCGGCGCTGCTCGAAGTCCTCGACCCCGAGCTGAACCACTCGTTCCGCGACCACTACCTGAACGTAGAGTTCGACCTCTCCAAGGTGCTCTTCGTCGCGACCGCGAACACCGAGGCGACCATCCCCCCCGCGCTGCGCGACCGGATGGAGCTGCTCGAGATCCCGGGCTACACCGAGGAGGAGAAGCTCCACATCGCCGCCCAGCACCTGCTGCCGAAGGCGCTCGCCGAGGCGGGGCTCACCGCCGATCAGGTCCAGCTCTCCACGGGCGTGCTGGTGCAGCTGGTGCGCGACTACACGCGCGAGGCCGGGCTGCGCGAGCTCTCGCGGACGCTGCAGGCGCTCTGCCGCAAGGTGGCGCTGGCGGTGGCCGAGGAGCGCGCCCTCCCGCAGGCGCTCTCGGCGAACGACGTCGCGCGCCTGCTCGGGCCGTCGCGCTTCGCGCCCCCCGACGAGGACGCTGCCTCCGAAGAGCTGATCGGCTGCGCCACCGGCCTCGCCTGGACCCCGGTCGGCGGCGAGGTGCTGCGCATCGAAGCGGCCGCGATGGCCACCCACGGGCGCGCGGGCCGCGGGCAGCTGATCCTCACCGGGCAGCTCGGCGCGGTGATGCAGGAGAGCGCCCAGGCGGCGCTGTCGACCATCCGCGCGCGGGCCCAAGGCTGGGGCGCTCCGGCCGACTTCTTCGAGCGGCACGACCTCCACCTGCACGTCCCAGCCGGCGCCGTGCCCAAAGACGGACCGAGCGCTGGGACCACGATCGCGTGTACGCTGGCGTCGCTGCTCCTCGGCAGGCCCTGCAAGCGGGGCGTGGCGATGACCGGCGAGCTGACGCTGCGGGGTAGAATTTTGGCGATAGGCGGTCTTCGGGAGAAGCTGCTCGCTGCCGCCCGGGCAGGACTGGACACCGTCTGCATCCCGCGGGAGAACGCCAAGGACTTGCAAGGGTTGCCAGAGTCGTTGCGGAGAAGGCTGAAGCTGGTACAGGTAGGTACGCTGGACGAGCTGCTCGCCGCCACGCTGGTTGGCGGGCTGCCGGAGGACCAGGGAGCAGGTCTGCGGGCCCTTTGAGGACCGCGAGGTGAGGTCAAGGTGCAGTTCAATACCGCCCAGCGCGAGCTGACCCTCAAGATCGTCTATTACGGCCCCGGCCTCTCGGGGAAGACGACCAACTTGCGGGCGCTCTACCAGCGCATCCAGCCGTCGCTGCGCGGGCACTTGATGACGCTCGACACCGCCGACGACCGCACCCTCTTCTTCGACACGCTGCCCTTGGTGTTCAAGTCGGGCAACCTCAAGGTGAAGCTCAAGCTCTTCACCGTGCCCGGGCAGGTGATGCACAACTCCACCCGGCGCATCGTGCTGCAGGGCGCCGACGCCATCGCCTTCATCGCCGACTCGCAGCCCTCCAAGCGCCAGGAGAACTACAAGTACTGGATGAACATGGTGGAGAACCTGAAGGTCAACGGGCTCTCCGTCGAGAACCTGCCGCACGTGGTGCAGTGGAACAAGAAGGACCTCGGCGACGAGACCACCCAGCACGCGGTGGAGAACATGCGGCGCGAGGGCAAGCAGCCGGTCTTCGAGGCCATCGCGGTGCAGGGCATCGGGGTGGTCGAGACCTTTCTCGCGCTGGTGGAGCTGACGTTCGAGCGGATCGACAAGGTGTATCTGCTGGGTGACAAGCTCGGACTCAACCGGCAGAACTTCGTCGAGGAGGTCCGCCGCTGCCTGGTGGACCCCCCGCCGGCGGGCTTGATGACGCCGTCCTCCGGGACCGCGCCGGTCTCCGCGCCGCCGCCACCTCCGCTGGACTTCGGCGGCGGCACCGGCTCGGGCGGGGGCTCGTAGAATGTCCGAGTCCGTCCTCCAGCGCCGCCTGGTCCTCGGCGAGCTGCTCGACCTCAACTCGTTCACCCAGGTCTGCAAGACCTTCGTGGATCTGTACCGGATCGGGCTCAAGGTCTTCGACGCGCAGGGCACCAAGCTCGTCGACATCAAGGTCGCCTCGGGCGACTTCTGCGCCTACATGTTCACCGGCCAGACCGGCCGGCGGCTCTGCACCGAGACGGTGACGCACATCAAGGTGCGCCCGCTCGAGGAGCCGGCCATCCAGCCGCGCAACTGTTTCTCGGGCCTGCGCTACCTGATGCTGCCGATCCTCTACGAGGGGGACATGCTCGGCCGCATCATCTTCGGGCCCTTCATGCCCGAGGATCTCCAAGGGCTCGGCCCAGATCTACAAGGGCTCGGCAGCGAGTTCGATCTCGGCAAGGCCAAGGAGCTGATCGACCGGATCCGGCGCGCCCCCGAGGGCACGGTGCGCAAGGTGATGGACCACTTCGCCCGCATCGTCGACGTGCTGGTCTACACCTCGCACCGCTCGCTGATCACCAGCCAGCTGCACATCGAGTCGGTGACCGAAAGTTATCGAGAGGTCAACGAGAAGAACAAGAAGCTCTCGGAGGCGCTCGAGCGCCTCCAAGAGCTCTCGCGGCTGAAGTCGAACTTCCTCGCCACCGTCTCGCACGAGCTGCGCACGCCGCTCACCTCGGTGATCGGCTACTCGGAGATGCTGCTGGCGGGTCTCGCCGGCGAGCTCAACGAAGAGCAGCGCGACTACTTGAAGACCATCCTCGAGAAGGGCGAGTCGCTGCTGCGGCTCATCTCCAGCATCCTCGACCTCTCGCGTATCGAGGCGCGTGGCGTGCAGCTCGTGCGCAAGGCCACCAACGTGGCCGACCTGGTGCAGAGCGCGATGGAGTCGGTGCTGCCACAGAGCTTCAAGAAGAAGCTGCAGCTCACCACCGACATCTCGGCGTCGCTGCCGCGGGTGGTGGTCGACGCCGACAAGGTCCGCCAGTGCGTGGTGAACCTGCTCTCCAACTCGGTGAAGTTCACGCCCGCCGGCGGCCACATCTCGGTGAAGGCGGGCCTCGCCGACCGCGCGCCGGCCTCTGCCGGGCCCTTCGGGAGCGCGGGCTACTTCCAGATCTCGGTCGAGGACAACGGCATCGGCATCCCGCCCGAGCTGCAGCAGAAGGTCTTCGACACCTTCTTCCAGGCCGACTCCTCGGCCTCGCGCGAGTACGGCGGCGCGGGCCTGGGACTGTCGATCGTCAAGAGCTACATCGACGCCCACGGCGGCGAGGTGTCGGTGCGCAGCGAGGCGGGGCGCGGCTCGGTCTTCACGCTGGTGCTGCCGATCGAGCCGATCTCGACGCCGCTCGAGGTCTCGCCGGCCGATCCGCCGCTGCGGTCGCTCCACTAGCTTGCGGCGCACCCCCTTCCGCGTGCACCGCCGCGCGGGAGGAGAGAGGGACCGTGGCCAAGCGCAGAGCGCCCGCGCCGGGTGAGTTCGCCCTGATCGACGCGTTCCTGGCGCCGTTCGGCCTGGACCGCAGCGCCCCCTCCTCGCGGCGGCGCGGCGTGCGCGCAGGGCCCGGCGACGACTGCGCCCAGCTCGTCCCCGCCCGGGGCCAGGTGCTGGTGGCCACCACCGACGCCGTGCTCGATGGCGTCCACTTCGACCTGCGGCGCTGCACGCCCGAGGACGCGGGCTGGAAGGCGCTGGCGGTGAACCTCTCCGACCTCGCGGCGGCCGGCGCGACGCCGCGCTGGATCCTCTGCGCGCTGGGCGTGCCACGCGAGCCAGGCGCGCTGGGCATCGCCTCCCGCCTGGGCGCGGGAATGGCCGACCTGCTCGCGCGCACGGGCGGCGCGCTGGTGGGCGGGAACGTGACGCGGTCGCCGGTCTGGTCGCTCACCATCACCGCGCTGGGGGAGGCGAAGCAGCCGCTCACCCGTGCTGGTGGCCGTCCGGGTGACGCGCTCGTGCTGGTGGGCACGCTGGGGGCCGCGGCGCTGGGTCTGCGGCTCCTGCAGGCGCGTCCCGCGAGGTCCGCTCCCAGCAGGGCCGCGAGCAAGGTCGGGCGCATCATCGCCGCGCAGACCCGCCCCTGGCCGCAGCTCGCCGCAGGCCTCGCCGCCGCCGGGCTGGCGCGGGCTGCCGTCGACCTCTCCGACGGCCTGCTCCAGGACGCGGGACACCTCTGCCAGCGCAGCGGCTGCGGCGCGGTGCTCGACTGCGCGCTCTTCCCGCGGCTGCCCGAGGTCGCGGCGGCCGAGCGCGGCGACGGGCGCCAGGGAGCGCATCCCTATGCGCTCTCGCTGGGCGGCGGCGAGGAGTACGCGCTCCTGCTCGCGGTGGCGTCGCGGCGGGAGCGCAGGCTGCTCGCGGCGCTGGCGAAGTGTGGCAGCCCGGGCGTCGTCATCGGCCGCCTGGAAGAGGGGAGCGCCGTGCGGCTGGTCGAAGGAGACAAGGCGCTGCCGCTGCCAGCCCACGGAGGGTTCGACCACCTCGCAGGCCGGCCCGCGCGGCGGGAGCCTCGAGGAAGCCAGGCTGCTCGGGCGCGCGCGCCCGTGGCGACGCTCCGCTCGCCGTGCAGGTCCGCATAGGCCGCCCCTTCTCCGAAGGTCAGAGTGGCGGCAGCGAACCAGGCGCGCAAGAGGTCGAGCGACGCCTGCTGCCGCAGCCGCGCGCCGGGTCCGAGGAGCGTCTGCACCAGCGCCAGCGGCGGCGCTGTGGCCCAGGCGGGCCACCGCCTCGGCCACCTCGGCGTGGTGGCGGGGCAGGGCGAGCCGCAGCTCGCGGCGGCGGGCGATCCAGTCGCTGGTGAGCGGCGCATCTCGCAGGTAGCGGGTGTCTCCTGAGAAGAGAACCGACAGGCTACATCGGCGCAGCGCCGCCCGCCCGCTTCTGCTGCGCCGCCTGCCGCGTCAGCGCCAGCACCTGCGCACCGTAGCGCTGGAAGCGCACCGGACCGCCGCCCTTCATCGCCAGGAACTCCTGCTCGGTCTGGGGGAGGGTGCGGCACAGCTCGCGGAGGGTCGCGTCGTGGAACACCACGTAGGGCGGCACCTTCAGCGACCGCGCCAGCTCGGTGCGGAGCGTGCGCAGCGCGGAGAAGAGCGCTGGGTCGGTGGGCTCGCCCTCGCCCGACGCGGCCTCCTCGAGCCGCGCCGCGCTCGGCGCCGGGCTCGGGCTCCCACCGCTCGGGCTCGCCGGCGCCCGCCGCGGGGCAGCGGAACCGGGCCGCATCCCCGGCGGCGGCAGCGTCACCTGCTCGTCTGCATCGGGGACGGGCGCCCAAGGCCCCCTGCAGGAGTCGCAAGCCGCGCAGTCGCGGGGGGCGTCAGGATCGCCGAAGTAGCGCAAGAGGTCGCTGCGCCGGCAGCCGGCGGTGTCGGCGAGGCGCACCATCCGGTCGAGCATCTGCCGCTCGCGGGCCAGGCGCCGGTCGAGCGCGGCGAAGTCGATCGCGAGGGTATCCACACCGGGACCCAGGTCGCGCGCCACCGCGAAGTCGCCGCGGCCGCGCGACCGCTCGAGGTGCCCCGCGCTCTCGAGGATCTTCAGGGGCGCGGCGAGCGCCACCGGGGCGAGGCCGCAGGCGCGGCCGAGCGCGTCGAGCGTGCCCTGGCCGAGCCTGCGCGCCGCCTGCCACACCGTCCGCACCTGCGCCTCGGAGGCCCGCCCGCTCTCGATGAGCCGCCGCTGGAGCAGCACGTCGGCGAAGTTGAAGAGCAGCAGCGCCAGCGCGGGCTGGCCGTCGCGGCCAGCCCTGCCGATCTCCTGGTACCAGGCCTCCACCGAGCGGGGGATGTCGAAGTGGGCCACCCAGCGGACGTCGGCTTTGTCGACGCCCATGCCGAAGGCGTTGGTCGCCACCATCACGTCGCAGCCGCCCGAGACGAAGCGCTCCTGCGTCGCCGTCCGCTCCCGCTCCTCGAGCCCCGCGTGGTACCCGGCGGCGTCGAGACCGGCGCTCCGCAGCGCGAAGACGATCTTCTCCACCGATCTGCGGGTGGCCGCGTAGACGATCCCGGGCCGCCGCTCACGGGCGAGGCGCTGCAGGCGGGCGAGCTTCTCCCGGTCGCCCGAGACCGCCGCGACCTCCATGAACAGGTTGGGCCGGTCGAAGCCGGCGACGAACACGCGCGGCGACTCGAGCGCGAGCGCCGCGGCGATGTCGCGCCGCACCTCGGGCGTGGCGGTGGCGGTCAGCGCCAGCACCCGCTCCGCGCCGAGCGCCGCGCGGGCCTGCGCCAGCCGCGCGTAGTCAGGGCGGAAGTCGTGGCCCCACTGCGAGATGCAGTGGGCCTCGTCGATGGCGAAGAGCGGAACGTGGACGCCCCGCACCGCCTCGAGGAACGAGGCAGAGCGGAACCGCTCCGGCGCGACGTAGCAGAGCCGCAGCTCCCCCCGGTGCAGCCGGGCCTCGCGCTCGCGCCGCTCGCCGTCTCCGAGAGAAGAGTTGATGAAGGTGGCCGCGATCCCACGGGCGCACAGCGCGTCCACCTGGTCCTTCATCAGCGCCACCAGCGGCGAGACCACGATGGTGGTCCCTTCGAGCAGCAGCGCCGGGAGCTGGAAGCAGAGGCTCTTGCCGCCGCCGGTGGGGAGGATCGCCAGCGTGGGCGTGCCCGAGAGCACCGACGAGATGATCAGCTCCTGCCCCGGCCGGAATCTGGTGAAGCCGAACTCAGCGCGCAGCGAAGCGTGGAGCGCAGGGGAGCCGGGCACCGGGAGCGCGGGCAGCAGCGGTGCGGGCGCGACGGCGGGCTGATCGGCGGGTGGGGAGGGATGCATGGAGTGATTCCAGGGGTGATAGATGGTGAGTATGGGGAAATCAGTGCCGACACGAATTGCACGAGAGAGTGGTGATCGCTGGCGAGCGCCACCTTGATTACCCGTCGTCTGACGCCGGCGGCGGTGGCGGCGGCGGGAGCAGCCCGGCGCGCGCGCTGTGGATCCCGCCGTCGGCGAGCACCAGGTGATCGACCACTGTCAGGCCCAGCGCGCGCGCGCCCTCGTCGAGCAGCAGCTGCAGGCGCAGGTCATCGGGCGACGGCGTCGGGTCTCCCGAAGGGTGGTTGTGGGCGAAGGCGCAGAGCGGCGCGCCGTGCAGGACGACCGGGGCGAGCGCTTCCCGCGGCAGCACCGAGCAGTGGGTGAGCCCGCCCGAGCTGATCCGCTGCGCCCGCAGCTCCTCGCAGCGGGCGTTGAGCAGCAGGACCCAGAACTCCTCGTGCGCGAGGTGGGCGAGCCGCACCCAGAGCCGCTCGCCGATGGCGCCCGGGTGGAGCAGCCGCTTGCGGTCCGCGGGCAGCGCGTGGGCGGCGCGCCGGCCCAGCTCGAGCGCGGCCAGCACCCGGCACGCCTGCGCCTCGCCGAGGCCCGGGGTGGAGAGCAGCGCGGGCAGCCGCGCCCGGCGCAGCCCGCCGAGTCCGCTCGCGAGCAGCCGCGCCGCCAGCTCCGGCGCGCGCGCACGGCGGCCCGCGCTCTCCACCAACACGGTGAGCAGCTCTACCGTTGACAGGGCCTGCGGCCCCTCTTCGACCAGACGCTCGCGCACCATGCCGGGCACCCAAAGCAGCCCGCGTGCCAGCCCGCTGTCACTCTGGAAGCGCTCGACGAGCGGTCCAGATCGAGCCGGATTCGGTGCGATCTGGGGCGTTGGAAGAGCGATCTCTCAGCCGACGCGCCGGCAGAGCACCAGCTGGTAGGGAGCTTCTTCCCAGCCCTCTGCCGAGAGCCGCCCGCGCGGCGCTGGCGCAGGCCCCGCGAGCACGCCAGCGATCCTGGTCCCCAGCAGCTTCGTCATCACCGAGCCCACCGTGCGATCGACCGCCACCCGCACCCCGGTTGGCCGCGCGCGCAGTGAGCCGGGCGCGCGAAAGAGGCCTAGCCGCTCGGCGATCGAGAAGCGGGGCGAGAGCAGCGCCGCCAGCTCCACGTCGTCGTACTCGCGCACGTGCAGCGGGTCTTGCGGGTGCAGCCGCTGCGGGCCGCGGGTGAGGGGCGTCGAGAGCACCAGCTGGCCGCCCGGCGCCAGCACCCGGTAGAGCTCGGCGATGAAGCCCGGGGCATCGCGCTGCCGCTCCAGCGTCTCCAGCGAGACGGCGAGGTCGACGTCGCCCGAGGCGAGGGGCAGCGAGCTGCACGGCCCCTCCCGGAAGCGCGCCGCGCCTCCTGCGAAGCGGGCGTTGGCCCAGGCGAGCGCGGCGGCGGAGTCGGTCACCCCGATGACCTGCGCGGCGCCCGCCTTGCCCAGAAGGAAGCTCACGTAGCCGGGCCCGCACTCGACGTCGAGCACGCGCTTGCCCTTGAGGTTTGCGCGCGTGGCGGCGAACCCGGCGCAGAGCCACTCGGGCTCCTGGCGGCGGCGGTCCGCGGGCTCGCTGCTCTTGGTCGGCCAGGTCGCTTTCGAGTTGGTGTCGGGCATGGGCTGGAGCAGGGCTAGAGCACGGGCTTCGCTTCGCGGGCCCAGGCGTCGAGCACGATCAGGTTCCAGACCTCTTGGGCGAGCCACCGCTTGCCGCTCTGGAAGCCGCGGAACGACCGCTCGAGCAGGCGGGGCGCGAACCAGGGCTTGATCGGCGAGCTCGGGCTGAGGAACCCGTCGCGGGCCAGCTGCTCGAAGCGCGGGTCGCGCAGCCAGTCGGCCAGCGGCGCGCCGAAGCCCTGCTTGGGACGGTAGGCGAACGACTCTCCCAGCGAGCGCGCGGCGAGCGCCTTCAAGATGCGCTTGCCCCACCGCTCCTCGGTGAAGCCGGCGAGGCGGTCCACCAGGAAGGGCGCGGGGAGCGCGTCGGCGAGCGCGATCAGGTCGTCGTCGAGCAGCGGCGCGCGGACCTCCAGCCCGTAGCGCATCGAGGAGAGGTCGACCTTCTTGAGGATGTCGCCGGGCAGGTAGAGCTGCCGGTCGAGACGCATCGCCGTGCGCGCGGGCGAGGCGTCGGCGGGCAGCCCGGCGAGCAGGTGCGCGAGCGACGACGGGCGCGCGCCGAGCAGGGGCGCTAGCAGCTGCGCGACGGGCCGGGAGGACGACGCCAGCTGGAAGCCCAAGTGGCGCTCGGCCGGGGTCCCGGGAAGCTGGCCTTCGAGCGAGTCGAGCCGGCGGCGCAGCGGCCGCACCAGCCGCGCGATCCCGGCGGCGAGCGGCCCGGGCAGGCCCCGCGCGGCCCCGCGGGCGAGCGACACTCCCCGGCCCGCCAGCATGCGCAGCCCCGACCGCGAGGCCGGTTGTGCGCCGGTGGCGGCCTGGCCGTTCGCGCCTTCGAGCTGGCGCAGGTAGGTGCCATACCCGCCGAAGATCTCGTCGCCGCCGTCGCCCGCGAGGACCACCTTGACCGCCTTGCGGGTCTCCCGCGACATCGCCAGCATCGGCACCGCCGACGAGTCGCCAAAGGGCTCGTCGAAGTGGCGCCCCACCTCGGCGGCGAGCGCGGGCGCGTCGAGCTCCACCCGCAGCTCGGTGTGGTCGGAGAGGATCGCCTCCGAGACGCGGCGCGCGTAGGGCCGCTCGTCGGTCTGGTCGTGGGTGCCCTCGAACCAGACCGTGAAGGTCTTCAGCCGCCCCGGCACCAGCATCGCCGCCGCGAGCGCCACCAGCGTCGAGTCGATGCCGCCCGAGAGGAAGACGCCGAGCGGCACGTCGGAGCGCAGCCGCAGCTCGACCGCGCGCCGCAGCGCCGCGTCCACCCGCGCGCACGCCTCCTCGTACGACAGGTCTTGGGGAAGCGGTCCCGGCGCGGTGTCGGCGGTGTAGCGCCCGCGCCGGACCTCGCCGCGCTCGACCGCCAGCCACTCGCCGGGCTGCAGCCGCTCGATGTCGGCGAAGAGCTGTTGCTGCTCCGGCACGTAGAGCAGCTGCAAGAAGGCGGCGATGGCGGCGGGCTCGATGCGGCGCGAGACCTCGGGCAGCTCGAGCAGCGCCTTGGCTTCGGAGGCGAAGGCGACCAGCTTCCCGGGCTTCACCAAGAGGTGCAGCGGCTTCTTCCCGAGCGGGTCGCGCGCGAGCAGCAGCCGCTCGCGGCCGGTCTCCCAGAGCGCGAAGGCGAACATCCCGCGCAGCCGCGAGAGGAAGGCGTCTCCCCAGGCGGCGTGGGCCACCAAGAGCACCTCGGTGTCGCTGGTGGTCCGGAAGGCGTGGCCGCTCGCGAGCAGCTCCGCGCGCAGCTCCAGGTAGTTGTAGATCTCGCCGTTGAAGACGATGGCGCGGCCGAGGTCCTCGCGGAGCATCGGCTGGTCGCCGGTGGCGAGGTCGATGATCGAGAGCCGCCTGTGCGCGAGGCCGAGCGGGCCCTGGCAGAGCAGGCCGGCGCCGTCGGGGCCGCGGTGGGCGAGCCGCGCGCTCATCCGCTCGAGCAGCGCGCGATCGGCTGGGGCGCCGTCGAGACGGAGGAGTCCAGCGAGGCCGCACATGGCCGCACTCTAGCCGGTTTGCAGGGCGTGGACGCAGGCGCTTGGTGTCAGACTCAACTACGGCTGCGTCGCTTCGACGTAGATGCTCTCGTCCGCGCGCTCGCGCAGGTCGAGCGGGGCCGGACCCTCGATGCGCGTCTGTCCCGCCGGCACCGCAGCGGCGTCGGAAAAACCCGCCGCGGTGACGCGGGCGCAGAGCGAGGCCGCGTCGTACATCCAGGCGTGCTGGTGTCCGCCGAGGACGAGGCGCGCGACCTTGGAGAGCAGGCGCGGCGCCGGCGCTGCGGCGAGGTTGGTCGCCTCCATGAAGCGGTCGGCGTCGCCCGACTCCAGGTAGCCGCGGGCGAGCAGGCGCAGGTCGGGCACCACCAGCCGCAAGGTCCCTCCGGGCGCGAGCACGCGCCGGGCCTCCGCGAGGAACCGGGCCGCGTCGGGCAGCGGCAGGTGCTCGAACATGTGCGAGCTATAGAGCACCTCGACCGCGCCGTCTGCGAAGGGAAGGCGGGTGGCGACGCCGTAGCGCACGCCGCTCTGCCGGGACGAGCGGGCAAAGCGCACCTGCTCCTGCCCGAGCAGACCGAGCCTCGCGAGCGCGCCGGGCACGAGCGGCAGCGCGCCCAGCAGGACGGTCGGCGAAGAGTCGAGGTTCACCCAGCCAGCCGTGGGGGAGGCGCCGCAGCCGACGTTGACGCGAAGCATCTGGTCACTCCTGGTCACGGGCGTCCCCTGCGCCGAGGCGCCCTGGCCCGGCGAGCCGCCCGAGCGCGGTCGAGAGCAGATCGCTGACCACCTCGAGCGCCACCCGCCGCTCTTGGTCGAGCGCGGCGCGGCCCGGCGGCAAGTGGAACGACGCCTCCAGCGCACCGAGGGTGCCGTCGTCCCCGAGCGCAAAGCGCTCCCGCAGCGTCGCCGCTGCGCCTGCTGCGCCGGGCCGTTCGGCGAGCAGCGGCGCCCGGCCCGGCAGCAGCAGGGAGAGCCGGTCGGCGCCCAGCGGGCCGAGCAGCGGCGAGAGCGCCGCGGCGAGCGCCTCCACTCCGTTGGCCGCCTGCAGCGCGGGCGCGAGCGCACGGGCCGCCTGCCGCGGGCTCGGTCCGGAGGGCTCCGGCGCCGCCTCCCCCTCGCGGCCGACGAAGTAAAGGCGACGAAGCCCGACCACCCCCAGCGCCGCCAGCACGGTGAGCGTCAGCGCCGTCTGCCAGGAGTTGGAGAACGAGAGCAGCAGCGCCGACGCGCCCAGCACGCCCGAGGCGCCGTAAAGCACCAGCACCGCCTGCCGCTGCGTCAGGCCGAGCGCCAGCAGGCGGTGGTGGATGTGCTCGCGGTCGGCGGAGAAGATGGGCCGGCCAGAGGCGGCGCGCCGGCCGATCGCCAGCAGCGTGTCGGTGAGGGGCAGCGCCAGCGCCACCAGCGGCACCAGGATGGCCACGGTGGTGGAGGCCTTCTGGTAGGTCTGCACCGAGCCCGCGGCCAGCACGTAGCCGAGGAACATCGAGCCGGTGTCGCCCATGAAGATCGACGCGGGGTTGAAGTTGTAGACGAGGAACCCGAGCACGCTCCCCGCCAGCGCCGCCGAGAGCAGCGCCATGGTGGCGTCGCCGCGCACGAAGGCCACCAGGAAGCTGGCCGCCAGCGCGAAGAAGGCGACGCCGCCGGCGAGCCCGTCGAGGCCGTCGATCAGGTTCATCGCGTTGATCACCCCGGCGATCCAGAAGATGGTCACCGGCAGCGAGAAGAGCCCGAGCTGCACCACGCCGAACCCGGTGACGCCCAGGTGTTCGACGCGCAGCCCGCAGGCCCACAGACCGCACCCCACCAAGAGCTGCACGGTGAGCTTGAGCCCGGCGCCCGCGCCGCGCACGTCGTCGAAGAGGCCGAGGAGCGCGATGACGATCCCGCCCATGAGCAGCGCGCCCGCCCGCAGCGGCTCCGCGTAGAACTTCTCCGCCATGCTGGTCGGGTAGACGAGCAGGCCCAGGAGCGGCGCGAAGAAGCCCAGCACGATCGCCACGCCCCCCAGCCGCGGGATGGGCCGGCCGTGGATCTTGCGGGCCTCCAGGCCGTGGTCGAGCCAGCCGCGCTTGAAGGCGAGCGCGCGCAGGACCGGCGTCAGCGCCGCGGCGCAGACGAGCGAGAGCAGGAAGGAGAAGGCGGCCGAGCGCATCGAGCCCCGAGAGTACCGCGACCCCGGGGGGAGCGCGCGAAAGAGGCCGCCTACCGCCCCATCGCCACCAGCGGCTCGAGGACCTCCTCCAGGTAGCGCCGCGCCAGCGCCGGACGCGAATAGTATTTCTCGACGTGCGCCCGCCCGGAGAGCCCCATCGCCACAAGCCTGCCCGGAGCGCGCGCGAGCGCCTCCAGCGCGGCCGCGAGCGCCGGCGCGTCCTCGGGCGGCGAGAAGAGCCCGGCCCCCGCCGCCTCTAGGATGCGCCGCGATTCGCCCTGCACGGTGGAGAGGATGGCCCGGCCCGCGCCCATGCACTCGAAGATCTTCGAGGGGATCACCGCGCGGAAGAGCGGGGCGTCCTTGAGCATCACCAGGCAGACGTCGCTCG
>JAYWAO010000246.1:0-14646 GCA_043782365.1 Deltaproteobacteria bacterium
GGCCCTGCCGGCGCGGTCGAGGTGGAGGTGCGCGACACTGGCGCTGGCGTGGCGCCGGAGCACCTGAGCCGCATCTTCGACCCCTTCTTCACCACCAAGCCCGTGGGCTCGGGCGCGGGGTTGGGCCTCGCCGTCTGTCACCGGCTGGTGGCCGCGGCGGGAGGGCAGATCGCCGTGGAGAGCTCGCCTGGCCTGGGGACGCGGGTGCGGGTGCGGCTGCCGCTCGAGCCGCTCTCGAGGGGGATGAGCCCGGCGCCCGGCAGCGCGAGCGCGATCCCGCTGGGAATGCGGACGCCGCCGGCCAGCCCGGTGCTCACGCCGCCGCCCGGGCGCCCGACGCCGCTCGTCTCGACGCCCCTGCCAAGGAGCACGCCACCGTCGGTCAGCGCGATGCTCCACTCGCGCGCGCTGCCGGCCTCGCCGCAGGGGCAGGCGCCCCTCCCGGCGCCGCTCCCCAAGCCCGCTGTCACCGCTGCGGCGCCCGGGGTCGAGGTGAAGCCGCTCCCGCCGTCGCCGCCTGCGACCTCTGGGCGCGGGCGACTGCTGGTGGTCGATGACGAGGCGCTGGTGGCGCGCTCGCTGGTGCGGATGCTCAGCGGCGAGCACGAGGTGGAGGTGGCGTCGAGCGTCGCGCAGGCGCGCGTCCGCCTCGGGCAGGCGCCGGCCATCGACGTCATCCTCTCCGACCTGATGATGCCCGACGGCACCGGGATGGACCTCTTCGAGTGGCTGGGCCACACCCAGCCCGCCCTCGGACGCAGGGTGATCTTCATGACTGGCGGGGCCTTCACCGACGCGGCCACCTCCTTCTTGGAGAGGGTGCCGAACCGCCGGCTGGAGAAGCCGTTCGTGCCGGCCGAGGTGCGCGCCGCCGTCCGCGAGGCCTTGCAACAACCCGTCTGAGTCCCTGTCATCGGTCGTCACCCAGAAGACGTCACACTTCAACACCAGGAGCGTTCATGTCTCGCCGTCTGCTGCTCACCGGCCTCGCCGGGCTGTCTCTCACCTTCGCCTGCGCCACCGGCGAGAAGACCATCACCGACACCGCGGGCAAGGCCGCCCAGGCAGGCGCGGCCGCCGGCGCCACCGCGCAGGCCGAGGGCAAGGACCTGAAGGGCACCGCCGTCGCCGCCGCGGGCGCTGCTGCGACCGCCGCCACGGGCACCGCGCAGAACGCGGTCGCTGAGCTGTGGAAAGGCCCGCCGGCCGTCGACGAAGCCGCGCTCGACAAGACCGCCGACGCCTGCGAGGACTTCTACCAGTACGCCTGCGGCAGCTGGATGAAGAACACCCCGATCCCGGGCGACAAGGCCGCCTGGACCCGCAGCTTCAGCGTCATCGCCGAGCGCAACGAGAAGCTGGTGCGCCAGATCCTCGACGACGCGGCCGCCGGCAAGGGCGACAGCGACAACCCGTGGGCGAAGAAGATCGGCGACTTCTACGCCACCTGCTCCGACGAGCAGAAGGCCGAGACGGCCTCGCTCGCGACCCTGAAAGAGGAGCTGAAGAAGGTCGATGGGCTCGAGGACCAGAAGGCGGCCGCGGGGCTGATCGCGCAGCTGCACCTCGAGGGCTCGAGCGCGCTGTTCAACTTCGGCGCCGACCAGGACTCGAAGGACGCGACGCAGGTGATCGGCATCGCCGACCAGGGCGGGATGGGCCTGCCCGACCGCGACTTCTACTTGAAGGCCGACCGCAAGGCGATCCTCGAGGCCTACGAGCAGCTGGTGGTGAACCAGCTGGTGCACCTCGGCGTCGCCGAGAAGCAGGCGAAGGCCGACTCGAAGACCGTGCTGCGCATCGAGACCGCGCTGGCGCAGGCGGCGATGGACAAGGTCGAGCGCCGCGACCCGTACAAGGTCTACCACCGCATCGACCGCAAGGGCCTCGTGGCGCTCGCGCCTTCGTTCAGTTGGGACGTCTACTTCGCGGGCCTCGGCACCCCCGGCCTGCAGGCGATCAACGTCGTCACACCCGACTTCTTCAAGGCGGTCGACGTCCTGGTCGGCCCGAAGGCGAAGCTCGCGGACCTCAAGACCTACCTGCGCTGGCACGTGCTCTCGGGCGCGACGGCCACGCTGGGAAAGGCGTTCGTCGACGAGGCGTTCGCCTTCACCTCGAAGATCACCGGCCAGAAGGAGCAGCAGCCCCGCTGGAAGCGCTGCGTGAACATGACGCTCGGCGCGCTCTCCGAGGCGGTGGGCCGCTCCTACGTCTCGCGCGCGTTCGGCAAGCTGAGCAAGCCGATGGCGCTCGACATGGTCCAGCGCGTCGAGGCGGCGTTCGAGGCGAACCTCGCCACGCTCCCGTGGATGGACGAGGCCACCAAGGAGAAGGCCAAGGAAAAGGTCCACAAGATGGCCAACAAGATCGGCTACACCGACTCCTGGCGTGACTACACTTCTCTCGAGGTGGGCTCCGGGTCGCTGCTGAAGAACCAGAAGGCCGGCCAGCGGTTCGCCTCGCTGCGGGAGCTGGCGAAGATCGGCAAGCCGGTCGACCGCACCGAGCACCAGATGCCGCCCACGCTGGTCAACGCCCAGTACAACCCCACCATGAACGACATGACCTTCCCGGCGGCCATCCTGCAGCCCCCGTTCTTCTCGGCGGAGAGCTTCGGCGCCGCCAACTACGGCGGCATCGGCATGGTGGTGGGCCACGAGCTGACCCACGGCTTCGACGACGAAGGCCGCCAGTTCGACGGCGACGGCAACCTCAAGGACTGGTGGACCAAGGGGTCGGGCGAGGCCTACACCAAGAAGGCCGCCTGCGTGGCGAAGCAGTATTCGTCCTATGAGGTGCTGCCCGCGCAGGACGTCGACGGCAAGCTGACGCCCGCCCAGCACATCAACGGCGAGCTGACGCTCGGCGAGAACATCGCCGACAACGGCGGCCTGAAGATGGCCTTCCTCGCTTACCAGGAGCTGCGCAAGGACAAGGCGCCGGTGCTGCAGGGCGCGCTCACCGAGGACCAGCAGTTCTTCCTCGCCTTCGGGCAGAGCTGGTGCTCGAACTTCCGGCCCGAGATGCTCAAGCTGCAGGCGCAGACCGACCCTCACTCGAACTCCCGGTTCCGGGTGAACGGCTCGGTGTCGAACTCGCCGGAGTTCGCGGCCGCGTTCGCGTGCAAGGCGGGGAGCAAGATGGCCCCGGTGGAGCGCTGCCAGGTCTGGTAATCCGGTAGCCGATTCCCTCGGGGCCAGTGCGCTCCGGGGGAATCGACGCGGCAGAGCATTACTCCATTTCGATCGCGCGCTTGCCCGGCGTGATCACGCCGTGGGTGGCCTCGTCGGCCCGGCGCACCTCGGCGCGAGCCTCGGCGAGCGAGCCCTCCAGCCGCGAGATCTCCGAGCGGAGCTCTCCTTCCAGCTCCTGCTTGCGGCGGCGCTCGTCGGCGCTGGCGCGGTTGACGCTGCGGCGCGCGTGCTCGAGGTCGCGCTCGAGGTCGCCCACCTTGTGCAGCAGCGCGTCCACCCTGCCCTGCGCGGCGGCGATCACCGCGGTGTAGTCGGCGGCGGCATCCGAGAGCGTCACGCCGATCGGGGAGCCCGGCCGGAAGACCATCAAGCGCTCGTCGGACTCGCTCCACGGCGAGGTGCCGCAGCTCGCGCACGCGGTGTCGAGGGCGAGGTGGACCGCGCCGGCCTTCTCCTCGGCCGTCACCCGGAGCACCAGCTCTCCGGCGCAGCAGGGACAGCGGATCCGGTGGAGCTCGAGCTGGACCTCGGTCATGGGCTGGGAGTGTAGCGCGGTCCCGGACGCGCTGCCGTGCAGGATGCAACCCGGTCACCGCCGCGCCGTGCGCGCTGCAACCCCTGCGGACGGAGCTGGTTGCCGGCCTGTTGAGATCACCGCGCCAACACGAGGGACGGCGCCAGGCCCGAACCCGGGGCACGCCGTCTGCACTCCGCTCCGGCCGAACCCTGCGGCGACCTTGCCGCGCTGGAGTCGCCGTGCCCGACCTGCTCTACGCCTCCGCCATCGTCCTCTTCTTCGCCGCCGCCCTGCTCTTCGTGCGCGCCTGCGCGCGCCTCTAGGGGCCGCCCATGTCCCTCGACCTCCTGGCCGGCGCCGCCCTCGCGGCGGGCCTGACCGTCTATCTCGTCTTCGCCCTGCTCCGCGCAGAGAAGTTCTGAGCCGCCTGCCATGACCCTCAACGGCTGGATCCAGATCCTCGTCTTCCTCGCGCTCGTGGTGGCGCTCACGAGGCCCGCCGGCGCGTACCTCTTCCGGGTCTTCGAGGGGACGCCGCCGCGACCCTTCGCGCCCCTCGAGCGGCTGCTGTACCGGCTCTGCGGCGTCTCTCCTGACAAGGAGCAGACCTGGCAGGAGTACGCGACCGCGCTGCTCCTCTTCAGCGCCGCCGGTACGCTCGTCACCTACGGCCTGCTCCGCCTGCAGCACCTGCTTCCGCTCAACCCGCAGCACTTCGGCGCGGTGGGCCCCGACCTCTCGTTCAACACCACCGCCAGCTTCGTCTCCAACACCAACTGGCAGTCGTACGGCGGCGAATTCACGATGAGCAACCTCTCGCAGATGGCCGCCCTCACCTGGCACAACTTCACCTCGGCAGCCACGGGTATGGGGGCAGCGCTCGCCATCGCGCGCGGGCTCACCCGCAAGGCCGGTCCTGAGGGAGCGAGGACCCTCGGCAACTTCTGGGTGGACCAGATCCGCTGCCTCGTCCACGTCCTCTTGCCGGCGTCGATCGTCGTCGCGCTGGTGATGGTGGCGATGGGCTGCGTGCAGACCTTCGCGCCCTCCTTCGAGGTGACCACGCTCGAGGGCGCCAAGCAGCTGATCGCCCGCGGCCCGGTCGCATCCCAAGAGGCGATCAAGCTGCTCGGCATCAACGGCGGCGGCTTCTTCAACGCCAACAGCGCCCACCCGTTCGAGAACCCCACGCCGTTATCGAATCTCTTGCAGATGCTGCTCATCTTCTTGCTCCCCGCGGGCCTCACCTGGACCTACGGAAAGATGGCCAGGAAGCAGGCCCAGGGCTGGGTGATCTTCGGCGCGATGGCGGCGCTCTTCCTCGCCGGCGCCGCGCTGACGTACGCCTCCGAGGCCTCCCCGAACGCAGCCCTGCAGGGACTCGCGGTCGACCAAGCGCAGGGCAACCTCGAGGGCAAGGAGGTGCGGTTCGGGATCGCCGCGTCGGCGCTCTTCGCCACCGTGACGACCGACGCCTCCTGCGGCGCGGTCAACGGGACGCACGACAGCTTCAACGCGCTCGGCGGGATGTGGCCGATGATCAACATGCAGCTCGGCGAGCTGGTCTTCGGCGGCGTCGGCTCGGGGCTCTACGCGATGCTCATCCTCGTGCTGCTGGCGGTCTTCATCGCCGGCCTGATGGTGGGCCGCACGCCCGAGTACCTCGGCAAGAAGGTCGAGGCCCGCGAGATGAAGCTGGCGATGCTCTACCTCCTCACCGGCCCGATCCTCATCCTCGGCTTCTCGGCGCTGGCCGCGGTCAACGCGGGCGCGCTCGGCTCGCTGGGGAACGCCGGCCCGCACGGCCTCTCCGAGATCCTCTACGCCTTCAGCAGCGCCACCGGGAACAACGGCTCGGCCTTCGCCGGGCTCAACGCCAACACGCCGTTCTGGAACACCACCCTCGGCCTCGCCATGCTGGGCGGCCGCTTCCTGATGGTGATCCCACCCTCGCGCTCGCGGGCTCGATGGTGGGGAAGAAGGTCGTCGCGCCCGGCCCGGGCACCTTCCCCACCTCGGGCCTGCTCTTCGGCGGCCTGCTCGTCTCCGTCATCCTCATCGTCGGCGCGCTGACCTTCCTGCCCGCCCTCACGCTCGGCCCGATCGCCGAGCACTTCCTCGCCAACGCGGGACAGGTGTTCTGAACATGACCGCCACCAAGGCAGCACCGATGTTCGACGGCAGCATCCTGCGGCCCGCGCTGCTGGACAGCTTCAAGAAGCTCTCGCCGCACCTGGTCGCCAAGAACCCGGTGATGCTGGTGGTGTGGGTGGGCGCGCTCTTCACCACCGCCCTCTGGCTGCGCGACGTGCTGCTGCACCCGGCCGGCATGGCGCCTGCTTGGTTCACGCTCGCCATCACGCTCTGGCTCTGGTTCACCGTGCTCTTCGCCAACTTCGCCGAGGCGGTGGCGGAGGGGCGCGGCAAGGCGCAGGCCTCCGCGCTCAAGCGGATGCAGGTCGACACCTTCGCCCGCAAGATCCCTTCGTGGCCGCTCCCCGACGACATCATCCCGGCAGCCTACGAGGAAGCGGTGCCGTCGGCGCGCCTGCGCAAGGGCGACCTGGTGGTGGTGGACGCCGGCCAGCTGATCCCAGGCGACGGCGAGGCGATCTGGGGCGTCGCTTCGGTAGACGAATCTGCGATCACCGGCGAGTCTGCGCCGGTGATCCGGGAGAGCGGCGGCGACCGCAGCGCCGTCACCGGCGGCACGCGGGTGCTCTCCGACAGGCTGGTGATCAAGATCACCGCCAACCCCGGCGAGACCTTCCTCGACAAGATGATCGCGCTGGTGGAAGGCGCCGCGCGCCAGAAGACCCCGAACGAGATCGCGCTGCACATCCTCCTGGTGGGCCTGACGCTCGTCTTCCTCTTTGCGTGTGTAACACTCTTACCGCTCGCCCTCTATTCGGGCATGCACCTCTCGCTCTGCGCGCTGGTGGCGCTCCTCGTCTGCCTGATCCCCACCACCATCGGCGGGCTCCTTTCGGCCATCGGCATCGCCGGCATGGACCGCCTCCTGCGGAAGAACGTGCTGGCGATGAGCGGCCGTGCGGTCGAGGCGGCGGGCGACGTCGACACGCTGCTGCTCGACAAGACCGGCACCATCACACTGGGAAATCGGGTCGCGGTCGCGTTCCTGCCCGCGCCCGGCGTGCGGCTGGAGGACCTCGCCGAGGCCGCGCGCCTCGCCAGCCTCGGTGACGAGACGCCCGAGGGTCGCAGCGTGGTGACGCTGGCCTCCGGGGGCTCCAAGGCCCCCGCGACCGGCGCGCCCGCCGGGGCGGTCGTGGTCCCGTTCACCGCGCAGACGCGCATGAGCGGCCTCGACCTCGCGGGCCGCCAGCTGCGCAAAGGCGCAGTGGACGCCGTCGGCCGCCATGTCGCCAGCCTCGGAGGCAAGCTGCCGGCCGACCTCGAAGAGGCGGCGGGCAGGATCGGCGACCAGGGCGGCACGCCGCTCGCGGTCTCGGACGGCGCCCGCGCGCTCGGCCTCATCCACCTGAAGGACGTGGTCAAGAGCGGCATCAAGGAGCGCTTCTCCCGCTTCCGCGCGATGGGCATCCGCACCGTGATGATCACCGGCGACAACCCGCGCACGGCGAAGGCGATCGCCGCGGAGGCCGGCGTGGACGACTACCTCGCCGAGGCCACGCCCGAGACGAAGATGCAGCTGATCAAGACCGAGCAGGCCAAGGGCAAGCTGGTGGCGATGACCGGCGACGGCACCAACGACGCACCAGCGCTCGCCCAGGCCGACGTCGGCGTGGCGATGAACACCGGCACGCAGGCAGCCAAGGAGGCCGGCAACATGGTCGACCTCGACTCCGACCCCACCAAGCTGCTCGAGGTGGTCGAAGTGGGAAAGCAGCTCCTGATGACCCGCGGCGCGCTGACGACGTTCTCCATCGCCAACGACGTGGCGAAGTACTTCGCCATCCTGCCGGCGATGTTCCTCGGCGCCTTCCCGCAGCTGCGCCCGCTCGACGTGATGCACCTCGCCTCGCCGTGGAGCGCGGTGCTCTCGGCGACCATCTTCAACGCGCTGATCATCGTCGCGCTGATCCCGCTGGCGCTGCGCGGGGTGAAGTACCGCCCGCTCGGCGCCGCCGCCCTGCTGCGCCGCTCGCTGCTCGTCTACGGAGTCGGCGGCGTGCTCGCACCCTTCGTTGGGATCAAGCTGATCGACCTCTGCCTCGCCGCCGTCGGGCTCGTCTAGCCAGTCTCCATAGGACACGCCATGATCCGCGCACAGCTGTTCCCCGCCCTCCGCACCACCTTCGTCACCCTCGTGCTCACCGGCCTCGCCTACCCGCTCGCGGTCACCGGCCTTGCGCAGCTGGCGCTCCCAGGCCGCGCCTCCGGTAGCCTCCTGCACGAGGGGGCCCAGCCGATCGGCAGCGAGCTGCTCGCGCAGAAGTTCTCCGCCCCGGCGTACTTCCAGCCACGCCCGTCGGCGGCCGGGGACGCCGGCTATGACGCCAGCAGCTCTGGCGGCTCGAACCTCGGCCCCACCAGCAAGAAGCTGCGCGAGCGGGTGGAGGCCGATCTCAGGCGCATGCGTGAAGAGAACCCGGAGGCCCCGGCCACGGTGCCGGCCGAGCTGGTCACCCAGTCGGGTAGCGGCCTCGACCCGCACCTCTCGCCGGCGGCGGCGCTCTGGCAGGTGCCCCGCGTGGCGAAGGCGCGCGGGATGGTGCCCGACCGGCTGCGCGCGCTGATCGAGCAGAACAAAGAGGGGCGCGACCTCGGCTTCCTCGGCGAGGCGCGCGTCAACGTCCTGCTCCTCAACCTGGCGCTCGATCGGCAGGTCGGGCGGCCGACCCTCCCAGCGGCGCCGGTCGTTGCACCGGCAGCTCCGCCAGCGCCGGGCGCGGCCCCTGCTGCCCCTGCTGCCCCTGCTGCGCCGGCCACCGGCCCGCAGAGTCCGCTTCCTGCGGCGGCGCCATAGCGTCAGAATGACGCCATGACCGGCCGCTCCCGCGCAGAGGACTTCCTCGAGCTCGTCCAGCGCTCGCGCGGCGGGCGGCTGAAGCTCTACGTGGGCTTCGCCGCCGGCGTGGGGAAGACCTACCGCATGCTCGAGGAGGCCCACGCGCTCGCGCGTCGGGGCGTCGACGTGGTGATCGCCTTCGTCGAGACCCACGGCCGCCCGGAGACCGAGGCGCTGGTGTCGGGGCTCGAGCTGGTCCCGCGGCGCTCGATCGACTACCGCGGCGTCACCGCCACCGAGCTGGACCTGGCGGCGGTGCTCGCCCGCAAGCCTGCCATCGCGGTGGTCGACGAGGTCCCGCACACCAACCTCCCAGGCTCGATCAACCGCAAGCGCTGGCAAGATGTCCTCGCGCTCCTCGACGCGGGCATCAACGTGATCGGCGCGCTCAACGTGCAGCACCTCGATTCGCTCGGCGGGCTGATCGAGCGGCAGACCGGGGTGCTGGTGCGCGAGACGGTGCCCGACTCGTTCCTCAAGCGCGCCGACCAGGTGGTCAACCTCGACCTCGCCGTCGAGGACCTCACCGAGCGGCTGCGCGCGGGGAAGATCTACGCGCAGGAGAAGATCGACTCGGCGCTCGGCAACTTCTTCAAGGAGGAGAACCTGACCATCCTGCGCGAGCTGGCGCTGCGCGAGGTGGCCGAGAGCCTCGACCAGAGCGCGGTCGCGGCCGGGCAGGCGAAGCGCGGCGAGCGCACGGCCGCCAGCGGCAAGGTGATGGTCTGCCTCTCCTCCAACCCGCCGCATGCCTCCGCGCTGCTGCGCCGCGGCTCGCGGATGGCCGGCCGGCTCAACACCGACTGGTACGTGGTCTACGTCGAGACGCCGGACGAGGCGCCCGACCGGATCGACTCGGGAGCGCAGCGCCACCTGCTCGCCAACCTCGAGAAGGCCCGCGAGCTGGGCGCCGAGATCGTGCGCCTGAAGTCGCGTGAGCCGGTGCCCGCCCTGCTCCAGTTCGCGCGGGAGCACGGCGTGAGCGACGTGCTGGTCGGCCGCAGCAAGCAGCCTTTGTGGAAGCTCTGGCTCGGGCTCTCGCCGCTGGGCCGACTGCTGCGCGATTCGAGCGGCCTCGATCTCCACGTGATCTCGCTCGAAGACCCGGCGGCCTCGCGCGGGAGCGACCCATGAAGCTGCGCACCCGGCTGCTCTTCTCGCTGCTCCCCCTCGGCCTGGTGATGGCGCTGCTCGGCGGCGCCGCCATCCAGCTCAACACCGAGATGGGCGAGCTCTCCGATCGGATCCTCCGCGACAACTACCGCAGCGTGCTGGCCGCGCAGCGGATGAAGGACGCGATCGAGCGCCTGGACGGCGCGGCCACCTTCCGGGCGCTCGGCCGCGACGACAAGGCGGAGCAGCAGGAGGGGCCTGGCCGCGCGCGCTTCGAGGCGGAGCTGCGCGTGCAGGAGTCGAACATCACCGAGCCGGGCGAGCACGACGAGACGCGCGTGCTCCGCCAGCGCTGGACCAGCTACCAGGCGCATGCGCAGCGCTACCTCGCCCTCCCGCCGGCCGAGCGCTCCGCGGCCTACTTCACCACCCTGGAGCCCGCCTTCCTCGAGGTGAAGGCCGCCGCCGACCGGGTGCTCGACCTCAACCAGGACGCGATGGTCCGCAAGAGCGAGGAGGCCCGCAGGGCCGCGGCCCGCAACGTGGTGCTCACCGCCGTCGCGACGCTGCTCGCGCTGGTGGCGGGCGCGCTCGCCTCGGCCCTGCTCACCCGGCAGGCCCTGCGACCGCTCGCCCGACTCTCGCAGGCGGTCCGCCGGCTGGGAGAAGGGGACCTCTCCGCGCGCGCGGCGATGGCGGGCGGAGAGCGTGGCGGCGACGAGATCGCCGCGCTCGCCCGCGAGTTCGACCTGATGGCGCAGCGCCTCGAGGGCTACCGCCGCTCCTCGCTGGGCGACCTGATCGCGGCGCAGCAGGCCTCGCAGGCCGCCATCGACAGCTTGCCCGATCCGGTGATCGTCCTGGCGGTGGGCGGCGGCGTCAGCAACGTCAACGAGGCAGCCGTCCATCTCTTGCGGATCGGCTCGGGCCCCGCCGCCGGCGATCCGCTCGCGCCGGTGGACCCCGCCATCCGCGCCCTGCTCGAGCGGGTACGGGCCCACGTGCTCTCGGGGAAGGGGCCCTACGTCCCGCGCGGGTTCGAGGAGTCGGTGCGGCTCGATGCGCCCGACGGCGCCCACTGGCTCCTGCCGCGGGCGACGCCGGTGCAGTCCGAGGACTCCGGCGTCGTCGGCGTCAGCGTGGTGCTGCAGGACGTGACTCGCCTGATGCGCTTCGACGAGCTGAAGAACGACCTCGTCGCCACCGTCGCCCACGAGTTCCGCACGCCGCTCACCTCGCTGCGCATGGCGATCCACCTCTGCCTCGAGGGTCTCGTCGGCCCGCTCACGCCCAAGCAGGAGGAGATGCTCAGGGCCGGCCGCACCGACTGCGAGCGGCTGCAGGCGATCGTCGACGACCTGCTCGACCTCTCACGGCTGCAGGCCGGCAAGGCAGACGTGATCCCTTCTGCGCAGCCGGCGCGGAGCCTGCTGCTCGCTTCGCTCGAGCCCCGGCGGGAGGAGGCGCTGCGCGCGGGCGTGCAGGTGGCGGTGGCCCCCGAGCCGCCGGGCGCACCGCTCCCTCCGGTGCTCGCGGACCCGGAGCGGGTCGACCTCGTGCTCGGCAACTTCATCTCCAACGCGCTCAAGCACGCGCCGCAAGGCAGCACGGTGGTCCTCCGCGCGGAGCGGGCGGGAGTGCAGGTCCGCTTTTCCGTAACCGACTCGGGCCCCGGGCTCGCGCGCGAGCACCAAGCGCGCGTCTTCGAGAAGTTCTTCCGGGTCCCAGGAGCCAAGGGTGGTGTCGGCCTGGGGCTCTACATCGCCCGCGAGGTGGTGCGGGCGCACGGCGGCGAGATCGGCGTCGATAGCGTGCCTGGCGAGGGCGCGACCTTCTGGTTCACCCTGCCCGTGGCCTGACGCGAGGGCCGACGCGCTGGTGACGCGGCCTTGGTGGCGCTGGCGGCCCAGATCCACGACGCCCACCCCGACCCGCTGACCGTCATGGCGGTGCGACTGCGTTGCCCGGCGCTGTGCCGCCCGCGCGCGCCGCTGGTGTGACGGGCACAACCAGCCCGGGCATGCAGACGACGACCTCGGTGCGCAGCCTGGTCAATGGACCCTCCTGACCTCTCCAGCGACCCCTGGGTGAATGACCAGCCCTCCGGCTCGACGTGACAAGAGATCTACGCCTGCCCGAACTTCTTCCGCTTCCGCCAGAGCGTAGACGCGTCGAGCCCGAGCACCTTGGCCGCCTCGTCCTGCGTGGCGCAGCGCTCCAGCACGCGGAGGATGTGCTCGCGCTCGATCTGCTCGACCGTCCAGTCGCCGCCGAGCGTGGGCCCCGTGCGCGCGGCGATGCGACCGGGCAGCGACTCCGGCCCGATCAGCGGCCCCGGCGCGAGGATCACCGCCCGCTCGAGCGCGTTGCGCAGCTCGCGGACGTTGCCCGGCCAGGGGTGCGCGAGCAGCGCGGCCTCGGCTTCCTTGGAGAGCTCGCAGCCCGGCCTCCCGGCGCTGCGCCCCACGAACGCAAGGAGCGCCCGCGCGAGCCGCAGGAGATCGGCGGTGCGCTCCCGCAGCGGCGGCACCACCACCTCGATGACGTTGAGCCGGAAGAGCAGATCCTCTCGGAAGCGGCCGGCCTTCACCTCGGCGTCGAGGTCGCGGTTGGTGGCGGCCACCATCCGCACGTCGGCGATGCGGGTGCGGTTCTCGCCGACACGCTCGAAGGCCTTTTCTTGCAGGAACCGGAGCAGGCGCGCCTGCAGCGACGGGGTCAGCTCGCCCACCTCGTCGAGAAAGAGCGTGCCGCCCTCGGCCGCCTCCACCCTGCCCGGCTGGTCGCGCACCGCGCCCGTGAAGGCGCCGCGCGCGTGGCCGAACAGCTCGCTCGCGAGCAGCTCCTCGGTGAGCGTGGGGCAGTTGACGGTGACGAACGGCCGCGCACGCCGCGGAGAGAGCCCATGGAGGAGCCGCGCGAGCACGCCCTTGCCGGTCCCGCTCTCGCCGCGCAGGAGCACCGAGACGTCGTGGGCGGCGGCGCGGGTGACGACGTCGATGGCCGCCTGCATGGCCGGCGCCGCGGTCTGCAGCTCGACCTCGGGTACCGCCGCGGCGACCTGTTCTTGGAGGTCGCTGAGGCGGGTCTCGAGCACCCTGCGCCCGCGGTGCCGCTCGACCGCGGTCTGGATCTGCGCGGGCGTGAACGGCTTCGGTAAGTAATCTTTTGCGCCGCGCCGGATGGCCTCCACCGCGGTCTCGAAGGTCGCGTACGCGGTGATGAAGACCAGCTCCAGCGCGGGCCGCTCCTCGAGCAGCCGCGGGATCAGATCGAGCCCGCTCTCCTGGCCGAGCCGCAGGTCGAGGAAGGCGAGGTCCGCGGGGCTGCGCCGGAGCTGCTCGAGCGCGCTCTCGCTGCTCTGCGCCTCGGCCACGGTGCAGCCGAGCGCCTCGAGAAATGCCCGCAGCGTGGTGCGGATGTTCTTCTCGTCGTCGATGACGAGGACCCGCACGGAAACCACGGAATCAGGCTTCGCTCCGGCTGGCAGCACGCTCGCAAGCTACCATGTCCGGAGGGTCGCGGTGGCGCCTCGGACCAGCCTTCGGAGGCCGCTGCGGCGCTCTAGAACGCCGCCAGCTGCGTCCCCGCGGGCACCGAGTGCAGCCGCGTGGTCACCTGCACCTCGACTTGATCGGCGAGCTGCGCGCCAGCGATCGAGGGCCGGCTCACCCCGAACGCCGAGAGCTGCAGGGTGAAGGAGAGGTGCACGAAGGCGAGCTTGCCATCGCGGACGACCTTGACGGGCACCGAGAGCGGCCGCTCCACGCCGTGCAGGCGGACCAGGCCCTCGAACGGGTGCGTCGCGTCGTCGCTGGAGGTCGCGGGCGCGCGGCCCTCGAACTCGATGGCGGGGAACTTGTCGGCTTCGAGCGCCGAACGCACCGCCACGTCGGCCGGCGTGAAGCCCGTGCTGAACGAGGCGACCGGGACCCGCAGCCGCACCTGCGTGCCGTCGGGCGACGTGGCCACCGAGCCCGCCAGCGCGTGCGAAACGCCGCTGACCTGCTTCTTGCCCACCGCGACCTGGTAGCCGACGAAGACCTGATCGTCCTCGAGGGCATACTTGAGCTGGTCGCCGGCAGCCGAGGGCAACGCGATGGCGCCGATGGCGCAGGCAGCGACGGTGAGGACAGCGCGGGTCGAGAGCATCGGAACCTCGGGTGGTGCGGATACAGTTCCGAGGTTGTGAGCATCTTCCGGGCCAACCGGGCGCGACCGAGGACCCCGCAAGATGTGACGCACTTTTCCGGCGCTGTCGGCTTTCTCTACACGGGCTGCCCGCGCGCGTGACGCCGAGGTGTCGATTGACCAGACAGCGACAAGGGAGGGTCCGGTCCCAGACGTACGAAGGGAGCCCCCCACCGCAGCGGGAGACTCCCTTGGTGTCTTTCTCGCTCGGCGGATTCCTCAGTAGTCCATGTCGTCGCCGCCGCCGTAGTCCATGCCGCCCATTCCACCCATGCCGCCCATCCCGCCCATGCCGCCCATTCCACCGCCACCGCCGCCGCCCGCCGAGGCCTTCGCCTTCTTCTTCGGCTTCTCGGCGATCATCGCCTCGGTGGTGAGCAGCAGCGAGGCCACGCTGGCGGCGTTCTGCAGCGCCGAGCGCGCCACCTTGGTGGGGTCGATCACGCCGGCCACCACCAGGTCCTCGTAGACGTCGGTGCGGGCGTTGAAGCCGAACGCGCCCGTCCCCTCGGCGACCTTCATCAGGACGATGCTGCCCTCGAGGCCCGCGTTGCCGACGATGCGGCGCAGCGGCTCCTCGACGGCGCGGAAGACGATGTCGGCGCCGGCCTTCTCGTCGCCCGAGAGCCGCTTCT
>JAYWAO010000247.1:0-14632 GCA_043782365.1 Deltaproteobacteria bacterium
TCATCCTCACCCTCACCATGGTGATGCTCACCGCCATGGCCCTGGTGCGCGAGCGTGAGCGCGGCACCCTCGAGCAGCTGATCGTCTCGCCGCTCAAGCCCGCCGAGCTGATCGCGGGCAAGATCCTGCCCTATGTGCTGATCGGCTACGTGCAGATCTCGCTGATCCTGATGCTCGGCCGGGTGGTCTTCGGCGTGCCGTTCGTCGGCTCGCTCCTGCTGCTCTACGCGCTCGCCTTCGTCTTCATCGCCGCCAACCTCTCGCTCGGGCTCGTCTTCAGCACCATCGCGAAGACCCAGCAGCAGGCGATGCAGATGAGCTTCTTCTTCCTGCTGCCCAACATCCTCCTCTCGGGCTTCATGTTCCCCTTCGAAGGGATGCCGCGCGCGGCGCAGTGGCTCTCGCAGCTGTTGCCGCTGACGCACTTCAACCGGATCGTCCGCGGCATCGTCCTCAAGGGGAGCGGCTTCCAGGACGTCGCCGCCGAGCTGGTCTGGCTGGCGGCGATCCTGCTGGCGCTGGTGGTGCTCGCCTCGCTGCGCTTCCGCAAGAAGCTGGCGTAGGGGCAGCGACGCCCGTGGCCCGCCCCCGCACAGGCCTCAAAGAGCGCCTCGTCCGCGCCGCCCGGGAGCGGTTTCTCGCCCAGGGAGTGGACGGGGCTTCGCTGCGCGCGATCGCCAGGGAGGCCGGCACCACCATCGGCATGGTGTATTACTATTTCCCGACAAAGGACGACCTCTTCGTCGCCGTGGTCGAGCAGGTGTACGCGCGCCTGCTCGAGGGCGCGCTCGATGCCATCGCGCCGCGCGCCGAGGGCGAGGCGTTCGAGCCCCGCCTGCAGCGGCTCTATGCGCGGCTCTGGCGGCTCACCGACGAGGAGTTCGCGGTGGTGGGCCTGCTCCTGCGCGAGGTGCTGACCTCCTCTGAGCGCGTGCAGCGGGTGGCGAACCTCTTCCTCGCGGGCCACCTGCCGCACCTGGCGCGCTTCCTCGGAGACGGCCTCGCCGCCGGTGCGCTGCGCGACGACCTGCCGCCCTTGGCGCAGCTGGTGACGCTGATGGGCCTGGGCATGCTGCCCGTGCTGGTGAGCCGGATCGCCACCAAGGGCGGGCTGCTCGGCCAAGTCGACCTGCCGCCGCCCGAGGCGCTGGCGGCGATCTTCTCGGGGATCTGGCTCCTGGGGAACCAGGGTCCGGCTGCTCCGGACAGGCGCGACTGAATGGCCCGCGCCCTGAGCGAGCGCCTCAGGGCCTGCGCGGCCGCTGCTTCGCCGACACCGACTTGATGATCAGCTTGCTCTTGCCGATGGCGGGGAAGGGCACCTGAGCGTGCGCGGCGGCGGCGGTGATCAGCGCCTGCAGCGGGGGCGTCTCGAGCGCCGCGATCGGGACCAGCGGCACCGAGCGCACCTGGTTGCCTTCGCCCTGCAGCAGGGCCCGCGGATCGAGCTGCTTGGGGAGCCTCGCCCCCCAGAGGAAGCAGAGCGCCACCCGCTTGGCGTGGCAGGCGAGCGAGAAGACCGCCTCCGAGGTCCGCTCGCTGGGGGCGAACCCGATGACGAAGAAGTTGTAGTTGTCGTAGACGAGCTCGTGCGCCGTGGGGAAGCGGCGCTTCATCCAGCGGCGGGCGAAGCGGATCTCGGCGGCGCGCGCGGGCAGGAACTTGTCGATGAAGCCCTCGAGCCGCGCCGCGGGGTCTTCCGCGCTTCCGCCCGGCGCCACCGCCCTGGTCGCCACCGCCCTGGTCGCCTTGGCGTTCGGACCCTTTGCGCGCGGAGCCTTGACCATCGGCTTCCTGGTCACCATTCGCCCCCCGACCGACAAGAGTGTTACTTATTGGCAGACTTCATCAGCGTCTTCACGTAGGCGTCGTACCGCTTGCGGAAGTCGTCGCCGCCGCCCACGAAGACGAGGCCCGCGCCGGGCACCTTGCCAATCTTCGCGCCGTCCTGCGGCGTGATCCGCCGGACCACGAGGCCAAGCACCTCGGCCGCCGGCCTGCCGTCGGGGAGCTCGAGCTCGAGCTGCATGACGGTGTCGATCTCGGGCGGGTTGGGCATCAGCACGAAGAGGCCCGTGGAGCTGAGGTCGAGCGCGAAGACCCCCGGGACCATCCCGCGCCCGCCCAGCTTGACCACCAGCTTGTCGAGGTAGCGGGTGTTGGTGCGCCGGTTGCGGCCGATGCCGGCGTCGCTGGCGCTGTCAACCGAAGCAGGCGAGGCCTTCTTGCCGCCGAGCGCCTGCCGGACGCGGAAGGTGAAGGCGCCGTCGGGCTCGATGAACTTCCCGAAGAAGCCCGCCTCGCCCGGATCGGTGGAGCGGCTCTCGACGCGCGCGCCGACCAGCGCGGGCTCGTCGCCGGGGAGCTGGAGCTGGAGCAGGACCTCGGCACCGACGGGCGGCGCGTCGACGCAGCGGATGAACGCGCCGGTGACGTCGAGCTCCCGGGTGGTGGTCTGGACGGCCTCTCCCTGGGCGGTGAAGCGCACGGGGAGGACTAGCTTCTGTCCCATGACGTGTACTCTTTCACGACCAGGGGGCGGGGGCCACTGCCTTGAGGGGGCGTGTCCTTGAGGGGCGACGCGACAACTGCCGACAACTCCCTACGAGGAACCCGGGAATGGAGGAGCCCAGGAGCGGGAAACGGCTCAGGGGCCGCCCTGTGCCGGCCGACCGACCCGAAGCGGTCGCGGCGAGGGCCTCCCTTTCGAGAGACGCTCGCCGCGCCGTGCTCCCCGGAGGCTAGAAGAGTGTTACTTCTGCTCCTCGAACTCCGCGTCCACCACGTTCGGGTCCTTCGGCTTCTCCGCGGCCGGACCGGCCGCCGGGCCCGCAGCGCCAGGGCCGCCAGCCTCCGGTCCGCCCGGCGCAGCGCCGGTAGCCTTGTAGGCCTCCTCGGCCATCTTGTAGGAGGCGTCGTGGAGCGCCTCGGTTGCGGCCTTCAGCTTCGCCTCGTCGGTGGCCGCGAGGGCCTCGCGCACGGCCTTGATTTTCTCCTCGAGGTCCGTCTTGGTGGCCGCCGGGACCTTGTCGCCGAGGTCCTTGAGCGACTTCTCCACCTGGTAGGCGAGCGAGTCGGCCTTGTTGCGCGTCTCGATCTCCTCCTTGCGGGTCTTGTCCTCGGCCTCGTGCGCCGCGGCCTCCTTCACTGCCTTCTCGATGTCGTCCTTGGAGAGGCCCGAACCCGACTCGATGCGGATCTTGCTCTCCTTGCCCGAGGCGCGGTCCTTCGCGGTCACGTGGAGGATGCCGTTCGCGTCGATGTCGAAGGTAACCTCGATCTGCGGGACGCCGCGCGGCGCGGGCGGGATGCCGTCGAGGTGGAACTTGCCGAGCGACTTGTTGTCGCGCGCCATCGGACGCTCGCCCTGCATCACGTGCACTTCCACGCTGGGCTGGCCGTCGGAGGCGGTCGAGAACGTCTCGCTCTTGCGGGTGGGGATGGTGGTGTTGCGGGTGATCATCGGCGTGGCCACGCCGCCCAGCGTCTCGATCGAGAGCGAGAGCGGGGTGACGTCGAGGAGGAGGATGTCCTTGACCTCGCCGGTGAGCACGCCGGCCTGCACCGCGGCGCCGATCGCCACCACCTCGTCGGGGTTGACGGAGCGGTTGGGCTCCTTGCCGAAGAAGTCCTTGACGATCTGCTGGATCTTCGGCGTGCGCGTCGAGCCGCCCACCAGGACCACCTCGTCGATCTCCTTCGCCGTCTTCTTCGAGTCGGCGAGGCACTTCTTGGTGGGCTCCATCGCGCGCTGGAAGAGGTCGTCGCACATCGCCTCGAAGCGGGCGCGCGAGAGCTTCTTGACGAGGTGCTTGGGGCCGGTCGCGTCGGCGGTGAGGAAGGGCAGGTTGATCTCGGTCTCCAGCGTGCTGGAGAGCTCGATCTTGGCCTTCTCGGCGGCCTCCTTGAGGCGCTGGAGGACCATCTTGTCCTTCGAGACGTCGAGGCCCGACTCGGCCTTGAACTCGGTGATCAGCCACTCCATCACGCGCTGGTCGAGGTCGTCGCCGCCGAGGTGGGTGTCGCCGTTGGTGGCGATGACTTCGACCACGTTCTCGCCGACCTCGAGGATCGAGATGTCAAAAGTGCCGCCGCCATAATCGAACACGGCGATCACTTCGTCCTTCTTCTTGTCGAGGCCGTAGGCGAGCGCGGCCGCGGTGGGCTCGTTGACGATGCGCTTGACCTCGAGGCCCGCGATCTTGCCCGCGTCCTTGGTGGCCTGGCGCTGGGCGTCGTTGAAGTAGGCTGGGACGGTGATCACCGCGTCGGTGACGGTGTCGCCCAGGTAGTTCTCGGCGGCCCGCTTGAGCTTCTGCAGGATCTTCGCCGAGACCTCGGGCGGCGAGTAGCGCTTGCCGTAGACCTCCACGGCGGCGTCGCCGTTGTCGGCCTTGACGACCTTGTAGGGGACCCGCTTGCGCTCGTCGGCGGTCTCCTCGAACTTTCGGCCCATGAACCGCTTCACCGAGTAGACGGTGTTCTCGGGGTTGGTGATCGACTGGCGCCGGGCGACCTGGCCGACGAGGATCTCGCCGTCCTTGGTGAAGCCGACGACCGAGGGGGTGATGCGGCTGCCCTCCTCGTTCTCGATGACCTTGGGGTCGCGCCCTTCCATGACCGCGACCACGGAGTTGGTGGTGCCGAGGTCGATGCCGATGGTCTTCTTCATGACTGGTTCTCCATTGAACTGCGCGTGACCGCCACGTCTCACGAGGCCGGTTCTTCACTGCGGGCGAACAGTAAGTATCGAGAGGGACGTGTCAACGGGCGGGGCCCAAGATTTCCACCTCCCACCTCCGACAAGTGACGGCAGCGCCGGGCGGCGGTTCTGTTATTGTCCGGGCGTGCTCGAACCGAAGGCCGGTGAACGGATCGGCGGTCGCTACCTGCTGGTCGAACGACTCGGCGCTGGCGGCATGGGCGAGGTCTGGCTCGCGGTGCTGGAGGGCGCGGGGACGTTCCGTCGCAAGGTGGTGGTCAAGTTCATCCCTGCCGAGAAGGCGGGCGACGACCGGCTGATCTCGATGCTCGCCGACGAGGCGCGGGTGCTGGGCCTGCTCTTCCACCCGGGCATCGTCGCGCCGGTGGACTACGTCGTGGGCCCCGAAGGCCCCGTCCTGGTGCTCGAGTACATCGACGGGCCCAGCCTGCGCACGGCCCTGCGGCAGGCCTGGCGCAGCCGCCTCTTGCTCCCCGAATCGCTCGCCGCCTGGGTGGGCGCGGAGGTCGCGCGCGCGCTGCAAGCCGCCCACGAGGCCACCGACGAGGCGGGCCTGCCGCTCAAATTGATCCACCGCGACGTGTCGCCGGACAACGTGCTGCTGACCCGCGACGGCCGGGTGAAGCTCGCCGACTTCGGCGTGGCGCGGGCGATCGGCAACTCCGAGGTCACCGTCCCTGGCGCGGCCCCCAAGGGCAAGCGCGGCTACATGGCGCCCGAGCAGGCCGCGGGGCGCCCGCTCGGACCCTCCGCCGACCTCTTCGCGCTCGGGCGCCTGATCGCCGAGGCGGCCGACGTGGGCTGCTCCCACGAGCTGCGCGCGGTGCTCGACAAGGCCACCGCGCCGGAGCCCGAGGACCGCTACCAGTCCGGGGCCGAGCTCGCCGCCGCGCTGTCGGCGGTGTGCCCGCCGCCGCCAGATCCGTCGGGGCTGCTCGCGGAGTGGCTCGACGCAGCCTGCGCAGAGTTGTTCACGCCTGCGGGCACCAGCCCCGGAGGCGCCGCGAGCGCGAGCCAGCCGGCGCGGGCCGCCGGCGCCAAGACCTTCCAGCTGCGCTTCCAGACCGATCCGGGCCTGCGCCCGCGCAGCGACCCCGAGCTGCGCAAGCGCTCCGATCCGAGCCCCGTCCCGACCCCGGGCCTGCCGCCGCGCGAGCTGTTCGCCTCGGTCGCGCCGCCGCCGCTGCCGACGTCGCTGCGGCTCGTCGCGGGCGCGCTGATCCTGGTGGCGGTGGGTCTGCCGCTCGCGCTCTTCGCCGAGGCGAGCGGGCTGCACCTGCCCGACGCCTCGGCGCTGCGCGGCCTGCAGGCGCCGCGCGGGATGCTGGTGGTCACCTCCAGTCCCGAAGGCGGCGAGGTCTACGTCGACGGCCAGCTGCGGGGAAACGCTCCCGTGCGCCTGCAGCTCGCGGTGGGCAAGCACGCGCTGCGGGTCGGGAGCGTCAGGCTCGAGCGGTGGCGGGCCGCCGACGTGGTCGTCAAGGAGGCGGTCACCGAGCGCGTGCAGGTGGACCTGACTGAGTGAGCCTCCCCGCGCCGCACGGCAGCGCCCCCGACGGGCGTCCCGTCTGCTAAGTTCCTTGCCTCCTCCCCCGAGATCGCACCCCCGATGACCTCTGCGCCCAACCGGTTCTTCCGTTACCTCGCGCCCAACGCCGTCACGGCGTTCGGCCTCGTCTGCGGCCTGCTCTCGCTGGTGGCCGCGCACCAAGGCCGCCTCCGCGACGCCGGCTGGCTGATCGCCTGGGCGGTGCTCACCGACAAGCTCGACGGCACGGTCGCCCGGCGGCTGCGCGCCACCAGCGACTTCGGCGTGCAGGTCGACTCGTTCGCCGACTGCGTGGCCTTCGGTGTGGCCCCGCCCTTCCTGCTGGTCTGCACGCTCAGCGCCGCGCCTGCGCTCCCGTTCGCCAGCGGCCTGGGCTACCTGGCGCTGGTCTGCTGCTCCTGCGCCTGGACGCTCGGGGCCGTCTTCCGGCTCGCCCGCTTCAACGTCATCGTCACCGACGGTGACAGCCGGGCCAAGGGCCTCTTCTTCGGCGTGCCGACCACTGCCTCCGCAGGAATCTTCGCGCTCTGGTTCCTGGTGATGCTCAAGTACGGCGACCCGGCGCTGGGCATCTTCCCTTCGGCCGCCTTCGGCGAGCGGATGGTCCTGGGCGATCTGCGCATCGGCGCCTGGGCCTGGACCCTGTTTCCCCCGGCGATGCTCGCGGGCGCGCTGCTGATGGTCTCGAACCTGCGGATCCCCAAGCTGCAGCGGCTCCCGTCGAGGGCGGTGACGGTCTTCATCTACGGCGGCGTCGCCTGGGGCTACCTGCTCGGCTTCCTGCGGATGTACCCGGAGCTGATCGTCTGGTTCCCGACGACGGGGATGTTGATCTTCGGCTTCTGGGGCATGACCTCGCCGCCCCTGCGCGGCGTCAAGCCGCCGCCGATCTTTCGCGCCGATTGATCGAGCACCTCCGGAGCCCTCCATGCCGCAGAAGATGCGGCTGGCTGAAGGACCGCTACGGCCTCTCCTGGCAGATCATCCCCGCCACGCTCGGCAAGCTGCTCGGCGACCCCGACCCCGCCAAGGCCGGTCGCGCCATGCAGGCGATGATGGGCATGAAGAAGATCGACATCGCCGCCCTTCTTCGCGCCCACGCCGCTTGACACTCCATTCAAGATACGATACTAGCGTGACCACACTGACGCGACGGCATTCGGTGTCGCGGCGGGGCATGGCGCAGGTCCCAAGAAGGCGAGCGCGAGGTGGGAATGGCCCAGCGGGAGATCGACGAGTTCGACCGGCTGGAGGAGGAGTTCCCTCAGGGGCTCTCCGCGGGACAGATCGTCGACTTCTTCGCGCCCCGCGGCGTGAAGCTCGCGCAGGCTACTTTCCGCAAGTACGTGCAGCTGGGCCTCTTGCCGCGCTCGCGCCGGGTCGGCGAGAAGGGCAAACACAAGGGGTCGCGCGGGCTCTATCCCACGGCTGCCGTGCGCCGCATCCACCTGATCAAGTCGCTGATGGATGAGGGGATGACCCTCGAGGACATCCGCGGCTCGTTCGTCTACTTCCGCGGGCAGCTCGACGGGGTCGAGCGGTCGCTCGACGAGCTCTTCGCCGCGCTCGACAAGAGCGTGGGGACCAAGCCCGACTTGAAGCCGTCGAGAAAGCGCGAGCTGGAGCGGCTGCTCACCGAGAGCCGCCACCAGGCCGAGCAGTTCGTGAAGTCTATTGAACGCACCGTCCAAGCCGTCACCGCCCGTGAAGAGCCGGGAGAGGGGTAAGGCGATGAGCGAGCCGAAGCGCACCGAGCAGCCTGCTGGTCCCGCCGCGGGCGAGCCCGATTCAAGCGAGCCGCGGCAGCGGGCCCGCACCATGTCGCGCAAGGAGATGGCGCGGCAGTTCCGCCAGCAGAGCGCGGCCGGCGGCCTCGACCCCGAGCTCAAGCTGCTGATGGCCGAGCTCGACGCGAACCGGCCCAAGACCCGCTCCGACTGCGAGGGGAGCGAGCGGCCCTGCCCGTACGTCTCCTGCAAGTACAACCTCTATGTCGACGTCAACCCGCGCACCGGGTCGGTGAAGATGAACTTCCCCGACAAGGAGCTGTGGGAGGTCGAGCACACCTGCGCGCTCGACGTCGCCGACAAGGCCGGCATCACGCTCGAGGAGGTGGGGACGATCATGAACCTCACCCGCGAGCGCGTGCGGCAGTTGGAGACGCGGGGCCTCGTCAAGCTGCGGGTGCTCGCCGACGACGGGCCGGCGGTGCAGGCGCCGAACGCGCACTTCGATCCGGACGACGAGTAGCTGCCGCGCGCTGTCCCGCCCGCAGGGCGTTCGCTCCATTGACCCGGGAGGGGGGACCCTCGCCGAGGTCCTCCCCGTGTCAATCGGACACTTGATCTCCCTGCCCCCGACAGGGTAGACGCCGCGCCATGACCGTCACCCGCGCCCTCCTCTCCGTCTCCGACAAGACCGGCCTGGTCGAGTTCGCCCGCCAGCTCGCCCACCTCAAGATCGAGCTGCTCTCCACAGGCGGCACCTACGCCCTCCTGCACAAGGAGGGCATCCCGGTGCGGCAGGTGAGCGAGTTCACCGGCGCGCCCGAGATGATGGACGGCCGGGTGAAGACGCTCCACCCGAAGATCCACGGCGGCATCCTCGCGCGGCGCGACGTGCCCCAAGATCTGGTCGAGATGGAGCAGAACGGCGTGCTCCCCATCGACCTCGTGGTCGTCAACCTCTACCCGTTCCGGCAGGCGGTCGCGAAGGGCCTGCCGTTCGACGAGGTGGTCGAGAACATCGACATCGGCGGCCCCTCGATGGTGCGCTCGGCGGCGAAGAACGCGCACCACGTCGGCGTCGTGGTGGACCCGGCCGACTACCCCATCGTCATCGCCGAGCTGAAGGAGCACGTGCAGCTCGACGCCGCCACCCGCGCGCGGCTGCAGGCGAAGGCGTTCGCGCACACGGCGGCCTACGACGCGGCGATCGCGGCCTGGTTCGCCGAGCAGCAGGCGAAGGCGCACGCCGGTGATTCCGCCCACTCGGGCTGGGCCGAGTCGCCCCCCCTCGGCGAGTACAAGCTGGTGCAGGGCCTGCGCTACGGCGAGAACCCGCACCAGAAGGCGGCGGTCTTCGCCACCGTGCCCGCGCCGAAGGAGCCCGTGCTCACCTCGGGCAGGCAGCTGCAGGGCAAGGAGCTGTCTTACAATAATCTCCTCGACGGCTCGGCCGCGCTGGAGGCGCTCAAGGAGCACGCCGCCGGTCCGGACGGGCTGGCCGCCGTCGTCATCGTCAAGCACACCAACCCGTGCGGCGTGGCGCGGTCGGCGAACCTCAAGGATGCCTACCTCAAGGCGCGCGAGGGCGACCCGGTGTCGGCGTTCGGCGGCATCGCGGCGCTCTCCAAGGTGGTGGACGGCGAGACGGCGGCGGCCATCGCCGAGACGTTCTTCGAGGTGGTGATCGCGCCCGGCTTCACGGCCGAGGCGCTGGCGAAGCTCTCCGCCAAGAAGGCGCTGCGGCTGCTCGAGGTGCCGCTGCTCGGTGACCACCGCAACACGTGGACCCCGGAGCCGCGCGAGATCCGCACCATCCCGGGCGGCCTCTTGGTGCAGTCGCGCGACCTCGCGGGGGCCGAGGTCGCCTCGTGGAGGACGGTCACCAAGCGCGCCCCCACCGAGGCCGAGCTGAGGGCGCTCGGGTTCGCCTGGAGCGTGGTGAAGCACGTGAAGAGCAACGCCATCGTCTTCGCGAAGGAGGACGTCACGGTGGGCATCGGGATGGGGCAGACCAACCGGGTTGATTCGGTGCGGATCGCGGCGGGCCGCGCGGGGGAGAAGGCCAAGGGCGCGGTGCTGGCGGGGGATGCGTTCTTCCCGTTCCCGGATGGGCTCGAGGCGGCGATTGCGGCGGGGGTGACGGCGGTGGCGCAGCCCGGCGGGTCGGTGCGGGACAATGAAGTCATCGCGGCGGCCGATGCGCACGGGATCGCGATGGTGTTCACCGGGGTGCGGCACTTCCGGCACTGAAGGGGCCCGGCTCGCGTCGCTAAAAGGACTTCACCAGGGCCGCCTCCGGCAACTCGTGCGATCCTCCCGCTCTCCGCGCCACTCAGAGGTCGCCATGAGCGAATCGATCGACGCCGCCCCGATCCTCAACGCCAACCTCGACGGCTGGTGCAGCGCCAATGGGCTGCGCTTCCTTCGCGCAACCGCCTCTGGCGTCAGCGCCGAATGGACGGTCGGGCCCCAACAACTGCAGGCCTACGGCATCGTCCACGGCGGGGTTCACTGCGGGGTGATCGAGACGCTCACCTCGGTGGGCGCGGCCGTCTTCGCCTCTGCGCGCGGCCAGACGGTGGTGGGGCTCGAGAACCACACCTCGTTCATCCGCGCGGTGCGCGCGGGGGAGAAGCTCGCGGCCGAGGCGCACCCCATCACCCGCGGCAGGTCCACGCAGGTCTGGGAGGCGACCATCACCAACGCGGAAGGGAAGACGGTCGCGACCGGCCGGGTTCGCCTGCTCTGCCTCGAGCCCGGAACGGTGGTCGCAGGCGAGGCACCTCGCGCGGGGCTCGGCTAGCCAGCAGGGATGGCCGGGTCCAGCCTGCCGCGGCCAACGCTGCGACGGCGTAGAGGCCGCGGCCACTCCTCGACCGGGGGGAGACACGAAGCCCGCCCGAGGCGGGGTTGGTTGAGGAGGCCCCGGCCTGGGCGCGAAGGGCGCTTTGGCCTGACCGCGGCTTTTCTGTCTGGCAAGCTGGTGCAATGGGCCGCCCCAGAGCGGCACGCAGGCCGACTCCGCTGATGGCTGGTCCGCCTTGCGGCTCCGTGGTATTTTCAAGCATATGGATGACGCCTATCAGGCCCGCGCCGACCGGCGCCGTCGGGAGCTGCACGGCGGCGTCGTCGGCTCCTTTGACGCGCTCGACCGGGCCGGGCTCGAGTTCTGGCAAGCCGCGTCTGGCGGAGCCCGTCTAGAGGCCATCTGGCAGGCGATCGTAGACGCCTGGGTGTTGGGAGGGCGGCGTGGACCTGCACCCCGATTTGACGGATCTACTTGGGGCATTGGCCGATTCGAACGTTGACTACCTCGTCGTCGGAGGGTGGGCCGTCTCGTTTCACAGCGAGCCCCGCTTCACCAAGGACCTCGACTTGCTGGTCGGCGACCAGGATGACGGGAACCTCGCGCGGCTCGCCGAGGGCCCTGGCCCGATTTGGCGCCCCGGGCTCCATCGTCAACCAGGCGAAAGCCCTCCGCCCGGATGAGTTTCTCTTCTTCGGCAACCCGCCCGTGCGGGTCGACGTCTTGCGGAGGATCCCCGGCGTCCAGTTCCGCGACGCGTTCGCGCGCCGGGTCGAGACGGAGTGGAGCGGGCAGCAGGTCAGCGTGATCGGCCTCGGCGACTTGATCAGCGCCAAGCGTGCCGCCGGGCGGGACCGCGACCTGCGGGACCTGAAGCTCTTGGAGCGCCCGGTCGGGGTCGAAGCGGGTTGAGTCTCCCACCCGGTGTACACTGCCCCCCGCCCATGTCCTCCCCCTTCAAGATCGTCGTCATCGGCTCCGGCGCCCGTGAGCACGCCCTCGTGCGCGCCCTCCTCCGCGGCGCCCGCCACGGCGAGCCGCGCGAGGTGGTCTGCATCCCGGGCAACCCGGGCATCGCCCGCGAGGTCCGCTGCATCCCCAGCGCGCCCTCCGCCGCCGCCCTCGCCGCCGCCGCCATCGCCGAGGAGCCGGGCCTCGTGGTGGTCGGCCCCGAGGTCCCCCTCGCCGGCGGCCTCGCCGACTGGCTCACCGACGCCGGGATCCCCTGCTTCGGCCCGAGCGCCGCGGCTGCCCGCATCGAGGCGTCGAAGACGTTCGCCAAGGACGTGATGCAGACCGCCGGCGTGCCCACCGCGGCGGCGGCCTCGTTCACCGAGCCCGAGCAGGCGAAGTCGCTCGCGCGCACGCTCGCGCCCTGCGTGATCAAGCTCGACGGCCTCGCCGCCGGCAAGGGCGTGGTGGTCTGCGACACGCCCTCCGAGGCGGCGGCCGCGGTCGATGAGCTCTGGGCGCTCGGCGGCGGCGCGGGCACCCAGCTCCTCGTCGAGGAGCGACTGACGGGCCCCGAGCTCTCGGTGATCGCCTTCTGCGACGGCGAGCGCCTGGTGGTGCTGCCTCCGGCCCGCGACCACAAGCAGCTCCTCGACGGCGGCCGCGGCCCCAACACGGGCGGCATGGGCGCGGTGAGCCCGCCGCGCGACGCCACGCCGGAGCTGGTCGAGGAGGTGCTGCGGACGGTGCTGCGGCCCACCGTGGCCGAGCTCGCGCGCCGCGGGAGCCCGTTCGTGGGCGCCCTCTACGCGGGCCTGATGCTGACGCCCGCGGGCATCCGCACCCTGGAGTTCAACTGCCGTCTCGGCGACCCGGAAGCGCAGGCGATGCTGTTGCGCCTGCGCGGCGACCTGCTGCCGGTCCTCCTCTCCTGTGCCCGGGGCCAGCTCACGGAGGCCCCGCTCGACGTCGACCCCCGCGCCTCGGTGGCGGTGGTGCTGGCGGCCCATGGCTATCCCGCGGCGCCGCGGCCGGGCGACCTGATCACCGGCCTCGACTCGGTGGTGCAGTCCGACGACCTCCAAGTCCTCCACGCCGGCACCCGCGAGGAGAACGGCCTCTTCTTCACCAACGGCGGCCGCGTCCTGACGGTGGCGGCGCTCGGCGAGGGCATCGATGACGCCCGGCAGCGCGCCTACGCCGCCGCCGCCCAGATCGACTTCGAAGGCCGGCACCTGCGCCGGGACGTCGGCGCCTTCGAGCGCTGATGCCAGCGCTGCCCGGCACGCTCGACCGCATGCTGCTGCGCGAGCTGGCGCGGCTCTTTGGCGCCACGCTTGGCGGCGTCGTATTACTCTATCTGGTGATCGACTTCGCCGACCGCGGCTCGCTCTACCGGAGCCGCGCCTGGGCCTCGGTGGCGGAGCTCTACGCCAACAAGGCGGCGGTGGTCGGCCACCAGCTCGCGCCCGCCGCCCTGATCATCGCGGCGGCCTTGCTGGTGGCGTGGCTCGGGCGGCGCGGCGAGCTGACCGGCTTCTTCTCGGTGGGCCTCTCGCCCCTGCGCCTCTGCGCGCCGATCGCCCTCTTCGCGGCGCTGCTCGGGGGCGCGCTGGTCTGGATGCAGGAGCGGGTGGTGGTCTTCGCCGACGCGCGGGCCGAGGAGATCACCGCCACCCGCTTCAACCGCTGGGGCGACTGGGCCGTCTGGCACGCCGAATCGAGCTGGGTCCGCGGCCGCGAGGGGCGCGTCTTCCGGCTCGGCACGCCCGTCGCTGGCGGCTTCGAGCCCGCCTCGGTGCTGGAGGTGGACGCGAAGTTCCGGCTGGTGCGCCGCCTCGATGCGCGGCGGCTGGAGTTCACCCGGCCCGGCGAGTGGCTGCTCTCCGAGGTGGTCGAGCGGCGCTACGCACACGACCTCCCTCAGGCGCCGGCCGACGGGCCCGCGCGCGAGCCGATCGTGGAGGTGGAGAGCGCCGCTTTGGTGCAGCCGTTCCCCGACACGCTCGACGAGCTCTCGCTGCGCAACGGGCGCCCGCGCCAGCTTCCGTGGCGAGCGCTCCGCGAGCAGACCGCCCGGCGCGAGCGGCTGGGCCAGCCCGTGCGCGAGTACCAGATCACGCTCGCCGAGCGGGCCTTTGCCCCGCTGCTCTTGGTGCCGGCCGCGCTGGCCGCGGTCGGGATGCTCCTGCGGCGCACGCGCAAGAACGGCGGGCGGGGGCTCCCGCTCTCGGCGGCGCTGGCGCTGGGGCTGGGCCTCTCGCTCGGGCTCTGGGCCCTGACGGTGGTGCTGCACGCGGCGGCGGTTGGCGGCGCGCTGCCTCCGTGGGTGGCCGGTGGGGTGCCGTCCGTCGCCTGCGCCGCGCTCGCCGCCGCCGTGCTCTGGCCCGCCCGCGCCGTGGCCTGACTGCGCGCGCTTTGGTGCAGTGGCGGCTGTGAACCTTCTCTGGCATAAGGGCGCGCCGGCCGGGTCCGGCAAGGGGTCTACCCATGAAGGGAATCATCCTCGCTGGCGGCACCGGCTCGCGGCTGATGCCGCTGACCAAGGTCACCAACAAGCACCTGCTGCCGGTGGGCCGCGAGCCGATGATCTTCCACCCGGTGAAGAAGCTCACCGAGGCGGGGATCGACGAGATCCTCATCGTCACCGGCGTCGAGCACATGGGCGACGTGGTCAACCAGCTCGGCAGCGGCAAGGACTTTGGCTGCCGCTTCACCTACAAGGTGCAGGACGAGGCGGGCGGGATCGCGCAGGCGCTGGGCCTCGGCAGCGACTTCGCGCGCGACGAGAAGTCGTGCGTGATCCTGGGCGACAACATCTTCCAGGACTCGATCGAGGGCGACGTGCGCGCGTTCGAGGCGGAGAAGGCCGGCGC
>JAYWAO010000248.1:0-5295 GCA_043782365.1 Deltaproteobacteria bacterium
ACTCGGGGCCACCACCCCCAAGCTGCGGTTGCCCGCCGCGGCGGTGGTCCACGAAGACCAAGGAGTCCGCACCGATGTCTGAGACCAACACCAACACCAGCACCCTCACCGCCACCCTGCGCACCAAGAGCGGCAAGGGCCCTGCCCGCCAGCTCCGCTTCAAGGGGCTCATCCCGGCCGTCTGCTACAGCAGCCACGACAAGCCGGTCCACGTGGCCGTCGACCCCGACGCGCTGAAGAAGGCGATCGCGACCCCCAAGAAGTTCAACACCGTCATCACCCTCAACATCGAGGGCGGCGGCATCCGCACGGTCCTCTTCAAGGCCTTCGAGCGCGATCCGGTGGGCGGGCAGATCCTCCACGCCGACTTCCTCGACATCCGGATGGACCACGAGGTCACCGTGCCGGTGCCGGTCGTCCTCATCGGCCGCCCCATCGGCGCCGCCGAGGGCGGCATCCTCCAGCAGGTGGCCCGCACCCTGGCCGTCCTCTGCCTCCCGGGCAACATCCCCGAGAAGATCGAGGTCGACGTCTCCTCGCTCGGCATCGCCGAGTCGCTCCACGTCTCCGACATCAAGGCTCCCGCCGGCGTGAAGTTCAAGGTGGCCGGTGACGCCACCATCGCGGTCGTCGCCATCCCCGAGAAGGAGGAGGTCGCGGTCGTGGCCGCCCCGGTCGTGGGCGCCGATGGCAAGCCTGCTCCGGTCGCCGCGCTTGGCGCCGATGGCAAGCCTGCTCCCGCCGCAGACGGCAAGGCCGCTCCCGCTGGTGGCAAGGCCGCTCCGGCCGCCGGCAAGGACGCGCCCAAGGCCGCCAAGAAGTAATTCGTGCTGCTCTTGGTCGGCCTGGGAAACCCGGGCTCGAAATACGAGCGGACGCGCCACAACGTGGGCTTTCGGGCGGCTGCCGAAGCCGCCCGCGCATGTGGCGCCTCGCTCGACCAGGACCGCTGGGGCGCGCGTTACGGCGTCGGCCGCTTGAGCGGCCAGCCCATCGCCATCTTCCTCCCGCAGACCTTCATGAACGGGAGCGGAGAAGCGGTGGGCCCCGCAGCGCGGTTCTGGAAGGTCGAGCCTTCGTCGGTGGTGGTCATCCACGACGAGCTCGACTTCGAGTTCGGGCGCCTGGGAGTGAAGGTCGGCGGCGGAGACGGAGGCCACAACGGCCTGAAGAGTCTCCGCCAGCACCTGGGCACTGGGGAATTCACCCGGATCCGGGTGGGCATCGGCAGGCCCCCGCAAGCGTGGGATCCGGCCGACTGGGTGCTCAGCAAGTTCGTCCCGGCGGAGGAAGAGGCGCTGCAGGGACCGCAAGGGCTGCTCGATCTCGCCGCGCAGGCCGCCTGCGCAGCGCTCACCGAGGGGCCGCAGAAGGCGATGAACAAGTTCAACCTGAAGCCGCAGACGCCAGAGAAGCAGCAGAAGCAGCAAGAGAAGCAGGCCAAGAAGACGCAGAAGGCAGAGAGGGACGCGGCTCAGGAAAAGGCGTCAGGCAAGACCGAAGCGAAGTAGTCGGAAGCACCGCAAGGCAGCACCCCACAGCCAAAGCGGAGCAGGCCCACTCCGGGCCGGCCGAGCAGCGGCAAAACCTCGCTGGAGGCAGTGTCCTCCGGCATCTCCCAAGAGGTCCACCATGGCAGAAGCTACCCCCGCCGCGAGCACCACCGCGGCCCCCGCAGCACCCGCAATCACCCACGCGCCGGGCATCCGCCTGCGCGAGTACGAGACGATCTTCCTCGTCCGCCCCGACCTCGCGCAGGACCTGCTCGAGAAGGTGGTCGAGCGCCTCCGCGGCGTCGTGCACCGCGACGGCGGCAAGGTGATCAAGGTCGTCAACATGGGCAAGAAGAAGACCGCGTTCGAGGTGAAGAAGCACCCGCGCGCGATCTTCCTCCAGTTCCACTACCTCGGCGACTCCAAGCAGGTGGCCGAGTTCGAGCGCAACCTGCGCATGACCGACGACGTGCTGAAGTACCAGTCGGTGAAGCTGGCCGAGAACATCGACCCCTCCGCCCGCGCGGTCGAGGCCGACCAGACCCTGCCCGGCGACCCCGAGGTGCCGGATCGTCCGGCCCGCGAGGAGTTCGGCGGCGGCGAGTTCCGCGAGCGGTCGTTTGAAGATCGCGCGCCGGCGGCTGAAGAAGCCGACGTTCCCGAGGCCGAGTAGTAAAACCCTTTCGAAGAATCGACGGAGAACAACATGGCAGGCGATTTCAAGAAGGACGGCCCGAGCAAGGCGTACGGCGGGGGCGGCGGCGGACGGAGCTCCGGTGGTAGCGGCGGCGGCGATCGTGACCGCGGTGAGCGCGGCGAGCGCGGCGGCGGCGACGAGCGCGGCGGTCGCGGCTTCGGCCGGCGGAAGGTCTGCCGGTACTGCGCCGACAAGAACGCGAAGATCGACTACAAGAACGCGAGCGAGCTGAAGTACTTCGTCACCGAGCGCGGCAAGATCGTTCCCCGCCGCATCTCGGGTAACTGCGCGCTCCACCAGCGGCAGGTTGCCACCGCCATCAAGCGGTCGCGCAACGTGGCGCTGCTCCCCTACACCGTCATGCAGAACGCTTAAGGAGCGGCCATGAAGGTCATCCTCACGAAGGACCTCGAGAACCTGGGCAAGGCCGGCAACCTGGTCGAAGTGAAGCCCGGCTATGGCCGCAACTACCTCCTCCCCCGCAAGCTCGCGGTGGCGGCGACGGCCAAGAACGTCAACCAGCTCGCGCACGAGAAGACGGGCATCCTCGCGCGCGCCGCCAAGTACAAGACGAACATGACGGCGCAGGCGGGCAAGCTGTCGGCCGTCGAGCTCACGTTCAAGCGCAAGGTCGGCGAGCAGAACAAGCTCTTCGGCTCGGTCACGTCGAAGGACGTGTACGAGGCGCTGCACGGCTTGAACTTCGAGATCGACCGCAAGCAGATCCACCTCCCCGAGCCGCTCAAGGAGCTGGGCGCGCACACGGTGGACGTGAAGCTGCACCCGGAAGTGGTCGCCAAGGTCAAGGTGACCATCGCCGCCGAGGCGTAGCAAAGCCTCGCAGCGCCCGCCCGGTGACGCAGCCGCGCAGCAGTGCGTAGCGCGGCGGAGGGCGGGATCAGGTAAGTTCGGGGCGGTGGTTCCAGGGCGCAGGCCCCGGGGTCGCCGCCCTGGCCTTTTTTGGCCTGGCACTCCCAGGAGACCTCGCGGCCCGCATGCGAACGACCGGCACCAGCGCTGCGCTCGCGGTCCTCTGCTGCGGCCTCGCGGCCTACGCGGAGCGCGCGCCCGCCCCGGCAGCTCCTTCGGGCCGCCCGGCCCGGAAGACGACCAAGCTCGTGCCAGCGGCCAAGGACCCGGCCGCCGGGGCCAAGGAAGCGGCCGGAGCGCCGGCGGAGAAGGCTCCGACGACCAGCGCGCAGCAGGCAGCGCCGTCCGCCGGCCCGCCGGCAGCCCAGGGCACGGCCACGCCCGGCCCGGCCCTACCCGCGGCGCAGCCTCCGCCGCCCCCGGTCCAGCAGACGCCGCAGCAGGCGGCGCCCCCCAAGCCGCCGCCGGTCAAGCAGCTGGGCCGGTTCGACCTCGACCTCTCGCCCACCGCTTTCGCCGCGCTGCCCGAGCTGCGCGGCTGCACCCTGCCCGTGGGCCAGCCGAGCGGCTACGGCGAGTGCGCGCTCGCGCCCAACGACGAGAAGCTGGTGAAGCTCCACCTCGCCTGGGACGAGGGCAGGCCCGGCGGCGAGCTGATCGCCCTGCGGCTGGTGTTCGACCCCGCCACCGCCCCGCCCCTCACCGAGCTGGAGTGGCAGCTGACCCGTGCCTGGGGCGCGCCGGCGCTCGAGCAGCTGCGCCGCGAGAAGGAGCAGAAGATCTTCACGCTGCAGTGGGAGGACCCCGAGCACCGGGCCACCCTGGAGGCGGCGGCCCCTTACCAGCAGCCGTCGCGGGCGATCGCGGTGGTGATCGAGCGCAAGCCGCGCGCGCTGCCGGGAGAGCTGGCGACGCTGCGGCCGCGGCCGTTCGCGGGGTACCGCCCGCGGATGGTGCGCCGGCTCGACTGGGAGGGCGCGCCGTACGCGTTGGTCTGGGGCACCAGCCTCACACCGGCGCAAGAGGCGATGGGCGAGGCGAGCCCGGCCTTTCCCACGCAGCGAGGCTATCTGGGTCTCTTCAAGATGGAGGGCGGCCCGGGCAAGAAGCGCTGGAAGCCGCTCTGGGAGCGCTCCGTCGGCAGCGAGGAGGAGGACGGCGACCCGCAGCGGGTGCTGCGCGTCGAGACCCGCGACATCACCGGCGACGGCGAGGCCGACGTCCTGGTGGAGCTCTCCTGCCCCAACTGCGCCGGGAGCACCTCCGAGGTGCTGGTGAAGTCGATCCGCGCGGGCAAGCTGGTCGACCTCTTCGGGCGCAAGGACCTCTTTCGCGCCGAGGTGCAGATCGAGAAGGTGGGCGTCTTGCGAGTCCGCGAGCCTGAGGGCGAGGACGGCGTGACCGTCACCACCTACGGCTACGACCGGAGCAAGGGGGCGTTCGTGCTGTCGCACGAGGAGCGCAGGGCGCGCTCCCGGAGCTACGTGCCGGCTGCCGACCCGTAGATGCCCAGGAAGCCGAGCAGGTCGAAGGGCTCCTCGACCACGCGCTGGCCGCCGATGTTGCTCTTCCACGAGCGCGAGCGGCCGCAGGCCATGCAGTAGCAGATGTCGCGGCCGCCCATGCCCTGGCCGCCCTTGAGGCCCCAGGCCTCTTCGGCGCCCTCGGAGCAGGTCTCGCAGATCTGCACGCGGTCGGCCGGGCGGAAGCCCCGGTCCTTGAGCTTCTTGCGGACGATGGCTGCGTGTTCGACCCAAGGGGGGAGAGGGCGGCGCTTCTTGGCCATGGCTGACGGTAGCACGCCCTCGGGGATTCAGTCATTTGTTGGTTATCGGATCGCCTTGCGCAGCTCTGCCGCCCGGCGGCGCACGGAGGGGATGCCGCTGTCGATCTCCACCGAGGAGAGCCGCTGGCGCAGGGCGGGCGGGGCCTTGAGCGCGCCGGCCTTGTGGAGCTCCTCGAGGCGGGCGAGGGCCTTCTCCACCACGTCCTCGTCGGGGTGCGAGAGCAGCCGGTCGAGGATGCGCGGGTCGTCGGGCATCGGGTTCTTCTCGAGGAAGGCGGTGGCCGCCGCGTTGAACACCTTGACGTCCTCGATGGCGAAGAGGGCCTTGCGCGCCTCCACTCCGGCGCTCGGCTCGCCGCCCTGGTCGCCGGCGGCCTTGAGGTGGTCGGGGAGCTCGACGCCGCCCGAGAAGAGCCGCTCGAGGTTGGCCTTGTACTTGGTGTAGCCCG
>JAYWAO010000249.1:0-14599 GCA_043782365.1 Deltaproteobacteria bacterium
CGTGCCGCTGAGGCGCACCAGGCGCGGGCTGGGGATCGCCTCGGCCGCGACCTTCTTCGCCGCGGAGACCCAGTCGGTGGGCTCGCTGGAGCTGCGCAGGTCCTCGGCCATGCGGTCGTCGTCGGCTTGGTCGAGTTCGGGATCGCCGCAGGCGACGAGGCTTACGGAGAGCAGGACGACGGCGAAGAGCGCAGCGAGCTTGGAGACCATCTGTTCCACCCCTGGAGACGACTGGTGTTGGATCGCGCGCGCTTCGAGAGCACGGTCCGTGCCAGGGAAGTGGCGTCCGTCGAAGGGAGGCCCGGCAGAGTGAGGGCGATCATCGTCGGCTCCGGCGAAGCCGCCGATTGGAGCGCGGATGCTCCAGTGCGCGTGGACAGGGACGGACCACTCCCTCCTTGGGCTCCGCCCGGCCCGACAGCGGCTGGACCGCGACGCAGGACTTTGGTCTTATGATGCTGCCCAAATGAAACGGGCGGGCTCCCGGAGGAACCCGCCCGCGTACAGCTACGCCAAGATCCGCGGCGCTGTCGGCCCTACCCCGCTACGGGTACGTGCCTTTCAGCGTGACGCCCGTGTACGCCGCGTAGCCGCGGATCATCACGTAGTAGTCCCCCGCCGCCGGAGCCGTGATGGTGCAGGTCTCGTTGTTCCCCGTCAGGTAGGGCCTGCAGGTGTACGTGGTGGTGGTCGGCTTCGAGCCGCTGCGCACGTACAGGTCGGCGTCGCCCGTGCCGCCCGACATCGCGAAGACCACCTTGGCCTGGCCCGCGGGCACCGCCAGCTTCCAGAACTGCTGCGAGCCGGTCGCGCCCGAGATGCCCGTGACCGCGACGCCGTTGGTGAGCACGGTGGTGGTGTCCGCCAAGTAGGTGCCGGTCAGCGTCACTCCCGAGAAGGCCGTGTAGCCGTTGATCAGGATGTAGTACGCCCCGGCCGCCGGAGCCGTGATGGTGCAGGTCTCGGCGGTGGTGGAGCCGAAGCTGCGGCAGTCGTAGACGCTGGTGGTGGGCTTGGCGCCGGACTTGACGTAGAGGTCGGAGTCGCCCGTGCCGCCCGCGGTGGTCACCGTGAGCGAGGACTGGCCCGCGGGCACGTTGATCACCCAGAACTGCTGCGAGCCCGCCGCGCCGGCGATGCCCGTGACGGGCACGCCGCTGGTCAGCGTGGGCGTGGTGCTCGGCGCGTTGACCGTGAGGGTGGCCGGCGCCGAGTGGGTGGTGGTGCCTGAGGTGCCGGTGATCGACAGCGCCGCCGCGCCCGTGGTGGTGGTGGCCGTGGTGGTGATGGTCAGCGTGGACGAGCCGCCCGCGGTGACGCTGCCCGAGCTGAACGAGCCCGTCGCGCCCGAGGGCAGGCCGGTCACCGAGAGCGCGATGCTCTGGGTGCTGCCGTTGATCGCCGCGGTCGAGACGGTGAAGGTCGCCGAGGCGCCCTGCACGACCGTCGCGCTCGCCGGCGAGACGTTGACCGTGTAGCCGGGCACGGGCGCGGTCTGCACGACCAGCGTCGCGTTGGCGCTGTGCGTGCTCGCGCCGGTGCCCGTGACCGTGAAGACGGCCGAGCCCAGGGCCGCACCGCTCGAGGCGGTGAGCGTGAGCGTCGAGCCCGAGCCCGCGGTTACGCTGCCAGGCGCGAAGCTGCTGGTCACGCCCGAGGGGAGGCTGCCCACCGAGAGCGCGATGCTCTGGGTACTGCCGCCGATCGAGGTGGTGCTGACCGTGTACGTGATCGACGAGCCCGCGCTCACCGTGCCCGTCGCGGGGGTGACGGCGATGCTGAAGTCGGGCGCGGCGGCGATCACGAACGAGACCGCGGTGGAGTGGGTGGCGCTGGCGGCCGTGCCCGTGACGGTGAGTGCGTATGTGCCAGCGGCGGCGGTGCCCGCGTTGAGCGTCAGCGTGCTGCTGCCGCCCGCGGTGACCGAGGTCGCGCTGAAGCCGGCCGTGGCGCCCGAGGGCAGGCCGCTGACCGAGAGCGCGATGCTCTCGGCGGTGCCTGCGGTGCTCGTCGTCGAGATGGAGGTGGTGCCCGTGCCGCCCGCCGCGACCGAGACGGTGGCCGGCGAGGCGCCGATGCTGAAGTCGTTCGTCGCCGTCGCGCCGCACCCCGGCATCTTGAACGAGCCGATCCGGGTCTTCCAGTTGAAGGTGCCGTTGGCCGGGATGTACTCGGAGGTGAACCAGAACGTGCAGTCGTCCACCGGGTCCACCGACATCATCGAGTAGTCGCCCCAGCGGGTGAGCGACGAGCCCTGGGCGCCGGCGCCCGCGATCAGCGTGCCCTCACCCTGCGTCATCTGGCCGAGCGCGTCTCCCGCGAGGCGGCCCGTGTAGCGGATCGACGGCTTGAGCGAGCTCGACGAGACCGAGTAGCCGAGCGCCATGTTGCCGTTCTGGTCCTGCGCGATCGAGCCCATCCAGCGGTAGTTCGCGTCGGGCGCGTAGGTGCCTTGCTGGTAGATCGACGCGTTGCTCGACGCGTCGAGGCGCAGCTCGTACCAGCGTACGCCCACCGAGGTGCCCGCGGTGATCGAGTGGTTGACCACCAGCGACTGGTGGCCGTCGGCGAAGTTGCGGTAGGCGAGGCGGAACATCACTCGGTCCGAGAGCGAGTCGAGCGAGCCGCCGCCCGACTGCGGGACGCAGGTGCCGCTGGTGCCGCAGGCCTCGGCGTAGGCCGTGGTGGTGAGCGTGGTGGGGCCGGTGAAGGTGGTGTTCGCCGGAGTGGTCCAGTCGACGTGGAATTTCCAGGTGGCGAGCGTGCCCGTGGTCGCGCCGAGGCCGACGATGGTGTTGGGGGCGCCCGCCGGAGGCAGCCGCGCGCCGTCGAGGTCGGCGGGAAGGATGCCGCCGTAGGAGGTGCTGGTGTCGAAGCACTGCTGGGTGGCGGCGGCGCCCGTCAGCATCTTGGTGCGGTCGTAGGCGCAGACCTTCGCGCCGAGGAAGGCCGTGCCCGCGGCGTTGAAGATGTTGAAAGTAGTGTAATACGCGTCGGGCCAGACGCCCATCTTCGGGTAGTCGTTGAAGCCCGTGTACGCGAACGAGTAGCGGTACCAGGCGCCAGTGGGGTCCGGCGTCTGCGAGATGGCCACGCACTGGAGGAAGGGCTTGCTGGTGCCGTTGGCGCCCGTCACCGAGAACTGGGAGATCATCCAGCGGTCGGCGATCGGGTCGTAGAGGACCACGGGGTCGCCGTCGTTGTTGATCTGGCAGTCGCCGCCGAAGCCGCTCCAGAGCGTATTGAGCGGGACCGGGCCGTAGAGCACGGTGCCGGTCTTGCTGAAGATGGCGAAGTCGCTGTTGACCGTCTGGATGTAGTGGTTGGGGCCGATGTCGCCGTTGGTGTCCGGAGGGGCCGAGGCGACCGAGAACGTCCCGTTCGGTCCGGTGAGGCCCTGGCCGACGCCGTCGAAGGTCGCGAGGATGGAGGGCGCGAGCAGCGAGACCGCCCGCTGTGCCCTGCCCGCGGCGTCGCCAGCGGCGGCCGAGGTGTTGATGTGGCGCGGGATCCGCTTCACCTCGTGCTCGACGTTGGTGAGGTTGCGCGCAGGCACGGTGATCAGCCGCAGCGGAGCGGAGGAGTCATGGTGCTCCGCGTTCGAGACCTTCGAGGCGCCGACCACCGACTGGTCCGAGGCGGCGTCGCCGTCCTCGGGCACGCCGGCGCAGCCGGCCAAGGCGACAGCGGCGAGCGCTGCCGGAAAGAGGAAAAGGCGCGAGCGGACGAGGTGCACACGAGTGAGGCCTTGCGTCTTCATCGGCGTCTCCGGATGGGTCTCGCGAAAAAACTGCGTTTAGGGCCTTAGCCCCCCTGAAACCAGCGGCGCGAAAACCCTACGCAGGTCGGAGACGCTGGCCAAGACCTGTTCGCAGCGCATACGTCATCTGACCGATTACCCGGAATAGCCCTGGGATCGGGTTCCTAGAGCACGGCTTGACTGGAGAGAGCGTTCAGCAGACGGTTCCGCGCATGCACCCTTTGGTCGGAATCCTCTGCGCCCCGCTGCTCGCCTCAGCGCCGGCCGACGGCGGCGGCTGGGAGCCCGCCCCCGTGCAGCGCGGCCCCGAGGTGAGCGAGTCGAAGCACGACTCCTCTCCGCCGCTGCGAGAGATCCCGGCCGCCATGCGCAAGCCCGGCAAGCGGGTCCATCCCGTCAAGCGCATCCCCAGGCCCGCGCCCAAGCCCAAGCCCGAAGACGGCGGCGCCCGGTAGAGCCCCCAGCCAGCCCATCCCCAAGAGAGACAACGTGCCCCTGCCCCTGCCCCGCGTGGTCACTGCGCTTGTGGCGCTCGCCGCCGCCTCGCTCTTCGCCTGCAAGTCAGACCCCGCGAAGGCGCGCGCCGCCGAGGAGCGCGAGGAGCACGAGGAGGAGCGCGCGCGCCACGAGAAGGAGGCCCGCGCCTTCCGCGAGCAGGCCAAGGGCAAGCTCGGTCCGGCCGACGCGCAGGCGCTCTACGCGCTCGGCGCGCTCTTGGGCACCCGCGCGGCGCCCTACGCGCTCGGAGAGCCGGAGCTCTCGCTGGTGGAGCAGGGGTTCGGCGACGCGGCCCGCGCGCGCAAGCTCGAGCTCCCGAACCCCGACCTGGACGAGTGGGGCCCCAAGGTGGAGGCGATGCTCCAGCGGCGCGCCATCCCCGCGTTCGGGGCCGAGGTGGAGAAGGGCAAGAAGGCCCTGGAGGCGGAGCTCCTGCTCCCGGGCGCGCAGAAGCTCCCGAGCGGCGTGGTGGTCCGGGCCCTCAAGAGCGGCTCGGGCCCCAGCCCCACCGAGCAGAGCACGGTCCGCGTGAAGTACCAAGGCAAGCTGGTCACCGGCGAGGAGTTCGACGCGAGCCCCGGCGTCGAGTTTCCCCTCGGGCAGGTGATCCAGTGCTGGCGCGAGGGCGTGCCCAAGCTGCAGGTGGGCGGGAGCGCGCGGCTCGTCTGCCCGCCGCAGACCGCCTACGGCGACCAGGGCCAGCCCCCGCGCATCCCGGGCGGCGCGACGCTGGTCTTCGAGGTGGAGCTGCTCGCGGTCACAGCGAAGTAGCGAGCTTCGGGTCGAGCTTCGCGGGGTCGCCGAGGAGCACGACCTGGAGGTGGGTCGCGTACTTAGGCCACGCAGAACCCGTGTGGCAAGGCGCGGGCGGGTTCCTTTGAGCGCGCCGCTGAGCGCGCCGCGCGCACCAGCGTCCGCCACGCATGGTATCGTGGTTTCCGGAGGCAATCGCCGATGCCGTGGGCTTCGTCATGGTGCTTTTCCTCGAGCTGGAGTTCTTCGTGGCGACCGGGCCGGCGTCCGTGATCCGGGTGCCGACCGTCAGCATGATCACCACGGCGGTCGTCGGGGTATCGATGAGCCTCCTCTTCATCGGGCTGCTCGACCCGCCGCAGATCGCCCTCGCCTGGCTGGCGTTCTTCCAGTGGCGCCTCACCCGCTCGCGAATCGGCGCGGGGCAGTCGCCCTGGCTGGGTCGACCCGCTCCTTCCGCCCCGCTCCAGCGACCGCTTCGCGCGTCGCTCGCCGCCAGCGCCCTGCTGGCTGCCTGCGCCGGTGCGCCCGCGCCCGCGGCCTGCGCCATCGACGCCGACTGCGGCAAAGCGGCCTTCTGCAGCGCTGGCGTTTGCCTCGAAGGGACCCGAGCGTGCCCGACGCTGCAGCCCAGGCTCTCCAGCATCGGCCGCGGCCTCTTCCAGGTCGGGTGCGGGGCCAAGGTCCGCAACTGCCACGCGGTCGACGCCGCGGTGGTCGAGAGCGGCCCGAGCTTCGCCGGTGACCTCCACGGCGCGCTGGTGCAGGTGCCGGCGGCGAACCGGCTGGGGAGCGCGACCGGGCTCGTGTTGGTGGCCCCGGGCGATCCCGACCACAGCTTCCTGCTCACCAAGCTGCGCCTGCAGTCGAGCAGCGATCTGCGCTACGGCCCCGGCCAACCAGCGACTGCGCCAGGCTCGATCTGCGAGGCGTCGCTGGCGGTGGTCGCGGAGTGGATCTCCCGTGGAGCCCTCGATGACTGACCAGACCGGGAAGGGCGCACCCGACCGGGAAGCAGCGGGCGGGCAGACGCGGCGCAAGCTCCTCGTGCAAGTGGCCACTCTTGCTGCTGGAGCAGGCTGCGCGCGCCGGGTCGCGACCGTCCGATCGCTGGCGACCGCGCCGATCGGTGACGGCGCCGCGGTGGTCGACACGCAAGCTGCGCCCGAGCTGCTCAGGCCGGGAGGCGCGGTCATCATCGAGCCGCGGGGACAGCTCAGGAAGTTCCTCGTCGTCTCCACCGGCAACGGCTACTTCGCGCTCGACGCGCTCTGCCCGCATGCGGGCTGCGAGCTCACCTGGGTTCCCGAGGACCGCGAGGCTGAGTGCCCCTGCCACGGGTCTCGTTTCGCAGGCGACGGCACGGTCCTCCACCCTCCCGCTGTCACCGACCTGCACTCATTCCAAGCGACAGCGCCGGACGCGCAGGGCCGCATCCGGGTGCTCCTCTTTCAGGGCGACGGTGTCTTCCGCGAGCCGGTGGTGGGTGGGCAGTTCGGCTTCCCACTCTCCGCCTATCCCGCGCTGCGAGAGGTGGGCGGATCGGTCGCGGGCGATCCCACCGGCTTCCCGGGCGGAGTGATCATCACCCGCATCGCCGCCTCGGGAGACGCCCAGTTCAGCGCAGTGTCATCGTTCTGCAGCCACCTCGGCTGCACCCTGCAGGTCGTCGCCTGCGCCGGCAGCGCCTGTCCTCCGGGAGGAATCCCGGCGACGCTCGCTTGTCCCTGCCACGGCTCGCGCTTCACCGTGGCAGGGGGATTTCTCAGTGGGCCAGCCGGCGTCGACCTGACCCGCTACCCGGTCACTCTCGACGGAGAGCGGCTCACCGTCTCGGCCACGCCGCTCCAGCCCTGACATGGCGCCAGGGAGTGTGAGCGGCTCGTCCGACCGGGGATGGCCTTACAGCCCGACCACCTGGCCGCGGAGCTCGCCGCCTGCGTTCGCCGCGGTGTGGAGGTTGATGTAGATGCCGCCCGCGCGCGCGGCCGTGAGGAACGAGGTGAGGTCGCCGGCGACGATGTTGGCGCTCGCATTGGCCTTGATGTCGGCCGCCATGATGGACCCGGAGAACGTGCCCGAGGCCGCGGCGGGTACACCGGAGAAGCCGACCACCACGCCACCCGAGACGCCAGCGACCCCGGCGTGCAGGTGGCTCGCGGTGGCGTTGCCAGTCAGACCGCTGAACGTCACCGTGTAGTTCACGGTGGTGCCCGCGAGCGTGAAGGTGGCGCTCCCCGTGGCGCCGGGCGCGGTGGCCGCGGGTGTCTCGTTGGCGGGGCTCATCGAGGTGCTGCTGGGCGCGACGGGGTCGGTTCCGCCGCAAGCGGAGAGGGCGGAGGCGCAGGCGACGACGAGAGCAAAGAGTACCGGGCGAAGGATCTTCATTGGATTTCTCCCAAGGGTTGGATGGCAACAGCCCGCCCGCCGGAACGCAGCGAGAGGCCTGCGTGTGATCCAGTGGCGGGCCAGCCGATTCGCTGCCAGGCGCAAAAAAACGCCGCTTGCAGGCGATTGCCGGGATCGGACGCTCGCGTTCCTCCTGAGGGTTCGAGCGGGTTTCCTCGTTCGCGCTTGCACGGGACTGCTCGGGCAGGCTCGCCGCCGGCGCGGTGTCGCACCACGCTCTCGGCGACGGTCCAATCGAAGGTCCACGAGAGGAGCGCCGGGAGCGCCGGGGGTGGTTCTCATCCTGATCAACGCAATCCCGCTCCCGGCTCCTTGTCTAGAGCACCGAACAGCTCACCTCCCGTCGCCAGGGCGGCGATGGGCAGCGCATCTCGTCGTCGCTCCTCCTCTAGGGCTATGGCATTGGCTCTTGCCCCCTACCTGATCGCCCGTGGAATGGCAGGAACCCTATCCCGATCCTCCTATTCCACCGTTTCACCGCTTGCCCGGATCCCACCAATGGCCACGTCGCATCCCTTGGTGGGCGGAACGATCTGCGGCACCTTCATCCTTCGATGCACCAGCACCAGGAGGGCGGGTTGCAGGAGCCGAGGTAGGATCGTCAGCGCGAGCGCGCCGCCGATCACTACCAAGGCGAGTGGCCTCTGCGTCTCGCTGCCGATGCCGCGTGAGAGCGCCGCCGGGAGCAGGCCAATCAGGGCGACCATCGCAGTCATCAGCACGGGCCGCAGCCGCCGCTCGGCCGATTGGCGCGCCCCCTCTTCCAGCGAGGCCCCTTGCTTCCAAAGTCGCTGCGTCGCGGTGACCACAAGCAGCGCGTCCTGCACTGCAATACCGAAGATGGAGACGAAACCCATCGCCGCCGACACCGAGAGGGGCGTGCCCGTCGCTAGCAGCACCAAGACGCCGCCGCAGCAGGCCACCGGCACACCCGCGAGCGCGACCAGCGTGGCCCGTACGCTTTGGAGCGCGGACCAAGCAAGGAAGGCGATGAGCAGCAGGGTCATCGGCACCACCACCAAGACGCGAGCCTTCGCCTCGCGCAGTTCGTCCATCTCGCCAGCCCATTCCAGATGTGTGTCCCAGGGAAGCTGCACTTGCCTGGCGAGCACGCTCTGCGCCTCATCGATGGTCGAGGCGAGGTCGCGGCCCCGCACCGAGAACTTCACCGGCGCGAAGCGAGATGAATCCTCGCGCCAGACTCGCGCCGGGCCTTCGACCGCCTCCACCTTGGCGAGCTGTCCGAGCGGCACCTGTGATCCGTCGGGCGTCGGGATCAAGATCTCCTTCAGCTTGCGCAGGTCGGAGCGAAACTCGGGCTTCCACCGCACCACCAGATCGAAGTGCATCTCTCCCTGGAAGACCTGGGTCACGACCGTGCCGCCGACGGCGGCCTGGAGCACCGCCTCGACATCGCCGACGTTGAGCCCGTGCCGCTGACAGAGTTGGCGGTCGGGCGTAACCCGCACGTCGGGCTGACCTAGCGACTCGTAGAACCCGAGGTCTTCGATCCCCTTGACGGTGGAGAGCGCCTTCAAGACCTCGCGGGCCTTGGCCTCGTTCACCTTGAGGTCCGGGCCGATCACCTTGACCGTGTTCTCGCCCTTCACGCCCGAGAGCGCCTCCTCGACGTTGTCGGCGATGTACTGCGAGAAGTTGAAGCTGAAGCCGGGGAAGCTCTCTTGCAGGTCGCGCGAGAGGTCGGCGGTGAGCGACTCCTTGCTCACTCCCTTGCGCCATTCGTGCCTTGGTGAAAGCGGCGCAAACAGCTCGATGTTGTAGAAGCCGCTCGGGTCGGTACCGTCGTCTGGCCGCCCAAGCTGCGAGATCACCGTGCGCACCTCTGGCCGACTGCGCTCGTCGCACGGCGCTCCCTCGTCGGGCGGGCAACCGATCACGATCCTCCGCATCCGGCCGACGTAGCGGGCCGACTGCTCCAGCGAGATGGACAACGGCAAGGTGGCCCGAATCCAGAAGTTGCCCTCCTCCAACTTGGGCATGAATTCGCCGCCGAGCAGCGGACTGAGCGCAGCCGCGAGAACAAGCGGGGCGCAGGAGACAGCAAGCGCTGCCCACGGCCGTGTCACGGCGAAGAGGAACAGCGGACTGTAGAAGCGCCGGAGCACGCCCATGATGGTGCTGTCGTCCTCGTCGTGGCCGGTGGCCTTCTCTGCCTCGCCCTCGGCGTGCGCCTTGCGCAACAGCTCCTGCGCGCGCTCTTCCGGGCTACGGACTCTGCCGAAGAGGGCTGGCAGGACGCGCGAGAGCGGTCCCGCAACGGGCGGGCCGCCCACCTGATTCTTCAGCACCAGGGCGGCCAGGACGGGAGTGAGCGTCAGGGCAAGCACCACCGCGCCGCCGATGGAGAAGGCGTAGGTGCGCGCAAGCGGCGAGAAGATCACTCCGGCCACGCCGGTGAGCAGGAAGAGTGGCAGGAAGGCGATCACCAGGATGAGCGTGGAGAAGAGCATCGGCGAGCCGATCTCCGCCGCCGCCGCCGCGATCCGCTCCAGCACCGTGCCCTTTCCATGGCGCAGGTGGTGGTGGACGTTCTCGACGACGATCACCGTCGAGTCCACGATGATCCCGAAATCGACGGCGCCCAGGGAGATGAGATTGGCTGGGGTCGCCGTCAGCACCATCCCAGTGAAGGCGCACAGCAGCGCGAGCGGGATGTTGATCGCTGCCACCAGCGACGCCCGGGCATCTCCGAGAAAGAGCCAAAGGACGAGGCTCACCAGCACCATCCCGAGCAGGAGGTTCTCCATCACTGTGTCGGTGGTGATCCGGGTGAGCGTGCCCCGGTCGTAGTACGGCTCGAGCTCCATTCCGGGCGGCAGCAGGTGGTTCTTGCGGATGTGCTCGACCTTGGCGTGGATGCCCGCCAGCGTCTTGAGCGCATTTCCCCCGTAGCGCATCAGCACGATGCCTTGGACGATGTCGGGCTCGAGGTCGCGACCGACGATCCCGAGCCGAGGGGCACCGCCTTCCTTGACCTGGGCCACGTCGCGCACGCTGATCGGCACGCCCTTGGGGTTCGCGATCACTACTTTCTCGACGTCGCCGATCGATTGGATCAGGCCGATACCGCGCACGTCATAGCTCTGCTCCCCAAGCGTCAGCCGCTGGCCACCCACGTTCTGGTTGGAGTTGCCGATGGCGGTGGTGAGCTGCCCGAGGGTCAGGCCGTGACCACGCAGGCGGTAGGGATCAATCTCGACCTGGATCTGCTTCGTCTCACCTCCGAAGCCGACCACGTCGATCACGCCCGGCACCTGCCGGAACTGCCGCTCCAAGATCCAGTCTTCGGCCGCTTTCAGATCGCGGGTCGAGTACCCAGGTCCTTTGAGCACGTAGCGGTAGATCTCGCCGACGGCGTTCCACGGGGAGATCTGCGCCTGCACCCCAGCCGGTAGCTGGAGCATTTGCAAGCGGTTGAGGACACGCTGGTTGGCGTCCGCGTAACTGGCGTCCCAACTAAAGTAACACTTCACATCAGAGAGGCCGAAGAGCGACTGCGAGCGAATGTGGAGCAGGTCGGCCATACCCGCCAGCTGCGTCTCCAGCGGGATGGTGACGTAGCGCTCGACCTCCTCGGCGCTCATCCCCTGCGGCTGCGCGATCACTTCGATCATCGGCGCGACGGGATTGGGGTACGCCTCGACGTCGAGGACGAGGTAGGAGCGGACACCGACCCCGATCAACACAAGGACGAGGAGGAGAACGACGGCGGGCGCCTTGAGCGCTTTCTCGACGAGCCAATCCATCCCAGCCGTCAACGCAAGCCCCCTGCCACGCCTCGCTTCCGGCGACGACAGAGTGGCGGGCCGCGACAGAAGGCGTGGCAGACGCAGAGCGGAGATCGCAAGTTGCTGCTAGCCGACCTCGCAAGGTTCTTTGGCCGAGACTCCGGCCAGGCTGGGGCTTCGCGGGAGCCAAGAGGGTGTGTAGGCTCGAGGCCATTTGAGCGGCGAGTAACACTTCTTATGCGACGTTGGGGAACGCTGCTTGTCTGGCGCAGCAGCAAGCTCGACCGGGAGAGCTGGGGACAGGCTGATCGGAGCAGGGACCTGGTGGGAGCAAGCTCCGGGACTCCTCCGCGGCAGACTCGACGCCCGGCCTCACCCGACCGCGCCCCGCCCCATCCCGGCTCCGCCCGCGGCCACCACCCCCGCGGCGCGCCCCAGCCCCGCCGCCACCGAGGTGAAGGCGTCGCCCTCGCGCAGCCGCTCCTCGCCGAAGCGCTCGGCGAACAGCTGCCTTACGCTCGGGATCTTCGAGGTGCCGCCCGTGAGGAAGACCGCGTCGGGGACGAGGCCACCCGCGTTGGCGAGGCAGCGATCGACCGCCAGCCCGAGCTCCGCGCGCAGCGGCGCGGTCCACTTCTCGAACTCGCGCCGGGTGACCCTCGCGTCGATCTCGATGTACGCCTCGTGGAACGAGACGGTGGCCGACTCCTCCTCCGAGAGCGTGCGCTTGGCCGCCTCCACCGCGCGGTAGAGGTGGAAGCCGAGGTTCTCCTCGGCGAGCGTCACTAGATTTTGCAGCTCCGCCTTCTTGTCGCTGGTCTTCACCGCGGTGCGGAGGAACTCGAGGTTCGACCGCTCCCGCAGGAGCGACAGCTCGTTCCACGCCAGGAGCTTGCGGGTCATCCAGGTGGGGAGGTCCACCCGCTTGAGCAGCGTCGAGTAGGTGGACCCCGCGCCGAACAGCTTGAGCAGCCGGTGCTCGACGATGGCCGCGTCGAAGCGGTCGCCGCCCACGTAGACGCCGCTCGAGGCCACCACGTCTGAGCGCCGGTCGAGCGCGCCCCTGCGCGAGGGCCCGAGGTGCATCAGCGTGAAGTCGCTGGTGCCGGCGCCGAAGTCGCCCACCAGCACCACCTCGTCGTGCTCTAGCGACTCCTCGTAGCGCAGCGCCGCCGCGATCGGCTCGATGACGAACACCGGCGCGGGATACCCAGCCAGCCGCGCCGCCTCGGCGAGCCGGTCCTGCGCGAGCCTGTCGCGCTCCGGGTCGGGAGAGAAGACCGCGGGCCGGCCGAACACCACGTGCGCAAGCGCGCCGCCAGCCTCGCGCTCGATCACCTCGCGCATCCGCCGCAGCAGCACCGCGATCAGCTGCTCGAGCTTCCAGGCCCGCCCGCGGATCTCGGTCGCGGTGAAGGCCGGCGAGGGGAGGAACGTCTTGATCGACTGCAGGAAGCGCCCCTCGAACTCCGAGAGGTAGGCGGCGATGGCGCCCTCGCCCACCAGCACCTCGCGGCCCTTCTCGAAGTGCTCGGGGAAGAAGAGCACGCTGCGCAGGAGCCGCGCGTCGGCGGCGGCCGGGTCGATGGGCAGGACACGCGCGGGCCCGCCGTCCACGCCAGGGAGGGCCGCGGCGCTGTTGGAGGTGCCGAAGTCGATGCCGACGCTGATCGGTGTCACTCAGCTTGCGTTAACACGGGCGAGCGCGACTATGGAACGCTGGAAAATGCACGCCGCGCGGATTCCAAGCGCGGAGGGCGCGATGGGTGCCGAGCCCACCTGGCAGCGGGCGCTACTCCGCACCCGGCTCGCGCTTGTCCTTCACCCGCGCTCGCAGCGCCTTCGCCAGCACCCGGTCGGCAGCGCTCTTCTGCGCGCGCGAGCGGGCGTCGCCGCGGGCGTGCTGCGCGGCCAGCTCGTCCTGCAGCGTGCGGAAGGCGTCGAGGCGCGCGCCTTCCAATGCTCCGTCGTCCACCGCCGCCTCCACCGCGCAGCCCGGCTCGGCGCGGTGGGCGCAGTCCGAGAAGCGGCAGCCCGCACCGAGCGCGGTGATGTCGGCGAACGCCTGCTCCATGCCGGCCGGCGCTTCCCAGAGGCCGAGCGCGCGCATGCCGGGCGTGTCGAGGAGCAGGCCGCCGCCGGGGAGTAATACCAATTGTCTGCGCGTGGTGGTGTGGCGGCCCTTGTGATCGCCGGGGCGCACCGAGGCGGTGGCGAGCCGCTCCTCGCCGAGCAGCGCGTTCACCAGCGTGGACTTGCCCGCGCCGCTCGGCCCCAAGAGCGCTGCGGTCTTGCCTGGACCCGCCAGCGCGGCTACCTCGCGCAGCGTCTCGTGCTCTCCGCGGGCGACCGCGAGCACCGTCGCCCCGGGCGCCAACGCGCGGGCCTCCGCGAGGGCCTCCTCGCGGGTGAACGCGTCCACCAGGTCGGCCTTGGTGAGCAGCACCGCGGGGTGCGCCCCGCTCTCCCAGGCGAGCGTCAGGTAGCGCTCCAGGCTGCGCGCGTTGAGCGGATCGCCGAGCGGCAGCGCGACCAACAGCGTGTCGACGTTGGCCGCCACCGCCTGCGCCACCTCGGCCTTGCCGACCGCGCGCCGCTGGAACACCGAGCGCCGCGGGAGGAGCGAAACCACCATCGCGCGGCCGCCGCTGATCTCGGCGGCCACCCAGTCGCCCACCGCGGGCCGGCTTTGGCCCACCCGCAGCGAGAGCGGCAGGTCGCCGTGCATGGTGGCCGCCGGGAACATCAGCTCCAACGCGGCGCCGAGGTCGGAGCCCACGCGCGCGGCTTGTAGCAGCCCCGCCCTGCCCTTTGCGGCAGCCTGCGCTTCGAGCGCGGCGAAGGCGGCGTCGAACGGAGCACCCCAGCCCAGCGCGGCGAGCGCGGCTTGCTGCTGGACGGCCTGCTCCGCGGTCAGCATGGGGCCTGCGCGGATGGTTGCTTCGGCAAGTAATCGGTAACCAATTCGACAGCGCCGTCAAGGGCAGACGGCCCCCTCTCACCAAGCTGGCCTCGGGCGCCCACAGCCAAGACGTCCCCCCGAAGCGCCACGAGGCGCCCCGGCTGATGCCGAAGCGCCCCGCGCGTGCTGCCAAACGGTGGGACCCGCACTACCAGCGGTAGTGGGCGAAGGCCTTGTTGGCCTCGGCCATCTTGTGCGTGTCTTCGCGCTTCTTCACCGCGTTGCCGCGGTTGTTGGCGGCGTCGATCAGCTCGCCGGCCAGCTTCTGGTCCATCGTCTTCTCGCCGCGCTCCTTGGCGTAGTCGATGAGCCAGCGCATCGCCAGGGCGGTGCGGCGGTCCTGGCGGACCTCTACCGGGACCTGGTAGGTCGCGCCACCGACGCGGCGGCTCTTGACCTCCAGCATCGGCTTGACGTTGTCGAGGGCCTTCTTGAAGATCTTGAGGGCGTCCTCATTGGTGCGCTGGG
>JAYWAO010000250.1:0-5248 GCA_043782365.1 Deltaproteobacteria bacterium
ATGGCCGGGTGGCACCCTGCGCATCGGCAAGGTGGTGATCGGGGTCCAGGACCTGCGCTTGCGTTGCGTGATGACCTCTTACGATCCCGACACGCAGGCCCAGGACAAGGGGATCACGCGAAGCATCTACCGGCGCTTCGAGGGCAAGCTCGCGCTGAACTGCTCCGTGCTCGAGGCCGGCGAGATCTCTGTCGGTGACGAGGTGCAGTTCGTGCCGGGAGGGAAGTAGTTACCCGACCGCCCGGCGGACCACCCGACCGGCCCGCCGGGTGGTCCAGCTCAAAGCCCGGCGTACCAGTCGTAGCCGCGCTCGGCCCAGTAGTCGGCGGGACGCTCGCTCTGCCACTTGATCACGCCGACCCGCTTGATGTTCTTCACGCCATACTTGACGGGAATCACCAAGCGCAGCGGCGCCCCGTGCTCGAGCGTGAGCGGCGCGCCGTTGTGCTCCCAAGCAAGCAGCGTCTGCGGGTGCAACGCGGCGGCCGCGTCGAGGCCCACGTAGTACTCACCGTCCGGCGTAGCTAGAGACAAGTACGAGGGCACGTCGTCGGGCCGCGCCGGGTCGAACGGCCGGCCCGAGCGCGTGACCGGAGGGTGGGCGCGGAGCAGATCGGAGAGCCGCACACCGGCCCACTGCGCCACCGTGCTCCAGCCTTCGATGCACTTGAACTCGGTGATCTGCTCGGTCCTGGGCAGGGACTGCAGCGCAGAGAGCTCGAGGGAGACGGGCCCCTCAGCGGAGCCCTCGAGCGCGAGCCTCCACTCCTCGGGCTCGAACTCCTCTTCGTCGAGCCCACGCGTCCCGTTCACCCGCAGCGCAGCGACCGCTCCTCGGGGAAACGTCGGGCTGAGCGCGGCCTGTGAGAACGTCTTGCGGGAGATGGCCTCATTGGCTTCGAGTGCACGCCGCAGGGGCCAGGCGACGCCGCTGTCGGGGGCAGCCGTCTTCTGCAGCCAGCGCCCTCCGAGGATGGCGCCCACGGCCGTCAGGCCGGCGATCGCGAAGCCCCGGCGCGACAATCGCTGGAGTCGCGCATCGACCTGCGCCTCGCTCGTCTCGGCCGAGGACACTTCGACCGGAGTCGGGGACCGCTTCTCGTCGCTCATGGGCGCACCACTGGTTGCTCTCCAGCACCAGCAGGGCGGGGCGCGTCCTCGACCCGCTCCACGCCGATGACCATCGAGCGGAAGTTGTTCCAGCCGGCGCGCACTACCTGCACGACGTGCAAGACAAAGAACGCGCAGAAGCCCAGCATCAGCCAGAAGTGCTCGAGCCGCGCCGCTTCGTAGCCGCCGCAGGCGCGCGCGAGCCAGGCCAGTTGCACGGGTTTGTAGATGGCAAAGCCGGTCAAAGTGCTCAATGCGCCCATCACCAGGACCACGCTGTAGGTGACCCGCTGCGCGGCGTTACGCTTGGCGGGCGGTAGAGGTGCCTTGCGAATCCCGAGGTCGTGGAGCACGACCTGCCACGCCTCGCGCAGGTGGCCCGGGCGCGGCAGGAACTCCCGCCATTCGCCAGACGCCCAGAGCCAAATCGCGAAGGCGCCGCCGTTCAGCACTAACAACCAAGCAAAGGCGAAGTGCCACGCCATCCCCTGCGCGAGCGAGAAGGCGATGCCGAACGCCTCGTAGAACCAGGCAGGGAAGAACTGCACGAGCGTGACCCCGCCAATGCCGACCCGATAGACGTCGTTGGCCCAATAGATGAGCAATCCACTCCCCACCATCACGGCGAGCACCGGGAAGTTGACCCAGTGAAGCCAGCGGGCGGTGAGCGTGTGTTTCAAGACCAGGCGCGGCATTGGCGTTGTCCCTCGGCGCCGGCGACTACTTGCCGCCGTTCATCTTGTCTGCCGGGGCCATCTTGTCTGCCGGGGCCATCTTGTCCGCGGGAGCCATCTTGTCGGCGTGCTTGGCCTTGTGGCCCTTCGTGCCCTTGCCGTCCTTCATCTTGTCGGCGTGGTCCATCTTGTCCGCAGGGGCCATCTTGTCGGCGTGGTCCATCTTGTCCGCGGGAGCCATCTTGTCCTCGGCGGAGGCGGGGAGGGCGGCGCAGAGCAGGGCGGCGATCAGCAGGGTCTTGTTCACGTGTTCTCCTGGGCCGCGCGTGGGAGCGCCACGCGGCGGGCGTTGGGGTTGGCTGGCAGGCTCGAGTCATTTCGAGCGTTCCGGGGCCGACCAGGAGCAAGCGCGAGGCCAAACAACTGTGCTGTTGTCGGTAGCTTGGTGGCGTGGACCCGCCAGCCGTGCCCACCTCGCCCGCGCGCTCCGAACCCTCGTGGGGTCCTACGACTGCTCGTGGGAGCTGATCGGCGGGCGCACCAGGCCGAGGCGCTTGATCATGCTGCGCAGCGTGTTGGGATGGAGGCCGAGGACGTCGGCTGCCCCCCGTGGACCCTCGACGACCCAGCGAGCCGCGTCGAGCGTGAGGAGGATGTGCGCACGCTCGACTGCCTCTAGCGTGATGGGGGCCGCGCCCGCTGCGGGCAAGGCCTGCCCGCCGAGGAGCTCCGGCTCGAAGTCGACGACCGGCCCCCGTGAGAGGATGGCCGCGCGCTCGACGACGTTTTGCAGCTCGCGCACGTTGCCCGGCCAGTCGTAGCTCGAGAGGTGGGCCATCGCCCTGGCGCTCACCCGCTCGAGCGGCTTGCCGAGCTTGTGCGCGAGCCTGCCCAGGAGAAACGAGGTGAGCAGCGGAATGTCCGCGCGCCGCTCCCGCAGCGGAGGAACGCTGAGCGGAAAGACGTTGAGCCGGTACATCAGGTCGGCCCGGAAGCGCCCGGCTGCGACGGCCGCCTCGAGCGGGCGGTTGGTGGCGGCGATCACCCGCACATCCACTCGCACGGTGCGGCTGGCGCCGACCGGCTCGAACTCCTGCTCTTGGAGCACGCGCAGCAGCTTCACCTGGATCTCGGGCGGCAGCTCCGACACCTCGTCGAGGAAGAGGGTGCCGCGGTCGGCCAGCTCGAAGCGCCCGACCCGGTTCTGCACCGCGCCGGTGAAGGCCCCCTTCACGTGGCCGAAGAGCTCGCTCTCCACCAGCCCCGGCGGGATGGCGCCGCAGTTGACCTTGACCAGCGGCCGGTCCTTGCGGCCGCTGCGCCGGTGGATGGCCCGCGCGAACAGCTCCTTGCCGGTGCCGGTCTCGCCGGTGAGCAGCACGGTCGAATCGGTGGGAGCCACGCTCTCCACCTTGCGCAGGGCCTCGAGCAGCGAGGGGCTGCGGCCGACGATCTCCTCAAAGTTGTGCTCTGCGCTGATCTCCTCGCGCAGATAGGCGTTCTCGGACTGCAGCCGGGTCTTCAGCGCGGCGATCTGTTCGTACGCCTGGGTGTTGGCGACGGCGAGGGCGACCTGGTTTGCGACCTCTTGCAGGAACTCCACGTGCGAGGCGGCGAAGAAGTCGGGCGAGTAGCTGCCCAGGTTGAGCGTCCCGAGGCAACGTCCCGCCACCAGGAGCGGCACGAAGCAAAAGGAGCGGACCCCCTCCTTGGCGAGGCCCTTCTCGAACGCCGACTCCTGCTCCAGCAGCAGGTCCCGCCGAATGAGCGGCTGCCGATGCTCGTAGACCCAACCCACCGGGCTGGCAGTGCGGGGCAGATCGACCCCGACTCCGAACGCTGCCGAGGGCGAGCGCGACTCGAAGGCGAAGATGCGCAGCGAATCGGTCTCGGGCTTGTAGATCATTAGCGCGCTCCGGTCGGATGCCAGCACGCCGCGCAGCGACTCGAAGGTCACGCGGAGCAGGCCATCCAGGTCACGCGTCACCGCGAGGGCGTTGGTCACCTCGAGCAGGAGCCGGCGCCGCTCGCTCTCCACCCTGCGCTTGAGCTGCTCGACTGCATACCGGCCGAGCGCGCTGAGAGCGTCGAGCTGCCTCTGGGTCAGAACCCGGGGCACGGTGTCGAGGACGCAGACGGTGCCCAACCCGAAGCCCTCGGCGGTGACGAGGGGCGCCCCGGCGTAGAAGCGGATCTGCGGGGCCTGCATCACCAGCGGGCTCTTGGTGAACCGGGCGTCGGCCAGCGCGTCCGGGACGACGAACACGTCGCGCTGCCTGATGGTGTGCGTGCAGAACGACGTCTCTCTCGCCACTTGGCAAAGCGAGAGGCCGTGGCTCGCCCGGATCCACACGCGATCGGCGTCGACCAACGCGATGAATGCATACGGGGCGTCACAGGAGTGCGCAGCCAGACGCGCTAGGTCATCGGAGGCCGGGTCCGGGGGTCTGTCCAGCACGCCCAGGGCCCGCAGCGCCGCGAGGCGCTGTCGCTCAGGGCCTGGTTCGAGGAGTTGCGTCGGCGTGTGCATCGCAGCTCCCCCCAGGGCTGGCAACGAGCCCGCTCTACTAAGCACGCCAGGGCAGTGGAGATCCAATCGGTGCTTTCGCACGGTCTGTCACTCCTTGACCGGCAGGTCCCAGAGCAGGCACGCAACGAAGCCAGACACCGAACTGACGCGCGCCCCCCTCGCGAGCGCAAGCCGGAGGACGGCGAGGCCGGCCTCATCGGCGTGGCTGACGCCTTCCAGTTCCAAGGTGAGGGCATGGAGATCTTCGACGGCCGCGAGCACCCCCTCCAATTCCGCAACCCAAGGCCCGACCAAGCGGCCTTCCAACTTGACGAGGGCGGATGGCCCTTTGTGCGACAGATCGATCCGGAGCATCCGTCCGAACAAAGCAAGAGGAGGGCCAGCGGCGCTCGAACCGGGCCTGGAAGCTGGACTAGACCTTGCACGAGCGCTCCGGATGTCCGTTACAACCCCGGTGCCACCATCCGTGCTCAGCCCCGAAGCGCAGCCGCCAATCGACGGGCCGGCGCTGCATGACGTCCTCCCCGATAGCAAGGGGCTGCTGGGTGTCCTCTTCGACCTCGTCCCGGACGCGCTGACGATCTGCCGCGTGGTGGACGGCCGCCTTCTCGCCGTCAACTGCGGCTTCACGAGCTTGAGCGGATTCACCGCGGCGGAGGTGCTGGGCAAGAGCTCTCTCGAGTTGGGTCTGTGGCAGGACCCGCTAGCTCTTGCCGCTGCTCGGGATCGGCTGCGCCGCCACGGCGAGCTACGAGACGAGGAGGTGCGGTTCCGGCACAAGAACGGCAGCGAGGTCTTCGGGTTGCTGAGCATATCTGCCTCGACAGCGAGGCGGGGCAGGGCACCGTCTTCAAGGTCTACCTGCCCGTGGACGAGCAAGGGCCACAGGCCCCAGCCGAGTCGGCGCCAGAGAAGAGCCTGTGCGGCGACGAGA
>JAYWAO010000251.1:0-5237 GCA_043782365.1 Deltaproteobacteria bacterium
GATCGGCGTCGAGAGCACGGTGGGCGCCGGGAGCGTCTTCTGGTTCGAGCTGGCTGCGGCCGCTCCGCCCGCGCTGCCGCTCGACGAGGCCGCTCCTGCGCCGGTCGCGGCCCGGCCGCGCGCCAAGCACCTCGCGCCCCTGCGCACCCTCCTCTACGTCGAGGACAACCCGGCGAACCTCAAGCTGGTCGAGCAGCTGATCGCCCGGCGGCCCGAGCTCGCGCTGCTCAGCGCCGGCAACGGCAGCCTCGGCGTGGCGCTCGCGCGCGAGCACCTGCCGACGGTGATCCTGATGGACATCAACCTGCCCGGGATCAGCGGCTTCGAAGCGCTGCGGCTCCTGCGCGCGGATCCGGTCACCGCCCGGATCCCGGTGCTCGCCCTCAGCGCCAACGCGATGCCCGGCGACATCAGGAAGGGCTTGGAGGCGGGCTTCTTCCGCTACCTCACCAAGCCGATCCAGGTGGCGGCGTTCCTGGAGACGGTAGACCTCGCGCTGGAGCACGCGCGAAAGAGCGCTCCAACCGCTCCACCCCCTCCACCCCCTCTGCCACCGTCGGCTCCGCCGCCTCCGCCGCCTCCGCCGCCTCCAGCCACGCACCCGCCGGCGGGTCCTGCGGAGTTCAAGGGCCGGCGCGTGCTGCTGGCCGAGGACGAAGAGGCGAACCGCTCCGTCGCCAGCGCCTTCCTCTCGCGGCTCGGCTTCGAGGTGGAGGTCGCGGTGGACGGCCTCCAGGCGGTCGCGCTCGCCAGCACCCGCAGCTACTCGTGCGTGCTGATGGACATGCAGATGCCCGGGCTCGACGGCATCGAGGCCACGCGCAGGATCCGCGCGGAGCCCGGCTGCGCAGGGGTCGCGATCATCGCCATGACCGGCAACGCCCTCCCCGGAGACCGGGAGGCGCTGCTCGCCGCAGGGATGAACGACTTCGTCGCCAAGCCGATCGAGCAGGGCCTTCTGCTGGCGGCGCTGCGGCGGCAGCTCGCGCCCGACGCCGCCGGACAGCGCGGTGTCGCGCCCCGCGTGCTCGCGGGCGTCGACGTGCTGGAGGCCCACGCCCGGCTCGACGTCTCCGGCGCGGCGCTCGAGCGGCTGCTCGCGCGCTTCGCGCAGGGGCTGCCCGACGTGCTGGCGAGGCTCTCCGCCGCCGTGAAGTCGGGCGATCACGTCGCCATCCGGTCCTACGCCCACTCGCTCTCGGGCTCGGCGGGCACGCTCGCGGTCCACCGCCTGCGCTGGGCCGCGGCAGCGCTGGAGGCGGCCGGGCGCGCGAAAGCCGGCCCCCTCGACGAGCTGCTCGCCGCGGTCGAGGCCGAGGCCCGCGTGGTGCTCGGGTCGCTCTCCTCGCTGCAGACGGTCGAGCAGCTCTTCACCGGGGACGCGCCGGCGACGGACCGGCTGGCGGTGCTGCACCGCTGCCTCGTCGCCGGAGACCTCTCGGGCATCACCGAGGAGCTGGCCACGCTCGACGGCGCTGGTGGCGAGCGCCTTCGCCAGATCCGCACGCTGATCGCCGACTACGAGTACGATCGCGCCGCGGCGCTGATCGCGAGCGCGCCGTGATCGACTCCATCGACCTCACCAGGTGCCGGGTGATGCTGGTCGACGACGAGCGGTCGAACCTCGACGCGCTCGCGGAGGCGCTCCAGAAGCACCACCTGCTCTCGATCGCGCGCGACGGTGAGAGCGCGCTGCGGGGCATCGCGCAGAGCCCGCCCGACCTGGTGCTGCTGGATCTGTTGATGCCCGGAGTGGACGGCTACGAGGTCTGCCGCCGCCTGCGCCAAGACCCGGCCACGCGCGACCTTCCCATCATCTTCCTCTCCGCGCTCGGCGAGGCGCGCAGCAAGGCCCGCGCCTTCGAGGTGGGCGGCACCGACTACATCACCAAGCCGTTCGAGGCGGTCGAGGTGCGGGCCCGGGTCCGCTCGCTGCTCAAGGGCAAGCTCTACCAGGACTCCGTCCGCGAGAGCCGCGCCGCAGAGCTCCGCATCGCGCAGGAGATCCAGCGCGGGATGGTGCTCAAGGACTTCGCCGGGCTCGGCCGCGCCATGCCGATCGAGGTGCACGCGCTGCTCGAGCCGGCGCGCGAGGTCGGCGGCGATCTCTACGACGTCTTCCCGCTCGGCGACGGGCGGGTCTGCGTGGTGCTCGGCGACGTCTCGGGCAAGGGGATCCCGGCTGCGCTCTTCATGGCGGTCACCTCGACGCTCCTGCGGGCGACCGCGCGCCACGTGCAGGAGCCCGCGCAGATCCTCTCGCACGTGAACCAGGAGCTCGCCCGCGACAACGAGAGCTCGATGTTCGTCACCCTCTTCTGCGGCGTGCTCGACACCAAGGTCGGCCTGCTCACCTGGGCGAGCGGCGGCCACACCGCGCCGGCGCTGGTGCGTCCCGGCCATCCGCCCAGCCTGCTGGCGGGGCGGCCCGGCACGGTGGTGGGGATCCAGGCCAACCTGGTCTTCACCGAAAGGCAGCTGCAGCTCGAGCGGGGCGACACGCTGTTCCTCTACACCGACGGCGTCACCGAGGCGTTCGACCCGCAGGGCACCTGCTTCCTCGAGGAGGGCCTGCTAGCGGCGCTGGCCGGCGCGGGCCGCAGCGCCAAGGAGCAGGTGGAGCACGTGCTCTTGGCGGTGCGCGCGTTCGCGCGGGGCGAGCCGCAGTCGGACGACATCGCGCTGCTGGCGCTGCGCTGGCTGCCTCCCGCGGAGCTGGCGATCGAGCTGGGCGGCACCACGGCAGAGGTCGCGCGCGGCTACCAGGCCGTGCAGGCGTTCCTCGCGGAGCAGGCCGCCGACGAGGGGACCGTCCACGACGTCGGCCTCGCGGTCGAGGAGATCCTCTCCAACCTCGTGCGCCACGCCGGCCTCCAGCCGGAGGACCGCGTGTCGGTGCGCGTCTCCCTCGACGGCGTCGCGGTGAAGGTCGAGGTGCGCGACCGCTGCCGCCACTTCGACCCGCGCACCGCGCGCCCTCCGCACCTCGACGTGCCGCTCGACGAGCGCGCCACGGGCGAGCTGGGGATCCACCTCATCCGCAACCTGATCGATCGCATCGCCTACCAGCGCGACGGGGACGAGAACCTCCTGACGCTGGTGCGCGACCTCCACCGCAACCACAAGTGAAACACACCTGAAGGAGTCCGCATGTCTCTCGCAATCAACGTCTCGACGCGCCCCTGGATGGACGGCCGGCAGATGGCCATGATCGGCCTCGACGGCACCCTCGACACCGCCACCGCCCCGCAGCTCGAAAAGGCGCTGCACACGATCTTCGAAGGGCCGACCCAGATCCTCGTCTTCAACCTGGTGAAGCTGACCTTCCTCAGCAGCGGCGGCGTCCGCGTGCTGCTGGCGGCGCGCAAGCGGGTGCTGGAGCGCAACGGCTCCTGCATGATGCTGCGCACGCCGCCGCGCATCCAGAAGACCTTCGAGATCATCGAGGCGCTCGGCGGCCTGATGTTCTTCTCCGACGACGTCGCGCTCGACGCGTTTCTCTCCGCGCTGCAGAAGCCGGCCGAGGGGTGAGCCAGCCCCGGGCGTTCGCGACCGTCCGGGAACGTTTGACTTGGCCCGCTTCGTGCTTTGATTCACCGCACGCCCGCTCTACTAGACCTCAGCCGGTCGACCGCCACGGACGCGGAAGGTCCCTCGATATGACCGAAGATGGAATCAAGCAGGCACTCCACCCAGGAGACGCGCTCGTCCCCAGGCCGGCGCTGGGGCTGGCGCGGTTCGGCGCGGACGACGGCCCGATGCAGCGGCGCACCATCCCGCGCAACGGGCTCCAGCTCGGGCACGGCGCGGAGATCTTCGACGCGCCGTTCACCGACGAGAAGATGGCGCCGCGGCACGCCGAGGTGCGCTTCGAGTCGGGCCGCGTGCTGCTGCGCGATCTGGGGAGCCCGGGTGGCACCCGGCTCAACGGGCAGCCGCTCGCCAGCGAACAGGCCCTCTCGCCCGGCGACGTCATCCGCCTCGGCGACACGCTGCTGGTCTTCACCGCCTCGGGCGCGCCGACGCCGCTGTCTGAAGTCCAGCTGATCGGCGGGAGCGCGGTGATGTCGGCGGTCCGCCACAGCATCGAGCGGGTGGCGACGCGCAAGCACTCGGTGGTGGTGACCGGCGAGACGGGCACGGGCAAGGAAGAGGTCGGCCGCCTCCTCCACGAGAACAGCCGCCGCCCGGGGCCGTTCCTCGCGGTCAACTGCGGGACCTTCACCGAAGGGCTGCTCGCGAGCGACCTCTTCGGCCACGTGCGCGGGGCCTTCACCGGCGCGGTCACCGAGCAGCAGGGCCTCTTCAGGGCCGCGCGCGGCGGCACGTTGATGCTCGACGAGGTGGCGGAGATCCCGCTTTCACTGCAGGCGAACCTCCTGCGCGTGCTGGAGATGCGCGAGGTGCGGCCCGTCGGCGGCACGCACCACGTCGCCACCGACGTGCGGGTGATCGCCACCAGCAACCGCGAGCTGATGGAGCTGGTCCAGGAGGGCCGCTTCCGGGCCGACCTCTACTCGCGCCTGGCGCAGTGGACCGTGCGCCTGCCGCCGCTGCGCGAACGGCGCGAGGACATCCCCGCGCTCACCACCCACCTGCTCGGGCGCTGCGATGGCCTGGGCCGCGCGCCCACGCCCGATCTCGCGGAAGCGCTGCTCGCCCACGACTGGCCGCTCAACGTGCGCGGGCTGCTCTCGGTGCTCTCGGTCGCCGCGGTGTCCTCTCCCGAAGACGGGCCCCTCCACCTCGACGACGAGGTGCGGCTCGCGCTCTGGAACACCCGCAGCATCCTCGCCGAGGACGACGAGCCCGAGGCCGCCGAGCCCGCCACGCTCGACAAGGCCGAGCTGACCAAGCTGATGGAGCGGTTCCACGGCAAGGTCGCCGCGGCCGCCCGCGAGCTGGGCGTGAGCCGGCCGAGGCTCTACCGGCTCCTCTGGGCGCAGAGCATCCAGCCTGAGCTGTTCCGGGTGCCGTAGTGGTTGGTGCGAGCGCGCCCGGGCTGGTGCGGCTGCTCGACGCACCCGCGCGCGCCGAGGAGGACGCCGGTCACGAGCAGGCCTGGGTCGAGGGGCTCGTGCGCTGGCTGTTGCAGCGCGATCGGCTCCCCTCGCTGGGCGCGCCCGATCGCAGCGGACGCCTGCGCGCGCTCGCGGCGGTGGTCGACGAGCATCCGCGGCGGGACGCGCTCTTGGCGCGGATGTCGGCGGTCTGGACCCACGCGTCGGCGGTGCGGC
>JAYWAO010000252.1:0-1842 GCA_043782365.1 Deltaproteobacteria bacterium
CCCCGGGGTGTGGACCGACCATGAGACGTTGACATGGACGTTGACGGCGACGGCGGTGAGGATTTGTCGTTGGCCCCGATCGCGTGGAACTGCACCCCCCGGCGCTGCCTCGCTTGTCCCCGCGCGGCCTGCGCGCTACACCCCCGCCATGCGCCTGCTCCTCTCCAATGACGACGGCGTCGACGCGGAGGGCCTGCGCGCCCTCGCCGAGGCGCTCCTCCCCCTGGGCGAAGTGACGGTGTGCGCCCCCGACCGCGAGCAGAGCGCCACCTCGCACTCGATCTCCCTGCACCGCCCGCTGCGCATCGAGGCGATGCCGCCCTGGGGGCCGAAGGGCGAGATCCAGCGGTTCTCGGTGGACGGCACGCCCACCGATTCGGTCTACGTCGGCGTGAACCACATCCTCAAGGACGCGCGGCCCGACCTGGTGGTCAGCGGGATCAACAAGGGCGCAAACCTCGCCAACGACGTGCTGTACTCGGGCACGGTGGCGGCGGCGATGGAGGGCGTGGCGCTGGGCCTGCCAGCCTTCGCGGTGAGCCTCGTCGGCCGCTCCCCGCAGCGCGACTACACTTACGCCGCGGCGTTCGCCCTTGCGCTCGCGCCGTTGGTCCTGCAGCGCGGTCTGCCGAAGGGTGCGCTCCTCAACGTCAACGTGCCCCAAGGCGAGCCGCAGGGCGTGCGCATCACGAAGCTCGGCACCCGCTCCTACGCAACCAATGTCGTCCAGAAAGTGGACCCTCGGGGTCGCGCGTATTACTGGATCGGGGGAGACGAGCGGGCGCACGAGGACATCGCCGGGAGTGACTGCAACGCGGTCTTCGACGACCGCTGCATCTCGGTGACGCCGCTGCGCCTGGACCTGACCCAGGTCCCGCTGGTCGAGGAGCTAGCCGGGTGGCCGATTCCGGGAGTGGAAAAGCGTCGCTGACCGCACCCGAAACCGTGGCGGCCGCGCGCGCAGTCTCCCCCATGGCCTGGCCGCTGCTGCTCGCGCTCTCGACGATCCTGCTCTCGCTGGGCACGGGCTGCGCTCACAAACCCCGAGTCGCGCTGGTTCCGCAAGCCACCCAGCCGGGCCGGTTCCACACGGTGGCCGCTGGCGAGAACCTCTTCCGGCTCTCGCAGCAGTACGGCGTCACCGTGGAGGCGATCGCCAGCGAGAACGGCCTCGACGACCCGATGCAGCTCAGCGCGGGCCGCGTCTTGTTCATCCCGGGCGCCGCGCCCGCTCCGCGACCGGCGCCAGTGGCAGCGGCGGAGCCCCCGCCGCGCGCACCTCGCGACGCCCAGCCGGGCAGGGCAGGGCGGCTCCTCTGGCCCGTGCGCGGCGTCATCTACAGCCCGTTCGGTCCGCGCGGCGGCGAGCACCACGACGGGCTCGACCTCGCGGCGCCCGAAGGCACGCCGGTGGTGGCGGCCGCGGACGGCACGGTAGTCTTCGCAGGCGAGCAGCGCGGCTATGGCCGGATCATCCTCGTCGCCCACGCGGGGGATCTCGTCACGGTCTACGCGCACAACCGCGACAACCAGGTCCACACCGGTGACAAGGTCGTGCGCGGGCAGCAGCTGGCCACGGTGGGCCGCTCGGGGAACGCGAGCGGGCCTCACCTGCACTTCGAGGTGCGCGCGGGCACGAGGCCGCACGACCCGTTGGCAGATCTGCGGCCGTGAGGTACAGCCGGTTGCGCCCGGCTCGACGCGGCGACCCTACCGGTACAGGCCCATCCGCTCCCGCACCCGCACCAGGTACTTCTTGGTCTCGTCGGGCGCCTTCGCGGCGACCAGCTGCGCGGCCTCGGCGGGCTTCATGGTCGCGAGCGGGTGACCGTTCACCACCGA
>JAYWAO010000253.1:0-5199 GCA_043782365.1 Deltaproteobacteria bacterium
CCCGCGGTCATCGCCACCGGGCTGCCGGCGATCTCGGTCTTGTCGGCGTTGCAGACGTGCAGCTTCACGCTCTGCGCGGTGGGGGCCCAGAGGTTGAACGTCGGCGCCCCGGCGACGGCGGCGAAGGTGAGGCCGAGCGGGCTCTCATTGGCGTAGAGCGCATCGATCGCCAGCGCCGTCTGCACCTGGGTGGCCTGGAAGATGGTGCCGTCGGCCTTGCGCGCGACCGCCACCAGCTGGCCCTTGAGCGCGTCGCGGACCTTGGCGAGGTCGGCGGCGCCGATGGTGAAGGCCTTGAAGCCGGTGAGGTACTGCGCGTTGTCGGAGATGTTGGTGCTGACGACGCCCGCCGGCAACAGCGCGATCTTGGTGCCGCCGGTGACGTCCGCGGCGGTGGCCACCACGCTGGCGGTGGGCGAGTACTGCAGCTCGAACGAGGCCGCCGCGGCGTCGGTGACGTTCCAGACCAAGGTGTCGGCGGTCGCGAGGTGCGCGCCCATGCCGGCGATCAGGCTGAGCTTCTGCGGCGCGGTGGTGAGCGTGGTCGAGCCGCTGGAGAGGAAGACGATGTTGCCCAGCTTGGTGGGGTCCCAGCCCATGTCGGGGCCCGGGTCCTTGGCGTCGCCGGAGTGGGCGATGATGCAGACCTGGCCGACGGGGCAGTTGCCCATCGCGCCGCCCGGGGGCTTGAGGTCGATGACGAAGCCCGCGCCCAGCTCGGGGTCGATGCCCTTCGGTGAGAGGGGGAAGGGCCACTGCGTGTCGGTGGCGAGGCCCCAGGTGTGCAAGCCCCAGCCGCTGTAGTTCTGGTCGACGCGCGCATAGTAGACCGCGACCTGGTTCGCGCCCGGCACCGCGGGGAGCTTGCGGCCGATCGCCTCGGCGAAGCCCGAGAACACCCAGGCCTCGCGGACGGTGCCCGAGACGTCGACGGTGAGCGCCCCAGCGGCGTCGGTGGCGGCGCCGTTCGCGAGCTTGAAGGCGAGCGTGGAGGCGCCGTCCTTGACCGTGAGCGCGTAGACCGCGCCGAACCCGTCGGTGGAGGCGGCGGTGGCCTGCGTCTCGTTGGCGCCCGCGGTCACCTGCGCGGTCCAGCCCGGATAGTCGCTCAAGACACGGTGATAATGGAGCGTGAAGGCGGGCGTCAGCGGCGTCCCTGCGTCGGGCGGCGGCGGCGACGTGGTGGTCTTGCCGCAGGCAGAGGAGAGCGCGAGCGCTGCAGCGAGCGGCAGCCAGCGCACGAAAGGGCTCGAGTTGGTTTGGCTCATGGCGCAGTGGCATAGAGCCAATGGCGCGGGGAAGCAACCTCGCGGTGCTGTCCCGCCACGTCGAGCGCGCACCCGTTCCATAGGGCTTCCGGCCAGCCGCTCGGGCGCGGCACCGAGCGGCGGATTGATTCGATCGACGGTGTGGCAGATTGCCGCGACCCCGCAGCGCCACACCCGAGGAGATCTACGGAAACCCAACCCCAGCCTGGCTTTGGCGCGTCGCTGCGCTGACGCAAGTCGTCATCGTCGTGGGTGCACATCACCTTGCTCCGGTGTCCTCCAGCGGGTAGTAAACCGCGTCGGTCGAAGGGACAGGGCAGGGACAGGTCAGCCGTCGAACCGCGAAGGAACCGCATGTCAAGGCTGCTCGACACGAGGGGTCGGTGGGTCGCCCTCGCGGCCCTCGCTCTCGCCTGCGGCTGTGGCGGATCTTCGCCTGCCACGACGCCCCCGGTCAGTGGCACCATCACTCCCAACACCTCTGGCTGGTGGCGCGACAAGGTCTTCTATGAGGTGTTCGTCCGCAGCTTCGCCGACTCCGACGGCGACGGCATCGGCGATCTCAACGGACTGACCGCCCACCTCGACTATCTCAACGACGGCGACCCGGCGACCACCACCGACCTGGGGGTCGACGCGCTCTGGCTGATGCCCATCTTCAAGTCGCCGAGCGACCACGGCTACGACGTCACCGATTACCGATCGATCAACCCGCAGTACGGCACGCTCGCGGACTTCGACGCGCTGATCGCCGCCGCGCACCACCGGGGCATCAGGGTGGTGCTCGACATGGTCCTCAACCACTCGTCGTCGCAGCACCCCTGGTTCCAGGCCTCCAAGCAGGGCGCGTCGAACGAAAAGCGCGATTGGTACGTCTGGCGGCCAGACAACCCGGGGTGGACGCAGCCGTGGGGCGGCAGCCAGCAAGTCTGGTACTCGCTGGGCGGCTCCTACTACTACGCGGTCTTCTGGTCGCAGATGCCCGACCTCAACCTGGCAAATCCAGCGGTCGAGGCCGAGCTGGTCGCGACGATGAAGTATTGGCTCGCGCGCGGGGTCGACGGTTTCCGGCTCGACGCCGTCCGCTATTACCTCGAATCGGCCGACGGCGGCCAGGCAGACCAGCCGGCCACCCACGCGTTCCTCCGCCGCATCCGCCTCGCGCTGCAGACCGACTACCCAGGCGCGCTGCTGGTGGCCGAGGCCTGGTCTTCGGCGCAGTCGCAGGCCTCCTACTACGGCCGGGGCGACGAGGTGCAGCTCGCCTTCTCTTTCGAACAGGCCGACGCCATCCTCTCGTCAATCCGGGCCGGGGCGAGCGCGGGCCTCGAGTCCTCGCTCTCCGTCAGCGGCTCCGTCTTTGCGGACCGCGGCTACGAGGCGCCGTTCCTCTCGAACCACGACCAGATCCGCGTCCAGCGGGCGCTCGGCGGCGACTCCGCGGCCGCCCACCTCGCGGCGGCCACGCTGATGGCCCTGCCCGGTACGCCCTTCCTTTACTATGGAGAAGAGCTGGGAATGCAGGGTGGGGCTGGCTCTGCCGACCAGCAGAAGCGCACCCCGTTCAACTGGACCCCCGCCAAAGGGCACGGCTTCACCACCGCCGCGCAGTCCTGGTTTCCCGGCTATGACGAGGTCCAGGGCCAGGACGTCGAGAGCGAGCGGGCCGACAGCACCTCGCTCTGGAGCACCTACCGCAAGCTGATCTCGCTGCGGCACGCCCAGCCCGCGCTGCTCGGCGGTGAGGTCACGTTGCCCGCGATCGACGGCTGCGGCGCCGGCTGCTTCGCTTTACTGCGCAGTGCGGCAGGGAAGAGGATTCTGTTCATCGCCAATTTTTCCACTGCTCCGAGCGGCCCGTTTGCGGTAGACGTCACCGGGATCGCCAGCACGCTTTTGGCCGAAGGGCTGTCCGGGCTGCCTGTCACCACCGCCGGAAAGCTCGCGGTGCCTGGACTCGCCGCACGCTCTTACGCATTCTTTGCGTTGAACTGAACGCCGCACCGAACCTGCCTCAGGCACCGGAGAACAGAGCATGCAAACCTCGAACGCCCGCTGGCTCCTCGCAGCCGCCGCGCTCCTCGCCGCCTCCAGCGCGTCCGCTGCGGGCGACGCTCCCGCTGCTGCCGCTGCGCCTGCTGCTGCTGCCGCTGCGCCTGCTCCCGCCGCCGCCGCTCCTTCGAGCCCGAGCGGCACCGTCACCATCACCGACCCGAAGGGCGACGACGACGGGCCGGGCACCTACGTCTACCCGACCGACGCCGTCTACAAGCCGGGCTCCTTCGACATCACCGAGTTCAAGATGGTGCCCAAGGGCGACACCGTCGAGTTCACCGTCACGTTGGCCTCGAAGATCGACGACCCCTGGGACAGCCAGGCGTGGGGCGGCAACGGCTTCTCGGTGCAGATGGCCTTCATCCACATCGACACCGACCACGTGAAGGGCAGCGGGGTGCGCGACGGGCTCCCGGGCACCAACGTCCGCTTTGCCGAGGACGAGGCCTGGGACAAGGTGGTGATCATCTCTCCGCAGGGGCCGACGCGGCTCTACTCGGAGATCGACGCGAAGTGCCCCCAATGGAAGAGCAAGATCATCGTCCCCAAGATCACCCGCGCCTCGGGCAAGACGCTGGTCGCGGTGGTCGACACCGCGCAGCTCGGCGTGCCGCAGACCACCTGGGGCTACCAGGTGCTCATGCAGTCGAATGAGGGGTTCCCTGCGAAGACCGACCTGCTCACCCGCAAGATCAACGAGTTCGAGGGGCAGCACCGGTTTGGAGGCGGCACCGACTACGACAACGACCCGCACGTGCTCGACATCCTCGTGCCGGCCGGCGGCGACCCCGTGAAGAAGCAGCACGAGATCTTGTCCAAGTACAACAAGGCCGCGACCAACGACGTGAAGCCCGATGACCTCGCGGTAGTCCCGATGGTCTATCCCGGCGCGAAGTAATCAAGGTTGATATGACCAGGATACTCCACAGGCCGCTCGCCGCCGGTGCCGCCGCGCTGCTGCTCTTCTCGGCGGCTGGCAGCGCCGACACGGTCAACTTCGACATGAGCGGCAAGATCTACACGAAGTACATGTACCAGAACGACGCCACCCAGGGCTGCCTCTCGATGTCCAACCCGTTCTGGGTGGACAACATCGGCGGCCACAACGGCACCTGCACCGAGTTCGAGCTCAACATCAAGGGCCGCGTCTCCGACAAGGTCTCGGCCGGCGTCCGTCTGCAGAGCCGCTGGGGCATGATCTGGCAGGACTGGTGGGAGAACGGCGACCTCAAGCCCGGCATCATCGACACCTCGGGCGAGAGCATGGGCATGAACCACGCGGCCTATATCAAGCTGCGCGGCGCCTTCGCCCGCATCGCCGCGCCGATCCCGACCGTCAACTGGATCACCATCGGCGCCAGCGACCTCTCGATGTGGAACGAGTGGACCATCGGCAAGGCCCGCTACATCGACCGCGACAACGGCAACGGCGTCTTCATCGAGGGAACCGCGCCCGGGAAGCTCTTCAAGTACACCGCCGGCGCGATGGCCCTGCCCAAGCTGTGGGCAGGCCCGGGCTGGCAGACGGGCGTCAGCGGCAACGACCCGCTCGCCAGCCTCTACTCCACCGACTGGGCCTTCGCCGCCAAGTTCGACGCGCGGCCTACCGACGAGCTGCGCTTCAAGCTGGTCGGCACGCTCGTCAAGGACTGGGAGGCCGACCGCAACAGCCCCTTCCTCACCGGAGCACCCAACGCGGAGCGCGGCGCCGACCACTCGGTGGCGCTCGCCACCCGCTTCCGCGGCGCCAACGCCACCCTCGACGGCGCCTGGAACCCGGACTCGTGGGACTTCCTCGCGGTGTCCGGTCTGCTCGCCGGCTCGTCGAACTACGTCAACCCGGCTTACGCCACCAACGCGGTCCGCAACAACCAGG
>JAYWAO010000254.1:0-1840 GCA_043782365.1 Deltaproteobacteria bacterium
TGCGCGCAGTTCCGCTGGCCCGACTTCTCGCCGGTGGGCGGCCGGTTCAACTGGGCCCACGACTGGTTCGACGTGCAGGCCCGCGGCAACGCGCGGCCCGCGCTGCGCCTCATCCAGGAGACCGAGGCCGGCCCGAAGGAGACCTCGATTACATTTACCGAGCTGGCCGAGCGGAGCACGCGCATCGGCGCGTGGCTGCAAGCCCACGGGGTGCAGCCCGGCGACCGGGTGCTGCTGATGCTCGGCAACGTGCTCCCGCTCTGGGAGACGATGCTCGCCTGCATCAAGATCGGCGCGGTGCTGGTGCCCACCTCGCAGCAGTGCACGCTGGCCGATCTCGCCGACCGGATCGTCCGCGGCAACGCGCGCCACGTGCTGGCCGACGCGGCGGGCGCCGAGAAGTTCGCGCGGATGCCCGAGACGGCGGCGCTCAAGGTGAAGCTCGTCTATTCGACCGACGGCGCCACGCAGCCGGGCTGGACGCCGTTCGAAGAGGCCCGCAGCGGGAGCGCCGCGCTGGCGCGGCCCGCGACGCTCGCGACCGACCCGCTGCTGCTCTACTTCACCTCGGGCACCACCGCGAAGCCGAAGCTGGTGCTGCACACGCAGCAGAGCTACCCGGTGGGCCACCTCTCGACCATGTTCTGGATCGGGCTGCAGCAGGGCGACGTGCACCAGAACATCTCCTCGCCGGGCTGGGCCAAGCACGCCTGGAGCAGCTTCTTCGCGCCGTGGAACGCGGGCGCCACCATCGTCATGCACGACACGCCGCGCTTCTCGGCGAAGCGCGAGATCGAGCTGCTCCGCCAGGCGGCGATCAACACCATGTGCTGCCCGCCCACCGTGTGGCGCATGCTGGTGCTCGAGCCGCTCGGTGAGAAGCCCGCCGCCCTGCGCGAGCTGCTCTCGGCAGGCGAGCCGCTCAACCCCGAGGTGATCGAGCAGGTGCAGCGCGCCTGGGGCATCACCGTGCGCGACGGCTTCGGGCAGACCGAGACCACGGCGCAGATCGGCAACGGGCCCGGCCAGTTGGTGAAGAACGGCTCGATGGGCCGCCCGCTGCCCGGCTACCAGGTGGTGCTGCTCGACCACGCGGGCAGGGAGGCAGCCGAGGGAGAGGCGGCGCTCCGGCTGGGCAAGGACCGCCCGCTTGGCCTGATGGAGGGCTACCTCGACGACCCCGAGCGCACCGCCGCGGTGATGGCGAACGGGTACTACCGGACGGGCGACGAGGCCGCCCGCGACGCGGACGGGTATTACCTTTACGTCGGCCGCGGCGACGACGTCTTCAAGTCGTCCGACTACCGCATCAGCCCCTTCGAGCTCGAGAGCGTGCTGATCGAGCACCCGGCCGTCGCCGAGGCGGCCATCGTGCCCAGCCCCGACGACCTGCGGCTCTCGGTGGCGAAGGCCTTCATCGTCCTCAAGCCCGGGTTCGCGCCGGGGCGCCAGCTCGCCGGCGAGATCCTCGCCTTCGCGAAGGAGAAGCTGGCGCCCTACAAGCGCATCCGGCGCATCGAGTTCTCCGAGCTGCCGAAGACCATCTCGGGGAAGATCCGCCGCGTGCAGCTGCGGGCACAGGAGAAGGAGAAGCGCACGGGTGGCACGCGCGGGCCGATGGAGTTCTGGCTGGAAGACTTCGGCGGGTGAGGGCCCCCAGATAGGACTCCGGCCGCCCAACCCTAGCAATGGATTCCGGGCGCGGCGAGACCCCGCGCGTCGCTGCGGAGCCGCACCCCTTCCGGGTGCAGTTCCCGCCGATCGGGTCAGGCCACCCAGTAGGCGGGCCGCAGTCTGTTGCCAGCAGTTCCAGCCGCTCTTGGCCCGGAAGGAGCCCCGG
>JAYWAO010000255.1:0-1827 GCA_043782365.1 Deltaproteobacteria bacterium
CCAAGACGCAACGCGGCGGTTGAATAGTCTCGCGGCGCGCTTGACAACCAGCCCGGAACCCTCAAAATGCCTCGACCCCAAGACCCTTCGGAATCCTCACTTCGGGAGACATCCTGAAAGGGTCGAGGCGCGCGACGGATGCCCCACCACCAGATCATCCGCGATGTCGGCCGCACGCTCCTCGGCGTGCTCAACGCCGAGCTCACCGCCTCGAAGGTGAAGGCGAAGGCTCACCTCGCGACGCCCACGGCAGAGTTCCTCAAGAAGAACGCTCCGTGCATCGTGCTCTTCCTCTACGATCTCAAGCCCTGGATCGGCGCCAAGTCGGACGAGCCCTACTACCTCGAAGACGAAGTCGTCGACGAGAAGGGCGAGACGCATGTGGTCCGGTTCGCGCGGCCGCTCGAGCTCGACATGAAGTACATGCTCTGCGCCGCCGGCGAGGACCTCGAGGAGGAGTACGAGCTCCTCGGGCTCGGTCTCAAGGCCTTCCTCAACACTTACAAGCTCTCGGGCAAGCAGCTGCTCGGAGACTCGTGGATGAAGGACGAGGACCTCAAGATCACCGAGGACGGCGACTTCTCCCTCGACAAGGCCTACGCGATCTTCGGCGGGTTCGGTACGGGCCCCAAGGTCGCCGTCGGCTACTCCACTTCAGCGCGTCTGTTCACTGGCAAGGAAGTCGGCCGCTCCAAGCGCGTGCGGCAGCGCCAGATCGACGTGTTCGACCCCCTTCGTCCACCCCCAGGCAGTGTCGCTGCCAAGGAGCTGGGTGTGGAGCCGAGGACACCGAAGATCGTGTCCACGAAGAAGTAGAAGTAGCCCGGCAGAAAGATCCTTGGCGCAGTTGCAGTGGCAGTCGCAGCACCGTGGCCATCATGAAGACGCAACGCAAACAGTAGGTCCCTCGCGAGGCCGCCTCCCTAGAGCGGTCTCCACCCACTGAATGGAAGGAGCTGTAGACAATGGCAACTTCGTATCTCTCCCCTGGCGTGTACATCGAAGAAGTCGACCGCGGAACCAAGCCGATCGAGGCAGTTGGTACCTCGACTGGTGCGTTCATCGGCGAGTCCACCGTCGGCCCGACGAACGAGGCCGTGCTGGTCACCAATTGGGCGCAGTACGCCCGCATCTTCGGTGACTTCTCGCACTCCACGTTCCTCGCCCACGCGGTGTACGGCTTCTTCAACAACGGCGGCACCAAGGCGTTTATCTGCAACGTCTCGCCCAAGACCGTGACCCCGGAGCAGGCGCAGAAGGACCAGGAGAAGAAGGACCAGGAGGCGAAGAAGGCTGCCGAAGCTGGCAAGCCGGCTCCCGCCGCCGCGGCTCCCGCTGCTCCGGCCCCCACCAACCCGGCGCTCTTCATCGGCAAGGATGAAGGTCCGGGCCGCCGCACTGGCCTGAACGTGTTCAACGACATCTCCGAGATCAACCTGGTCATGGCCCCCGGGCAGTCCGAGCCGGCGATCCAGGACGCGGTCATCTCGCACTGCGAGAACAACAAGTACCGCTTTGCGATCCTCGACGCCGCGGAGGAGCTCGGCAAGGACGGCATCGCCAAGATGCCCAAGCCGCGCGACTCGCAGTACGCCGCGTACTACTTCCCGTGGATCCAGGTGTACGACCCGGAGAAGGGCAACATCTTCGTGCCGCCCTCGGGTCACATGGCCGGCATCTACGCCCGCTCGGACTCTGAGCGCGGCGTGCACAAGGCTCCCGCGAACGAGATCGTCCGCGGCGCCCTCGGCCTGCGCTACAACATCACCCGCCCGGAGCAGGACTTCCTCAACCCGCGCGGCATCAACTGCATCCGCAACATGGGCG
>JAYWAO010000256.1:0-1826 GCA_043782365.1 Deltaproteobacteria bacterium
CTCCACGAGCAGGGCGAGCGGGCGCTGGTCGTCGATCTGCGCGCGGTCCGCGACGACGACCACGTGCTCGCGGTCTTCCACCGCCGCGGCCGGGTTGGCGCCATCGCCAAGTCGAACACGGTGGGCCTGCGCTACCGCGAGCCCGTCTACGCCTCGGTCCGCGAGCTGGTGATGAGCTTCTTCGACTTGTATTACAATTTACAGAGCGAGAAGACGCTCCGCTCGTACTCCTCGCCGTTCGACCTCGACCGCGCGGGACGGCCCGGCTGGCGGACCTGCGAGGAGCAGCGGCTGCTGGAGGCGATCGTCGAGCGGCTCGACGCCGCCCGGCACCACCACCTGCTCGACCCGGCGATGGTCCGCGCGCTGGCGCCGGTGGACCAGCGCCTCTTCGACGCCTGTCTCTCGGGGGCCGACCCCGCCGGGCTCCACGGGCACGGCTAGCGTCGAGGCCTCTCCGGGAGCGGCGTCGCTACCGGACGGTATCGGCCGGGATCGACTCGGAGGCCGCCGCTCGCGCCGCGGCGTGGGCGTTCTCCTGGACCCTGGGCAGCGCCGCCTTCGCGAGGTCGCAGCCCTCCTTCTCGAGGACGAAGCCCTTCGGATCCTTCTTCTCGGTCTCGGCGCAGTTGAGCAGCCACGCGTTGAAGATGCCCGGGCACTCGCTCGCCGCGCCCGCGGGCTCGTCGAGGCATCGGTCGCGCAGGTACTGCGCCATCAGCTTGTTGCCCGCAGACCGCTTCTCGCGCTCGTCCTTGCCCTTCACGTAGGGGATGAGCGCGGCCCGGATCTCGTTGCGGATCAGCTTCACCTCGTCGCGCCGGCCGCCGCACACCAGGAGCGCGCGACCATAGATGAAGCGCACGAAGTCCGCATACAGCTCCTCGACCGGCGTGCCGATGCCGTCTTCGCCGGAGAGCTGCACGTCCCGCGCGCGGCGCAAGTGGTGCACCGAGGTGGCGCCCTGGATGAGCGCCTCGCAATCCTTGGTCTGCGAGAGGGTGCGGACGATCACCCGCAGCGCGTTGCGGTGCGACTCGTTGAAGTCCTTCGCCTGCGTCTCGGCCGCCATCCGCTCGCCGAGCATCAGCTGCGCCTTGTCGTAGTAGTCCTTGTCTCCCATGAACTCGCCGAGCAGCGCGTAGCCGAGCAGGCGGCGGTCGACCTCGGTGTCGGTGATCAGCGCGGCCACCTGGAAGAAGGCGTTGTGCTTGTCGGAGGCGCGGGTGCGCTCGAACTCCTGCCTCCAGCGCTGCTCTTCAGAGGCCCGCTGCTGCTCGAACTGCTTGCGGTTCGAGTACATCTGGAAGACGTTCAGCGCGACGCCGAACAGCGCCAGCCAGCCCACCAGCGCCTGGCTCGCGAGGGCGAATTTGTTCGGCCGCTCCTCGGCGCGGGCGCGGGCGGCGATGACGTCCTCGGCGGCCTTGAGCGCGGCGATGTCGGCGCCCGCGGCGAGCGCCAGCTTGACGGGGTCCTTGGCGGCGATCGCTTCGCGGATGAGCTTCTCGTCGGGCACTGGGCCTCCGGGGCGAACGGATCTCGCACTGGACCGGCTGCGGAGTAAAGAGCCGTTCTGGCGCACGGCCCTTGGGTTCTCCAGCGAGGCACGACGCTGCGCGAGCGAGACCGTGGGCCCTTGCTCAATGTCCCGGAAGAGCGCGCCGAGGGCTGACTTTGATTGGGACGAGCGAGTGACCGATCTCGTGCGCCACTAGTACCGCGCGTCCGAAGTCTCTCCCCCATTGGCTCGAATGGCCGCCAGTAAACCCCGGTCGAGGCACCCCGATCAGGAGCCCCGGCAAATGCGGCTCTTCGCGATCTTC
>JAYWAO010000257.1:0-14232 GCA_043782365.1 Deltaproteobacteria bacterium
GACTGGAGCAACCTGGACAGCCACGTCGCCTGCAAGCTGAAGAAGGGCGTCGTCATCCAGGCCGGCCCGGGCGAGAGCGTCCACAAGTGGGACAAGTCCTAGCAGCCGGTGCGCGCGCTCGGTTTGGTTTCCCCGAGCGACTCTCCTTGCACCCTGCGGCCTGTTCCACTAGTGTGCGCCGCCCTCGGCACTAGAAACCCTGTCACAAGGACGAAAAAGCATGGCCCGCTCCAAGAGCAAGCACATCCGCAACATCATGCGCCGCCGCAAGCAGCACAAGCAGCGGATGAAGCGCCGTCGCGCCGACGCCAAGGTGGCCGACAAGGCCGCCCCCAAGAAGGCCGCCGCCAAGAAGACCGAGGCGAAGGGCGAGTAGGCAGCACGCAGCATCAAGCGAGTGAACCAAGGGCGGCGCCTCGATGGGCCGCCCTCGGCGCTTCGGGGTCTGATGGTCGAGGGAGGCCTGCGCGCTTGAGAGGCGCAGCGCTCCGCGGCGGCTACGACTTGCTGCCGCCTGAGGCCGTCCCCGACGAAGCAGCGCTCGCAGCCGGCGCGCTTGCAGGCGCCGCAGCAGGGGCCGAGGCAGGAGCAGCAGCGGCGGCAGGAGCACCGGCAGGCGCCGAGCCCGGCGTGGCCTTCGCCGCGCCGTCCGTGGTGGCGGACCCCTCCGCAGCGGGCCGGCCCGCCTTCGCCGTGCTCCCGTAGAGATCCTTGTACCAGCCGCCGCCCTTGAGCTGGAACGAGTTGCGGCTCATGATCTTCGCCATCTTCCCCTGGCACTCCGGGCAGGCAGCCGGCGGCGGATCGCTCAGCCTTTGCAGGTGCTCTTCCAGGCGGCCGCAGCTTTCACAGACGAACTCGTAGATCGGCATGTCCCAACCTTAATCGACGGCGCGGGTCCGCGCCCGCGTGGCGCAGCCCCCAGAGTGAGTAGCAAGAACGTCTACGCGAGCTTGAGCTTGTCCACCAGCGCCTCGGCGTCGGCGGGCGCGATGCGCAGGTTGCGCGCCAGCAGGGCGGAGCGCTTCTTCCCTGCGGGCGGCAGGCCCTTCCAGGCGAGGCGCACGCGGGTGTCGATCTCCTTGTCGAGCTCGTCCCAGAGACCCAGGTCGGCGAGCCACTCGCCCTGCCGCAGCCACAGCTCGATGCGACCCTGCGGCCACTTCGCCTCGCGCGCGGAGCGGCGCTGCTGGTCGCGCAGCGTCTCCACCTCGCGGGTGAGGCCGCGCTCGCGGACCACGTCCTGCAGCTCCTTCGCCGAGAGGTCGAGCTCCTCGGCGGCGGGCGCCAGCGCGCCGCGGTGGCGGGAGAGCAGGGCGCGCACGAGGTCGCGCTCGCGCTGCCCGAACTCGCGCTCCAGGCCGGCGGCGCGGAAGCGGGCGAGCAGCGCCGCGGTCGAGAGCGGACTGCGCCCGGTGCCGAGCTTCTCGCAGAGCTGCTTGCGCCTCGGGCCTACCTCGCGCAGCAGCGCCTTGAGTGGCTCGGCCTGGCCCGGCGCGGGCTTCACGGACAAGCGACCGCGCGGCGGCGGAGGCGGCAGCTCCTCCGCCTCGGGCTCCAGCTCGGGCTCCGCAGCCTTGGCAGCGGCGAGCACGGCGCGCGCCTCGGCCTCGGCCTCCTTCGCCTTCCTGGCGGCCTCCTTCGAGCCGGCGGCCCGCCGGCGCACGGGCTCCGAGGCCGGTGCCCCGGCGCGCGAGGCGGCCTTGGGCAGCTCGACGTCGGTCCCGCGGAGCAGCGCGCGCGACTGGCGGCGGAGCTTCAGCAGCTCCACCTCTTGCTCGAGCTGGTCCATCGACATCCCCATCGCCCTCGCCACCAGCGGCGAATCACGGTGGTAGGCGAACAGCGTGAGCAGCTGCTGCGACCGCTCTTCGAGCGCGGCGGCGCGCGCCTTCCTGTCAGAGAGCGGGAGCGGCTTCGCGGCGATGGGCGCGCCCACGAGCACGCGGTCGATCGCGTCGGGCGGCTGGCGCAGCCTGTTGGCGGCCTTGGCGCTCGCCGACTTGCGGGCGGCCTTTGCCGGAGACGGCAGGGGCTCATCGTCGAACGGATCGCGCGGAGCCTTCGCCGCGGCCCGAGAGGCAGCAGGCCTGGCAGGCGGCTCGACCGCAGCGCCGGAGTCAGGCGACGCGCCGCGCTCCTCCACCTCCGTGAGGTCGTCGTCGCGGCGGTCCTCGCGCTCGTCGTCCTCACCAGCGGAGTCGCGCGCGTCCTCTGCTTCTTCTTCCTCGCTGCGCGCCGGCTGCTGCGCCCGCACCGCCGCCACCATCGACGCGAGCGCGTCCCGCTCGGCCTGCAGCTCGTAGAAGCCGCCCAGCTCACGCGCCGCGGCCACCGCGGCCGAGGTCCCCCGCGCGATGTCGGCCCAAGCGTGCGGCCCGAGCGGCGTCGCGGGCGGCGCCCCCTTGCCCGCCTTGCGCAGCGCCGCGACCTGCCCTGCCGAGAGCGGCGCCAGGGCAGCGCGCACCTCGGCCTCCTCCGCCGGACGCCCGGCGCGGCGCGAGAGCTCGCGCACCAGGGTCACCAACGCCGCCTCTACCGTGCTCGGATCGCGATCCACGGGCGGGGCATAGCACGCCGCCGCCGCGCAGAGTGCGACGATCGCGCATGGCGCAGGGAGCCCCGCGCCGTCCACAGCCCGCTTGCACTTTCTCCACCCAACCCCCAGCGGCGGCGTACTATCCAAAGCCGATGGCCCGCCGCCGCTTTCCCCTCCGCTGGAAGATCGCCCTCTTCGCCGCGGGGCTGATCGTGCTGTCGGTGGGCGCCATCTCGGTGGTCACCGTCTACCGGCCGTGGCGCGAGAAGCTGGCCACCCAGCGGCGCCTGGCGATCAACCTGGTCACCCCGCTGGCGACCTCGATCGTCCGGATGACCGCGCAGGGCCCGGTCTGGAACGACAAGGCGGTCGAGAAGCTGATCGAGAACGCGCCGGCGCTGGCCCCCACCCTCGGGCTCGAGTTCGCGCTGCTCTACGACCAGGGCGGCGCCCTCTCCCCAGCCTCGCTGGCCAACACCGAGGCGCTGGGACGCCGCGCTCCCCAGCTGCTCGCGCTCTACCTGCGGGACAAGGAGCGCTGCCTGCAAGTGCTGGCCGCGGGAGTGCGCGGCCTGCGCACCCAGACCATCGCGCTGAAGGAGCCCGACCGCGAGGCCCCGGTGGGCAAGCTGGTGCTCGGCTACTCGACCGCCGCCATCGACGCCGAAGCCCGCGCCGCGCTCTTGAACGAGCTGCTGGTGCTGGCGGGGACCCTGCTGCTCGGCGGGGTGGGCGCGATCCTCGTCGGCGGACGGCTCGCCCGGCCGCTCGACGAGCTGGCCGCCGCGATGGGCAAGGCCCGCACGGGCGACTTCTCCGAGGAGCTGCTCGGGCCCGCCCAAGCGCGCGACGAGATCGGCGATCTGGCGCGCGCCTACAACGAGATGATGCAGGGCCTGCGCGAGCGCGAGCGCCTGCGCGGGACCCTCGGCCGCTACGTCTCGGGCGACGTCGCGCAGCGCATCCTCGAGGAGCAGGACGACAACTCCCTCCCCGGGGAGCTGCGCCGCGCCACCGTGCTCTTCCTCGACGTGCGCGGCTTCACCGCCGTCGCGGAGAAGCTGGCGCCGCGCGAGGTGGTCTCGCTGCTCAACGCCTACTTCTCCATCGTGGTCGAGGCGGTCGCGCGCTCCGGGGGCACCGTCAACAAGTTCATCGGCGACGCCGCGCTCTGCATCTGGGGCGCGCCCCGCGAAGCGCAGGACGCGGAGCTCTCGGCGGTGCGCGCCGCGCTGGAGATCCAGGCGGGCGCGAAAGCCCTCGGCGAGCGGCGGGCCGCGCAGGGCCTGCTGACGGTGGGCCTCGGCATCGGCATCAACACCGGCGAGGTGCTCGCCGGCAACCTCGGCTCACGCGAGCGGCTGGAGTACACGGTGATCGGCGACGCGGTGAACACGGCCCAGCGGCTCGAATCGCTGGCCAAGGCGGGCGAGGTGCTGGTGTCGGAGGAGGTCTACCGGGCAGTCTCGGCGCGCATCCTGGCAGAGCCGCGCGAGCCTGTATTACTCAAAGGCAAGGCGCAGCCAGTGGCGCTCTGGCGCGTGCTGGCGCTCACCGGCGCGCAGACGGAGGCTGCGTGAAGCCGCGCCGCCTCACGCTTTCGCTGGCGCTCTCCTCGGCCTTGCTGCTGCCCGCCTGCGACGACGACAAGCCCGGCGCCGCCGACGAGCTGACCATCGTGGTGCGCGGAGACCGCCGCGAGCTGGAGCTGCAGGAGCAGGCGCTGCAGCAGCGCGAGCAGTCGCTGCGGGCCAACAAGGCAGCGCTCGACGCGCAGCTGGAGTCGCTCTCCAAGGGCCTGAAGAACCTCTCCACCGACGCCGAGCAGCGCCGCAAGTTCGACGACGAGCTGAACAAGACCCGCGCGCTGCAGAGAGAGGCCGCGCTCAAGCTCGACACGCTGCAGGCGCAGAAGACCGAGGCCCAGGCCAAGAAGGCCGCCCTCGACCCGCCGATCACCCAGGTGGTCGGCGCGGCGCTGGCGTCCCGCGAGGCGGCGGTCGCCTCGCGCGAGGCCAAGGCGGCCGAGCGCGACGAGGGCGTCTCCCGCCGCGAGAAGGAGCTGGCGGCCCGCGAGCAGGCGCTGGCCACCCGCGAGAAGGACCTCGCCGACAAGGCCCAGCTGCTCGGCGCCGGCCCCGGCGGGCGCCCGCTCTCGGCCCGCGACCTCCCCAAGCTGCAGGAGCTGGACCTGAAGCACCGCAAGCTGCTCGAGGCCCTCTCCTCGCGCGGCATCCTCATCGCCGACCTGCCGGTGGAGGACCAGCCGCTCAACGCCGAGGTGTTCGTGTCGCGCAACCAGGGCGACCTCGCGCGCGCGTCCGACCTCCTCGCCGAGCTGGGCAAGGCGGTGCGGGCGGTGAAGATCGACCAGCGGTTCGTCGAGATGAAGATGATCCGGCTCCAGGGTCTGCGCGCGCAGGCGCCGCTGGTCGACGAGAAGAAGCGCGAGGTCGAGAAGCTCCTCTCCGAGGTCACCAGCGCCTACAACGACGGCCGCTACGAGCACGCCAACGTGGGCCTCAACCGCATCTCGAAGCTGCTCGACGTCACCCCGCCGCCGGGGTAGGAAGGCGCCGTGGGAACCGTGCCTTCGCCAGCGCCTGAGCAGCTCGCACCGCAGGGGCGGCGCAAGCTGCGCGTCACCGTCGGCCTCGCCTTCGTGCAGACGCTGCGGCCCGCGCTGTACGTCCTGCTCGCGGCCTCGGCGCTGCTCTCGTTTGGGGCTGGCTCCGAGCGCTTCCAGAGCCTGCTGCCCGCCTGGGTCCCGAACCTCGCGCCGCTCTTCTTCGGGGTGTTCCTCGCCATCTTCGTCGTCTACCGGCTGGCGCTGGTGCGGGCGCGGCGGTACCCGGCCTTCGTGGCGCTCTTCCAGATCGGGCTCGGCGTGCTGACGCTGGTCCTGCTCCTGCCGGGCACCCGCAAGGACCTCTCGCAGCAGGCCCCGGCTGACGACGTCGCGGCCCTGCTCGGCTCCGGCGACGCGCGCGTGCGGGCGCTGGCGGCAGAGGTCGCGGGAGCCCGGCCCGGCGGACAGCGCTGGTCGAGGCTGCTCCTCGAGCGCCTCGGCGACGGCGACCCCCGCGTGCGCGCCGCGGCCCGCGCCGCCCTCACGCGGCTGGCAGGGAGCGACCCTGCCGTCGGCCTCTCCGACGAGGCCGCCGCGGCCCGCTGGCGGGAAGAGCTGCGCGCACGCGGTTGGTGATCGGCCCCCGGTTCGCCCTGCGCTCGATCCGGCGACCCGCCCCTCTGCCGCTTGACTTCGCTGCTCCCGGTCTCTAGGTTGCCGGCAATTGAGAATCGTTCTCAATTGTCGACCGCCGTGAGCCCATGCCCCAGACCCCTCGCAAGCCAGCGGCGCACAAGGGCGAAGGCCACTCCGCCGTGCAGGCTGGACTCGCCGCGGCGGCGCGCGCCCGCCTCGCCACCTGGATCACCGAGCGGGGCCTGAAGTCCACTCGGCAGCGCGACCTGATCGTCGACACCTTCTTCAACTCCGAGGGCCACCTGAGCGTCGATGAGCTCCTGGTGAAGGTTGCGGCGCGCGACCCCAACATCGGCGCAGCGACCGTCTACCGGACGATGAAGATCCTCTCCGAGGCAGACCTCGCGTCGGCCCGCCACTTCGACGACGGCCAGACCCGCTACGAGCCCGCGCTCGACCGGCACCACCACGACCACCTGATCTGCACCTCGTGCCACCGGATCGTCGAGTTCGAGAACGAGCGGATCGAGGCGCTGCAGGACGAGGTCGCCGCGCAGCACGGCTTCGAGGTGACCCGCCACAAGCTCGAGCTGTACGGCCTCTGCCGCGACTGCCGCCGCAAGCGGTAGCCTGGCCACGGGGGCGGGGGAGCGCGGTGCGGCGCAAGGCCGCGCCCCCGGGCTGTTGCGCGAGGCTCCGGCGCCTGCTATCTTGTTGATTGTGAGAATGAGTCTCAACATCATCGTAGGCCTGACGCTCCTCGGCGCCGCCTGCGGCAGCAGCAGGCCGCGCGGCCCGCTCAGCGATGGCGAGCGGCTCTACCTCTCGCGCTGCACCTCCTGCCACCGCACCTACGAGCCTGGCGAGCTGTCGCCCGCGCAGTGGACGGCGGTGGTGGCGAAGATGGAGCGGCTGAAGAAGGTCCGCCTCCGCCCCGAGGAGCGCTCGCTGCTGCTCGGCTGGCTCGGCGGGTCGCAGGCCCAGCCGTCGGCGGCCGGCGCGCTCGGCCGTCGCTGAACGCGCGGGTCCGCTGGATTCGGTCTCGCGCGGCGACGTCGTGATGGACTCCCGCTGGCGAATCTGGTCAAGATCCGGTCGAGGCTCCCCTCGGGGCGCACGCAGCCAGGTCTCGCTGCGGCATCCCGTAGTGGCATGTAATAACAACTGAAAGCGGAGGTCGCCGCGGTCCGACGTTTTGGGCGCCCGCGCCCCCGACGCCGGAATCTCCCTGTGGCCGCTGGCGCTTGAAGTCAAGCCCCTTGTTTCTTTGCCCACTGTTCAGGTATTCTGCTCTGGCCATTGGCCTGATCTTCGGGCGTGTCATGCCCGAGCCAGACCGGGAAGGGGTTGCCGTGTCGATCCAGCTCTCTTGCGGGACCCAAGCCTCGGACACCCTCTCTTGCTGCGGGAGCGTCGCGTGAGCGCACCCAACCGTTCTGCCGTTGAATCCCTCCACCGCGAGATGATGCAGGCCTCCGTCGAGGCCGCCAATCTAGACCGCCGGCTGCAGGACCACGCCGCCCGCGGCGACGGCCTCGCGCCCGTGCTCCGGTCCTGGGCCGAGGCGGCGCGGCACCTCAAGGCGGCGGTCGCCTCGAGCACGGCCCAGCTGGTCAAGGACGGCTCGCCCGAAGCGCTGGTCAAGCAGTCGCTCACGCGCCTCGAGGACCTCCACGCGCGGGCCACCGACCTCGACGTCTCCCGGGAGCTCGACGAATCGGTCCGCTCGTGGCAGGCGCTCGGGCAGGAGTTCGCCGCCCTGCAGGGCGTGCGGGCGCAGTACCTCGTCTCGCTGCTCGGCTCGCGGCAGGGCGCGATCGACCTCGCCACCCGCGCCCTCTCGGAGGCGCGCGCGAACGCCGGCGTCGACCCGGCCCTGGCGGCCGAGCGCCGCACGCTGCAGTCCCAGCGCGATGGCGCGCGCCGCAAGTACGAAGAGATCCGGCAGCGCTACCTCGCCGCCGAGCGCGAGTTCAACGAAGACCAGAAGCACGCCGCCGCGGCAGCCCAGGCCAAGCCGGCCTCCGGTCTGAAGCAGCACGTACTCCCCGGCGGGCTGGTCCTCGCCACCGTCGCCGCCAGCGCAGCCAAGGCCGCGCCGGGCAAGGCCGCGCCCACCATCGTCAAGCTCGCGCAGGACCCCCGCAAGCTGCCGGTCGCCGGCACATCCGCCCCCTCCGCAGCTCCCCGTCCCGCCGCGCCCAAGACGGTGCTCAACGCGTCCGGCGGCCGGGTCAGCGCGGTCGACCCGGTCGCGCCTTTCGCCAAGGGCGCCGACGGCATCGCCGACGGCATCGTCACCGTGCAGGTCCAGTTTGCGGGCGGCGGCACCGTGCCCGAACCGCAGGCGGCGGCGGCGCGCGGGTTCGCGCTCGGCTGCGGCGTGCAGCTCAACGTGCGCACGGGGCTCTCGTGGAAGGGCGGCAAGCCGCACGACCAGGGCACCTTGACCCTGACGATCTCGGCGACCGGCGGCAAGCTCGGCGGCGTCCCGGCCGATCTGGCCCGCCAGGGCGCTGCCCGCGGCGTCGCCCAGGCGGCGCAGTGGGTCAGGGGCGCGCTGCAAGACCTCGGCGCCGACGTCGGCAGCAACGCCGCCGCGCTGGTCCGCGACGTGGGCCACAATGTCTTTTCGCAGGCGAAGACCAACGCTCCCCCGGCGCAGGTCCACGCGCCGCGCGCGCCCAGCCACGCGGTCGCTCACCCCGCTGGCAAGGGTTCGCACACCGCTCATGCAGACCACGCGGGCACGCAGCACCACGGCGGCGCGGCGCACGCGGGCACGAAGGGCCCGCACGTCGCCCATCCAGGCGCGCAGCACCACGCTGGCGCGGCGCACCACGCGGGCACGAAGGGTTCGCACGTCGTCCACGCGGGTCCGCAGCACCACGCGGCCCACCCGGCGGCGCGCGGTCCGCAGGTCGTCCCCGCGGCACCGAGGCACCACACCGTGCACGCGGGCCCGCACCACGCGGCGGCGCAAGGCCCGCACGCCGTCCGCGCGGGCACCCAGCACCCGGCCCACCCGTCGCTGCAGGGCCCGCACGGCCAGCACGCCCTCCGCGGGGGCACTCAGCACGCGATCCACCCTTCGCACGCCGCCGGCCCGCACGCGCTCCAGGCCGGTGCCACCAAGCCGCAGCACGGCGCCGCCAGCCACCTCGTCCGCGGCAGCGCGCCCCTGAAGCCGGGCCAGAAGCTGGCCCACCACGCGCCGCACGCCGCGCCGCCTCCGCGGGTGGTCGCCCGCGGCCGCGTGGGCTCGGGCGCAAGCTCCACTTCGGCGCGGGTGGTCCGTCGCCTCGACGCCGGCCGCTTCTCCGAGCACGGCGAAGACGGCATCGCCCGTGGCAGCGTCAAGACCACCGTGGTCCTGCAGTGGGACTCCGGCGTGCCGGGCCCGATCGGCGGCGTGCAGACGTTCGACGTCGGCTGCGGCGTCACGCTCTCGGTTGCCCCCTCGCTCCAGCTCAGCTCGGCGGGCGCAGAAGGCCACTACTTCGGCGAGCTCTCGCTGTCGGTCGCCTCCTCGGGAGGCCACCTCGGCAGGCTGACGCCCGCGCAGGCCAGGCAGTCGGCCGAGCACCACGCCTCCGACGTCGGGGGAAAGCTCACCGACCGGTTCCGCCGCCAGTTCGGCGCTGCGGCCGCGGAGGCCGTCGGCCACGCGGTCTCGCGGCTGGTCTCGCAGATCTTCGCCTCGGTGCACGACAAGGCGCAGAAGCCCGGGCACAAGCCGGCGCCCGGGCGCCCGCTCCACGGCAGGCCGATGCACCACGGCCCGGCGCAGCACGGCCGGCCGCTCAGCCCCGCCGCCCACGCCGCGCAGCAGCAGCACCACGCGCACAAGATGAACGCCTCGTTCTCCGAGGCGCTCGAGCGCGCGCGCAAGTTCGGCCACCACGCCCCTGGGCACCACGCCGCCGGCGGGCTCACCCACTTCCTCGACCGCGAGCGCGACGGCGTCGCCAACCGCCTCCAGAGCACCATGCAGGCGCTCTCGCTGGTCAGCCACCGTGGCCTCGTCGACGCGCACGGCAGCGAGCTGCGCTCGGGCATCGCCAAGATGGACGCGCTGATCGGCAAGCTCCAAGGCAAGCGCGGCGCGGAGCTGGCGCAGGGCGCCGAGGAGCTGCAGAGCCTCCTCGGCCACCTCGGCTCGGTGGCGCAGAGCAAGGGCGGCGCGCCGCACCTCGGCGCCTTCCGCAAGCTGCTGCAGGAGCGCAAGGGCCTGCTCGGCAAGGTGATGGGCGGCGGTCACCATGCGGGCCCGGGTCACCAAGGCGGGCACCACGCCGGCCACCACGGCGGCTCGTTCGAGGGTGTCATCAAGATGGCTGGCGGCCTCTTGCAGCCCTCGGCGTTCGCCCAAGGTGGCAAGGGCCTCGAGCAGGTGAAGAAGCTGTTCCCGGGCCTCGAGCACATCATCAAGGGCGCGGCCCACGGCGAGCTCGCCAAGCTGGCCAAGGCCTCCGGGCCCGAGCTGCACAGGCTCGCGCGGGTCGGCCTCGGCATCGCGCAGGGCAAGGCAGGCGCGCTCCACGACGCGCACAAGCTGGTCGAGAAGGGCCTGCTCGGCGTCGGGACGGGCCTGCTCGGCAAGCTCTCGGGCGGGCACCTCGGCGGGTTCGGCGGCGGGGGCCACGGCGGAGCGCTCGGCCAGTTCAGCGGCGGCAAGCTCAACCAGGCGCTGCTGCATGCGGGCAAGCCCGTCGCCAAGACCGGCGCGCAGGAGGTGGTGAAGGTGCTGGCCGCGTTCCAGAAAGGCGGCCAGAAGGGCGCGATGGGCGAGGTCCACAAGCTCGTCGCCCTCCACCAGAAGCACATCAGCGCCAGGCTCAAGCACCTCGACTACTCCAAGCTCACCCAGCAGGGGCTCGCGGGCGCGTTCCACGCCGCGGGCAAGCCCGGCCTCGCCGAGCACCTGCTGCCGGGCGGCGCGCTCGGGTCGATCCTCAAGTCTGCGCAGAGCTCGCACGGCATGGGCCTCGGCGGGCTCGTCGCGCAGGCGCTCCACCCCGCAGCCTCCAGCAAGATGTCGGCGGCGGTGCGCCTGGTCGAGGGCCTGAAGAAGAAGGGGCACAAGCCCCGCTTCTCCCTCTGGGGCGCCATCTCCAGCCGGGTCAGCGCGGCGGCGAGCAACATCGCCAGCGCCGTGGCGGGGCCGGTCAGCCGGGTCACCAACCTGGTGCAGGCCACCGTCTCCACCGTGCGCACGAGCGTCAGCAGCGTCGCGCAGGCGGCGAGCAACGTGGCGAGCCGGGTCACCTCGGCCGTCGGCCACGTCGTGCAGCGCGGCGTCGGCGCGGTGAGCAACGTCGCCCACCGGGTCGGCTCCGCGGTCGGCAATGCCGCGCACCGGGTCGGCAGCGCGGTCGGCAACGTGGCCCACCGGGTCGGCTCCGCGGTCGGCAACGTCGCGCACCGGGTCGGCGGCGCCATCCACAGCGGCCTCGATTCGGCGAGCAGCTTCGTCTCGCAGCAGGCGCGCGCGCTCGGCAGGGCTGCCGGCGGCGCCTGGGATCACGCCAAGCAGTTCGCCAACGACGCCTACGCGCGCGGCTCGAACATCGCCCACAACGCTTGGGACCGCGCCAGGCGCGTCGCGCAGGGCGCGTCGAACTTCGCCCACCGGGCCTGGGACGGCGCCTCGGCGCTCGCCAACAGGGGCGTCTCGGCGTACCAGAACGCCAGCCACTGGGTGCATGACAAGGCGGCGGCGATCGGCAACACCGTCTCCGCCGCAGCGCACAAGGGCTGGGGCATGCTGGGCAAGGTCGGCTCGTGGATGGGCGACAAGGTCTCGGGCGCTGCCGGCTGGGTCGGGCAGAAGGCAGGCGGGGCCTGGAACGCGATCAAGAGCGGCGCCGCCGGCGCCTCGAGCTGGGTCGCCGACAAGGCCAAGGGCGCGGCGGGCTGGGTCGCCCAGCACGCCAAGGGCGCGGGCTCGTGGATCGGCGAGAAGGTCAAGGGCGGGCTCGACTGGGCCAAGCGCACCGGCATCGTCGGCGCGCTCGGCGCGGGCCTCAAGAAGGGCATCTCCTTCCTCGGCAAGGCGGCGGAGTACACCCCGCTCGGGTTCCTCGCCAAGAAGGGGTTCGACTTCGTCAAGGGCGGCGGCCTCGGCAAGCTGTGGAACAAGACGAAGGAGTTCGGCGCCAAGGCGTGGGGCGGCATCAAGTCGGCAGGCAAGGCGGTCGGCGGCTTCCTCCAGAGCCCTGCGGGCCAACTGCTCGTCACGGGCCTCTCGCTCGCCGCCAACTTCATCCCGGGCGGTCCGCTGGTGAAGGGCCTGATCGGCGGCGCGGTCGGCGCCATCACCGCCATCTCCGAGGGCAAGGACTGGAAGGGCGTCCTCCTCTCGGCCGGCGCCGGCGCGCTCACGGCCGTGGTCCCGATGCTCAAGCTCGGCCCGCTGGCCAAGATCGGCATCAACGCGCTCACCAGCGGCGTGAGCACGATAGCCCAGGGCGGCAGCCTCACCGACGGCCTCAAGAGCGCCGCCGGCGGCGCGCTCGACGCGGTCGGCCCCGGCGCGTTCAAGGCCCTCTCCAAGATGAAGGGCCTCGGCACCGTCGCGAAGGTCCTCACCAGCGGCCCGATGAAGATGCTCGAGAAGGGCGGCGCCAAGGGCCCGCTCGGGGTGCTCGAGCAGGCCATCGCCAACCCGAAGGTCCGCAAGATGCTCGGCGGGCTCGAGAAGGTCGGCTCGAAGGTCGTCAAGGGCGGCGTCTGGGTCTCCGGCAAGGCCGGCAAGGTGCAAGAGGTGATGGAGAAGGCGCTCGCCATCGGCGACAAGATCCAGGGCGGCCTCGGCGCGGTGGCGCAGTACGCGCCCGGCGTGGCGGAGTTCGTCGGCGACAACGCGGTCGGCCGCTTCATCAACAAGGTCGGCGACACCGCGGGCAAGGGGCAGGAGAAGCTCCAGTCCGCGCTCGACTACGGCCACACCGCCTCCGACAAGCTCGGCGAGTACAAGGGCTACCTCGACAAGGGCCTGGGCCATGTCGGCGTGAAGGACCCCGCGAAGGCGTACGCGCGGATGCAGAAGGAGAAGAAGGGCCCGAAGACGCTCGAGGGCGCGACCCACCACAAGGGTCCTGCGCACCACGAGGGGGACAAGAAGGGTCCGAAGAAGCCGTCACACGCGCTCGCCGAGACCGTGGGCAAGGGCCGCAAGCCCAAGCGCGCCCCGGCGCACCACGAGGCCGGTCCGCACCCGCACGAGGCGCCTGCCTCGGGCCGCAAGACCCGCAGCCGCAGCGAGTCGCCGCGGCACGCCCGGGATCCCGAAGGCCACGACGCGCACAAGGCTCCCAAGAAGGGCAAGGCCGACCACCACGACGAGCACGGCAAGGCGCACCCCTCGGGCAAGACGCCCCGCAATGCCGCCAAGGGCAAGGGGCATCCCGACGGCAAGCATGGCGCGCCGCCGCACGAGCCCTCCGCGCATCCGAAGCCCTCGAGCAAGAAGGGCAAGGTCAAGAAGTCGGCCCTCGAGAAGGCGCTCGCCAAGGGCAAGGATCTGCAGAAGAAGGCCGTCGCGTTCGGCAACAAGGTGGACAAGCGAGCCACGCAGCTGCACGACCTCGTCGGCAAGGGGCTCGACGGCGCGAAGAAGATTCAAGCGGGCCTCGAGAAGGCCTCGGAGCTGGCCGAGAAGGGCTCCGAGCTCCTCGGCGAGGACAACGAACTCGGTCACTACCTCCACTCGCTCCACGAGCGCGCGGAGGAGGTGCACGGCTACCTCGAGACCGGCATCAGCTACGGCGAGAAGGTCAACGAGGGGATTGAGAAGGGCCAGGAGTTCCTGCACAAGGTCCCCGGCGTCGGCGAGGAGTCCGAGGGCGGCGAGTCCGAGGGCAGCGAGGCGGGCGCCGGCAAGGGCAAAAAGAAGAAGTCGAAGAAGTCCAGCCCGCTCGAGCAGGCCACGCACCTCGGCGAGGGCGGCGGGCACGGCAAGAAGCCGCCGCGCATCAAGGCCGGGCACCAGGGCGAAGGCCCGCATGACGCCGCCGCGGCGAAGGGCAAGAAGGGCAAGAAGGGCCACCCGGACGGTCCGAATGCGGCCCCGCCCGAGAAGAAGGGCAAGTCAGCGGGCGACCTCACCGGCGATCTAGTGGTCAAGATGCACGAGCTCGAGGCGCTCGGCGCCCAGCTCGGCGTCAAGGCGGAGCGCCACGCCGGCGACCCCGCGATGCTCGCCAAGACGCTGCAGCAGCTGCACGGCCTCTTCCAGGCGAAGCACGCCGCGGTGGTGAAGCTGGCGAAGGAGCTGCAGACGGCCGCCGTGCGCGATCACGTCGGCGGCGGCATCCCCCTCAAGGTCTCGGGCGACGCGTTCCGCCGCGCCACCGAGCTCGGCGAGCACGTCAAGTCGATCACGGCGCACATCCCGAGCCTGCACAAGGAAGCGCAGGAGAAGGCCAAGGAAGAGAAGACCGCGCACGAGGTCCACAAGCAGGTCGAGAGGATCCACAAGCACGAG
>JAYWAO010000258.1:0-1825 GCA_043782365.1 Deltaproteobacteria bacterium
GTAGAGATCCCACAGGAGGCCTTCTTGGCCGTGCTCAAGGTGGAGGAGTGATGGAGAAGGCTGCCAAGGCCCGCCTGGAGGACGCGCGGCTCGCCGAGGAGCAGTCGCGCGAGGCGGAGCTCGCCGCGGCGGCCGACCAGGGCGTGGGAGCATACTTCCGCGCTGCGGGCCCGTGGAAGCTGGTGGGCATCTTCGGGACCTCCATCGCGGTGGGCTTCGCGGCGCAGTGGCGGCTCGCGCACCAAGACTACCTGGGCGGCTCGCTGCTGGCGTTCTTCGCGCTCTTCGTGCTCTCGATGATCACCTCGGCCACCCCCTGGGGCGTGCGCAGCCGGGCCCGCTCCGAGGCGAAGTCGCTGCGCCGCTCCGGGCAGAAGCTGCTGAAGAAGCACCGGGCGAAGCTCGACGACAAGGCCGCCGCCGAGGTGGAGCAGGCGCTCGGCTCCGTCGAAACCGCGCTCACCTCCGGGCAGGCCGCGCAGGCCCTCGCCGCCCGCAACCGGCTCGACGTGGCGCTCGAGCAGCACCTCTCGTTCGGTCGGAAGACCGCGGCGCGCGAGTACACCGAGTCGATCGGCGGGGCGATCCTGGTCGCGCTCCTCTTGCGCGCGTTCGTCTTCGAGCCGTTCCACATCCCGTCTGGCTCGATGATCCCCACGCTCTTGGTGGGCGACTTCATCTTCGTCAACAAGATGTCCTACGGCCTGCGCATCCCGTTCACCGACCCGGCCAAGGTGCACAAGATCGCCGAGGGGGCGCCCCAGCGCGGCGACGTGGTGGTCTTCATCGTGCCGCACTCGCCGACGATCGATTACGTCAAGCGGGTGGTCGGCCTGCCCGGCGACCGCATCGACGTGCAGGACAACCAGATCTGGGTCAATGGCGCCCTGCAGCAGCGCACCGACGCGGGCGACTTCATCTACACCGACCGCAGCGAGTACGCCGACGAGTCCGAGGTGACCGCGCGCGAGTACACCGAGGTGCTCGGCGGCAAGGCCCACCGCACCATCGTCCGCAAGGACGAGTTCCGCCACAACGGCGGCAGCTGGGTGGTCGAGCCCGGCAAGATCTTCGTGATGGGCGACAACCGCGACAACTCGCAGGACAGCCGCGTCGACGGCGGGCCCGGCCAGGTGCCGTTCAGCTACATCAAGGGGCGCGCGAGCGTCATCTGGATCTCCTTCGGCGGGCCCCACGGCATCCGGTTCTCGCGGATGTTCCAGTCGGTGAAGTGATGCGAGCCCCGAGTCGGCCAAAGAGGCGCCGGCGCGAGCGCGGGGTCAACTTCATCGGGGTGGCGATCCTGCTCGCCCTCGCGGCGGGCTTCTACTGGCTCGTCGTCTTCGGCGCGGTCCATTGGGAGAACCACGAGCTGAGGGCGGTGATCGGGCAGGCGTGCAACATCGCCTACCAGGAGGTCGATGACCGGCGCGTGCGGCAGTTCATCGTCACCCGCTCCGACGAGATGTTCGGCTACGACTACGAAGAGTTCGGCATGCGCAAGCACGGCTCGAAGATCAACTTCGAGCCCGACGACCTGATCCTCGAGCGCAGCAAGATCCCGCCGGCGATGCGCATCCGGCTCAGCTACACGCGCACGGTGAAGCTGCCGATCATCGGCGGCGAGCGCCAGCTGGCGTTCAACATCGACGTCACGCAGGACCTGTCTCCGGTGAAGTATTAGTGTAATACCACGCTAGACCACGCTCAAGTACAGCGAGAGGCGCAGCGAGACGAGCGCCCCCTCGCGCAGGTGGAGCGCCAGCGACAGATCGGGCAAGAGCGCGGCGCCGTCCACCTGGGTCCCGGCGGCGACCGGGCGCGC
>JAYWAO010000259.1:0-14202 GCA_043782365.1 Deltaproteobacteria bacterium
ATTCGCAAGCTTATCGAAAGTGCCATCCAGCGCTCCAGCATTCCGCAGAAGGAGATGGTCTATCTGCCCAGTCTGTCGGCCCGGACCCTCATTTACAAGGGGATGCTCAACGCGCCGCAGGTCGATCTGTATTTCCCTGATTTGCGCGATCCAACGCTGGAATCGGCCCTCGCTCTCGTTCATTCGCGCTTCAGCACCAACACGTTTCCCAGCTGGCCCCGCGCCCATCCGTACCGCTACATCTCGCACAACGGCGAGATCAACACGCTGCGCGGCAACATCAACTGGATGCACGCGCGGCAGTCGATCATGTCGTCCGACCTCTTCGGGGAGGATCTCAAGAAGATCCTCACCATCATCGACACCGAGGGCTCCTACTCCTCGATGTTCGACAACGTGCTCGAGCTGCTCACGCTGGCGGGCCGCGAGCTGCCGCACGCGATGATGATGATGGTGCCCGAGCCGTGGAGCCGCGACGAGTCGATGAGCCGCGAGCTGAAGGACTTCTACGAGTTCCACAGCTGCCTGATGGAGCCGTGGGACGGGCCCGCGACCATCGCCTTCACCGACGGCGTCACGGTGGGCGCGCTGCTCGACCGCAACGGGCTGCGGCCCGGGCGCTACTACGTCACCAGCGACGGCCTGGTGGTGATGGCGTCTGAAGTCGGCGTGCTCGACCTGCCGCCCGAGAAGATCGTCAAGAAGGGCCGCCTGCAGCCCGGGCGCATCTTCCTGGTGGACACCAAGGCCGGGAAGATCGTCGGCGACGAGGAGCTGAAGACGCGGCTGGCGCGGCAGCACCCGTACGGCGAGTGGCTGGGGCAGTACATGCTCCGCCTGCACGACCTGCCCGCGCCGCAGACGGTGCGCCTGCCCGACCACGAGACGGTGCTGCGCCGGCAGGAGGTCTTCGGCTACACCGCCGAGGAAGTGAAGATGCTGATCACGCCGATGGCGGCGACGGGCCTGGAGCCGATCGGCTCGATGGGCACCGACACGCCGCTGGCGGTGCTCTCCTCTCGGCCGCAGCCGCTCTTCAACTACTTCGCGCAGCTCTTCGCGCAGGTGACCAACCCGCCGGTGGACGCCATCCGCGAAGAGCTGATCATGGCCAGCGAGATGGCCGTCGGCCCCGAGGGCAACGTGCTGCGGCCCGGGCCGGAGTCGTGCCGGCAGCTGGAGCTCGACGGGCCGGTGATCGGCAACTCGGACTTGGAGAAGATCCGCGCGCTCGACGGCGGCGCCGCCAGCAAGGGCCTGCGCGCCGTCACGCTGCCGATCCTCTTCAACCACAAGGAGGACGGCGCGGGGCTGCGGCGCGCGCTCGAGGACCTGCGCTGGAGCGTCTCGGAGTGCCTCAACGAGGGGTACAACGTCATCATCCTCTCGGACCGCGGGCACGACGAGAGCCGGGCGCCGATCCCGTCGCTCCTCGCGCTCGCAGCCGTCCAGCACCACCTGATCCGCGAGGGGTCGCGCACGCGGTGCGGGCTGGTGGTCGAGTCGGGCGAGCCGCGCGAGGTGCACCACTTCGCGCTCCTGGTGGGCTACGGCGCGAGCGCGGTCAACCCGTACCTCGCGCTGGAGACCATCGACGACCTGGTGAAGCAGGGCCTGATCGCGGGCTCCGCCGAGAAGGCGAAGAGCGCCTACGCGAAGTCGGTGGTCAAGGGCATCGTCAAGGTGATCTCGAAGATGGGGATCAGCACCACCCAGAGCTACCACGGCGCGCAGGTGTTCGAGGCGGTGGGGCTCTCGCAGGACTTCGTCGACGAGTACTTCACCTGGACCGCCACCCGGGTGGGCGGCGTCGGCATCGACGTCATCGCCAAGGAAGCGCGGATGAGGCAGGAGCGGGGCTACCCGCCCAAGCGGCCGATCTTCCACACCAGCCTGCCGGCGGGCGGCGAGTACAAGTGGCGCGCCGATGGTGAATTACACTTGTTCAACCCGGAGACCGTGCACAAGCTGCAGCACGCCTGCCGCACCGGGAGCTTCCCGCTCTTCCGCGAGTACTCGGCCTTGGTGGACCACCAGAGCAAGCGGCTCTTGACGCTGCGCGGGCTGATGGACTTCAAGCCCTCGTCGCGGCCGGTCCCGCTCGAGGAGGTCGAGCCGATCGACGCCATCGTCAAGCGCTTCAAGACCGGCGCGATGAGCTACGGGTCGATCAGCAAGGAGGCCCACGAGGCGCTGGCGGTGGCGATGAACCGGCTGGGCGGAAAGAGTAATACTGGTGAGGGCGGCGAGGACCCGGAGCGGTACCTGCCCCGCACCGACGGCGACTCGAAGAACTCGGCGATCAAGCAGGTGGCGAGCGGCCGGTTCGGCGTCACCAGCCTGTATCTGGTGAACGCCAAGGAGCTGCAGATCAAGGTGGCCCAGGGCGCCAAGCCCGGCGAGGGCGGGCAGCTCCCCGGCAGCAAGGTGTACCCGCCGATCGCCAAAGTCCGGCACGCCACGCCCGGGGTCGGCCTGATCTCGCCGCCGCCGCACCACGACATCTACTCGATCGAGGACCTCGCCGAGCTGATCCACGACCTGAAGAACGCCAACCACCTCGCCCGCATCTCGGTAAAGTTGGTAGCTGAATTGGGCGTGGGGACCATCGCCGCCGGGGTCGCCAAGGCGCACGCCGACGTCATCCTCATCTCGGGCCACGACGGCGGCACCGGCGCCTCGCCGCTCACCTCGATCAAGCACGCGGGCATCCCCTGGGAGATCGGGCTCGCCGAGGCGCACCAGGTGCTGCTGCTCAACGACCTGCGCTCGCGCGTCACCGTCGAGGTGGACGGCCAGCTGAAGACGGGCCGCGACGTGGTGGTCGGCGCGCTGCTCGGCGCCGAGGAGTTCGGCTTCGCCACCGCCCCGCTGGTCGCGCTCGGCTGCGTGATGGTGCGCGCCTGCCACCTCAACACCTGCCCCGTCGGCGTCGCCACCCAGGACCCGCGGCTGCGCGCCAAGTTCGCCGGCGCGGCGGAGCACGTGGTCAACTTCATGCGCTTCGTCGCGCAGGAGGTCCGCGAGCTGATGGCGGAGCTCGGGTTCCGGACATTTGACGAGATGGTGGGCCGCTCCGAGCGGCTCGAGCTGCGCCGCGGGATCGACCACTGGAAGGCCCGCTCGCTCGACTACGGCCGCATCCTCTACAAGCCCACCGTGCCCAAGCACTTCGGGCGCATCAAGTCGCAGCAGCAGGAGCACGGCATCGAGAAGTCGCTCGACTGGACCACGCTCCTCCACCTCGCGAGGCCCGCGCTCGACGAAGCGAAGCCCGTGCGCGCGTCGCTGCCGATTCGCAACACCAACCGGGTGACCGGCACGCTGACGGGCTCGGAGGTGACCCGCCGCTATGGCGCCGCGGGCCTGCCCGACGACACCATCCGCTTCCACTTCACGGGCTCGGCCGGGCAGTCGTTCGGCGCCTTCATCCCGCGCGGGATGACGCTGCTGCTCGAGGGCGACGCCAACGACTACCTGGGCAAGGGGCTCTCGGGCGGGCGCATCGTGCTCTACCCGTCGCGGCGGGCCTCCAACTTCATCGCCGAGGAGAACGTCGTCACGGGCAACGTGGCCTTCTACGGCGCCACCGCCGGCGAGGCCTTCATCCGCGGCGTCGCCGGCGAGCGGTTCTGCGTGCGCAACTCGGGCATCGACGCGGTGGTCGAGGGCGTGGGCGACCACGGCTGCGAGTACATGACCGGCGGCCGCGTGCTGGTGCTCGGCCGCACCGGGCGCAACTTCGCGGCGGGCATGTCGGGCGGGACCGCCTGGGTGCTCGACGCGGACGGCGACTTCAAGCAGCGGTGCAACCCGGAGATGGTCGCGCTCGGTCCGGTGGACGACCCGGCGGAGCTGGCGCAGGTCCGCAGGATGCTCGAGCGGCACGTGGAGCTCACCGACAGCGCGCTCGGCCTGCGGCTCTTGGCGGACTTCGAGAAGACGGCGAAGCAGCTGGTGCGGGTGATGCCGCACGACTACAAGAACATGCTCGAGGCGCAGGCGCGGATGCGGGCCACGGGCCTCAACGTGCTCGACGCCGAGATGGCCGCCTTCGAAGAGAACTCGCGCGCCGCGGCGCGGGCGGCAGGGAACTAGCGATGGGCAAGCCCAGCGGATTCCTCGACTACCAGCGGTCTCCCAAGAGCGAGCGGCTGCCGCTCCTCCGCGTCAAGGACTGGGACGAGATCCACGTCCCCGAGAGCGCGGCCACGCTCAAGGAGCAGGGCGCGCGCTGCATGGACTGCGGCGTGCCCTACTGCCACACGGGCGGAAACCTCGCGGGCATGGCGACGGGCTGCCCGGTCAACAACCTGATCCCGGAGTGGAACGACCTCGTCTTCCGCGGCCAGTGGCAGGAGGCGTGGATCCGCCTCTCCAAGACCAACAACTTCCCCGAGTTCACCGGCCGCGTCTGCCCGGCGCCCTGCGAGGGGAGCTGCACGGTGGCCATCGACCTGCCGGCGGTGAACATCAAGCTGCTCGAGCAGGAGATCGCCGACAAGGCGTTCGCCGAGGGCTGGGTGCAGGCGCGCCGCCCCGAGCGGCGCACGGGGAAGAAGGTCGCCATCGTCGGCTCCGGGCCCGCCGGGCTCGCCGCCGCGGCGCAGCTGAACCAGGCCGGGCACGAGGTGACGGTCTACGAGCGGGCCGACCGCATCGGCGGCCTCTTGATGTACGGCATCCCCAACATGAAGCTCGACAAGAAGCTGGTCGAGCGGCGCGTCCAGCTGATGAAGGACGAGGGCGTCGTCTTCGTCACCAGCGCCGACGTCGGCCGGGGCGTGCCCGCGGCGCACCTCACCCGCGACTACGACGCGGCCCTTCTCTGCGGCGGCGCCACGGTGGCGCGCGACCTGCCAGTCGAGGGGCGCAGCCTCGCGGGCATCCACCCGGCGATGGACTTCCTCCACGGCAACACCAAGCACCTGCTCGACCACGGAGTGGAGACGGCGCGGGTGGACGGCCCGGCGATCACCGCCAAAGACAAGCACGTGGTGGTCATCGGCGGCGGCGACACGGGCACCGACTGCGTGGGCACTTCCATCCGCCACGGGGCAAAGAGTGTTACCCAGCTGGAGATCCTGCCGCAGCCGGCGGACCACCGGGAGAGCGGAAACCCTTGGCCGCAGTGGCCGAAGACGTACAAGCTCGACTACGGGCAGGAGGAGGCCGAGGCGCTCTGGGGGCACGACCCGCGCGTCTACTCGGTGCTCACCAAGAAGTTCATGGGCGACGCCCAGCGGCGCGTCAGCGAGCTGAACTTCGTGACGGTGGAGTGGGTGAAGGCGGAGAACGGCCGCATCCTGCCGCGCGAGATCCCCGGGACGGATAAGGTAATACCGGCAGACCTGGTGCTGCTGGCGATGGGCTTCCTCGGGCCCGAGAAGCCGCTGCCAACGCAGCTCGGCTGCAAGATGGACGACCGCGGCAACGTCTGGACCGACCCCACCAAGATGACCTCGGTGCCCGGCGTCTTCGCGGCCGGGGACATGGCGCGCGGGCAGTCGCTGGTGGTGTGGGCGATCCGCGAGGGGCGGCAGGCGGCGCAGTCGGTGGACCGGTACCTGAGCTATGGGGAGACGGTGCTGCCCCCGTAGCTGCTGCCCCGGCAGATGCTGCCGCGTCGATGCTCCGTAGACGAGCGCGCTCAGGCGAAGCGCTTGCGCGCGCTCTCGTAGCCGGCCCTCAGCTCGCCCCAGGCCTGCTCGACGCCCGCGCGCACCTCGGCCCAGGCGTGGTGGCTGTACCGCTCGAGCGCGGACACCCGCTGCAGCACCTCGCCGCGCTTCGCGTGGAAGGCGCGGTGCCAGGCGTGGAACTCGGCCAGGGCGGTCGGGGACTCGCGGGTCGCCTTCGCCTCCCAGAGCGCCAGGGTGGCGTCCCAGTTCTCAGTGTCGATCTCCATCTGGTCGAGGTATTCGGACGGGAGCGACGAGGCGATCGCGGCGGGCAGCGCGTTCATTGGGACCTTTCGCCTGGGGCGTCCAGGGGGGGCTGTGCCAGTGCCTTCAGCAGGGCGCATGCCATGAGCGCTCCGCAGGGGAGTGACTCGGCCAGGAGCTCCGGACGCGTCCGGCTTCGCCCGGTGGACGTTCGCGATCAGGCCTTCCGCTGTCCGCGCTAGCGCGTCGCCTCGTCGAGCAGATACCAGATCGACCGGTATGGCTTCCCCGTCGCCCGCGCCATCCCCAGCTCGCAGGTGCGGCTCGAAGAGTAATACCCTTCGAACCCGCCCTGCTCCACCTGCCTCGCCTCCCTGGCCGTCGCAGACCTGGTCAGCTCGGGCTCGAGGAAGCCGCGGTCCCCGGCGAACCCGCAGCAGCCCGCGTCGCGCGGGACCTCGGCCCGCTCGCTGCACGCCTTGGCGAGCCCGAGCAGCTTGGGCGCGAGGCCCAGCTTGGTGAGCGAGCAGACCGGGTGCAGCGCCACCGGGGCGGCCTTGCGCAGGACGGTGAGCTTGGGCAGCACCGTGTCGTGGGCGAAGGCGACCGAATCGACGATGGTCAATTGGTCGAACCGCGACCGGTTGTCGGGAGTGAGCACGTCGCGCGAGGTCAAGAGGCCGTAGGTGCAGGGGCTGGTGTCGATGACCACGGGCAGCCTGCCCTCGCGCGACCAGGTCCAGAACTTCTCGATGGCGTGGTTGGCCGCCAGCGCGTGCGCTTCGGTAAAGCCCTTTGACGAAAACGGGACGCCGCAGCAGGTGCCCTCGGCGTCGGGCGGCCGGTGGAGCTTGACGCCCGCGCGCGCGCAGACCCGCAGCAGCACCGCCTGGAGCGACTCGCCGCGCTCGGTGGCCTGCGGTTCGCCCGGGAGCGCGCCGAGGCTGCGCGAAATGCAGGAGGGGAAGTAGATCGCGTCGGCCGTGGACTCGACCGTGCGCGAGGGGACAGGCGGTACTTGGGGTCTGCCCTCCCTGCCGAACGGGAGCAGCGGCCCGCCCGTGCGCAGGCCCAGCCGCACCAGAGACTCGACGATCCCGAAGCCCTGCGCCGCGGCGGAGGCGAGCGCGCTGGCCGCGCCCGAGTTGGCCTCCTTGCGGTGGCGCTTGGTGAGCTTGCCCGTGTCGATGTTGACGGGGCAGGCGGTGGCGCAGAGCCCATCGGTGGCGCAGGTGTCGAGCGCGTACCAGGTCCACGCATCGCGCAGCTCGTCGAGCGTGGCGCCCACGGGGAGCCCGCCCGCTGCGAGCCGGGCCATCTCGCGCCGCAGCACGATGCGCTGCCGCGGCGTGGTCGAGAGCTCCCGGCTGGGGCACTTGGGCTCGCAGAAGCCGCACTCGATGCAGGCGTCTACCTCGTGCTCCACGGTGGGCATCGGCTTCAGGTCGTCGAGGTGCGCGCGGCCGTGGGCAGGCAGGATGACGCCCGGGTTGAGCAGCCCGCGCGGGTCGGCCAGGGCCTTGAGCTGCTGCATGATCAAGAACGCCGTCCGGCCCCACTCCTTCTCGACGAAGGGGGCCATGTTGCGGCCCGTGCCGTGCTCGGCCTTGAGCGCGCCGTGGTGCTTGTCCACCACCATCGGCACCAGGTCGTCGATGAAGCGCGCGTACCGCTGGACCTCGGCGTCGCCGTTGAAGCCCTGGGTGATGACGAAGTGGAGGTTGCCGTCCTTGGCGTGGCCGAAGACGATCGCCTCGCCGTAGCCGTGCTTCTCGAAGAGCGCCGTCAGGTCGTTGGCCGCGTCGGCGAGGTGGTCGATGGGGAACGCCACGTCCTCGATGATCACCGTGGTGCCGCTCCTCCGGACCGCGCCCACCGAGGGGAAGAGGCCCGAGCGCACCGCCCACAGCTTCGCCTGCTCGCCCGCCTCGCCGGTGAAGCGCGCGGGCTCCAATAAGTGTAATCTCTCGCAGGCGGCAGCGGCGCTGGCGGCCAGCCCGGCGCGCTCTTTCTCGGTGGCGGCCTGGAACTCGACCAGCAGCGCGGCCGCCTTGGGGCCCAGGCCCTTGAACGACGCGGGCATCCCGGGCTTGTCCTGCACCGAGCGCAGCGAGGCCCGGTCCATCAGCTCCAGCGCCTTCGCCCCGGCCTCGCGCAGCGGCGCGATGGCAGCGCACGCCGCGTAGTTGTCGGGGAAGAGGAGCAGGCCCGTGTGCTTCACCGGCAGGTCTGGCACGGTCTGCAGCACCGCCTCGGAGATGAACGCGAGCGTCCCCTCTCCGCCGATCAGCAGGTGGGCGAAGATGTCGATCGGCCGCTCGTAGTCGACGAAGGCGTTGAGCGAATAGCCCGTCGTGTTCTTCATCCGGTACTTCGCGCGAATCCGCTCGGCCAGCGCCGGGTCCGCGTCCACCCGGGCCTTGAGCGCGCCGAGCCCCCGGTAGAGCGCGGGCGCGGCGGCCTCGAGCGCGTCGTCGGCGTCGGGGGCGCCGGAGTCAATTGTAATACCCGAGGGCAGCACGAACCTGATCGAGCGGAGCGTGTGGTAGGCGTTCGCCTCGACGCCGCAGCACATGCCGCTGGCGTTGTTGGAGAGGATGCCGCCCATCCGGCAGGTATGAATCGACGCCGGGTCGGGCCCCATCTTCATCCCGTGCGCGAGGAGCGCCAGGTTGACGTGGCCGCCGATCACGCCCGGCTGCACGCGCACGGCGCCGCCCTGCTCGAGCACCTCGATCTCGCCGAACGCGCGGGAGAGGTCGACCAGCAGCCCGTCGCTGACCGCCTGCCCCGAGAGGCTGGTGCCGGCGGCCCTGAACGTCAGCGGGAGGCCGAGCTCGTCCGAGAGCGCGAAGAGGGCGATCACCTCGCCTTCGGTCTCGGGGAAGACGACTGCGCGCGGGACCAGGCGGTAGAAGCTGGCGTCGTGGGCGTGGGCGATCCGCTCGGCGGGCTTGTCGAGGACGCGCCGCGGGCCGACGATGGCCGCCAGCCGCGCGCGCAGGCCCCGCGCGGTGATCGCTTCAGGGCCTTCGCGCTGCAGTCCGGTCATGGGTCCCCTTGAACGCGGCGTGCCGCGGCCGCGGGGAAATCATTGCACTCCGCGTGCCCCCCTGCACCCTAGCGGCGTGAGGAGACCTGCGCATTCCCTGCGCCCGCACCCGAGGTCCGGCGAATGAATTGCGCTCCGGCCGGCGCGGGCTCCTGTCGGCCTGCGCACGAGTCAGGTATTGGTGGGGCCACAACGACTGGATCGGGGCGGGACCTTGGTCCTGAAATAGAGGTTTGCCTGATCCGCCGCTGCCGCAGGGCGGGTCGACTGGAAACCACATCTGGCAGCTCCCGTTGGGCGCCGATGGCGGCTCACCGCAGCCGGTGACCACCACGCCGTACATCTGCGACTATACTTTCAACGACAACGACGACGACTAGCCGCGCGTCGTCCTGCAGCGCCTCCTCCGCAGCACCTCTGGAGCCCGACCATGACCGCCTCTCCGCTCCGCGCCCCGCGCGCTCTCTTCGTGTGCGTCGCGCTCGCCGCCACGCTCGCCCTGCCCGGCTCGACCCAGGCCGAGGACCTCAAGCTGCCCCGGCCCAGCCACGGCGCGAAGGTCAGCGCCACCGTCGGCGTCACCGAGGTCTCGGTGGACTACTCGGCCCCCGCGGTGAAGGGCCGCGCCATCTGGGGCGCGCTCTTGCCGCACGGCAAGGTGTGGCGCGCGGGCGCCAACCAGACCACCAAGCTGACGCTCTCGACCGACGCGCTGGTGGGCGGCAAGCCGGTGGCGGCGGGCACCTACGGCGTCTTCGTCATCCCCTCGAAGGCCGCCTTCACCTTCATCTTGAGCAAGGACGCCGGGGCCTCGGAGCAGAGCTACCAGGAGGCGAGCGACGTGCTGCGCGTGCAGGTGCTGCCGCAAGTGATCCCGGCGCGCGAGCGGCTCTCCTACCAGGTCCTCGACGCCACCGACGAGGGCGCCACGCTGGCGCTCGAGTGGGAGAAGGTCCGGCTCGCGGTGCCGCTCAAGGTGGACACGCAGGCGATGGTGCTGGCGCAGATCAAGGCGCTCAAGGGCGAGGAGTCCCGCCCCTACAACAGCGCGGCTCGCTGGCTCTTCGAGCACAAGCTGGAGGCGCCGCTGGCGCTGGAGCTCGTCGGCAAGTCGATCGCGCTCAAAGAGGATTGGCAGAACCAGTGGACCCGCGCGGAGCTGCTCTTCGCCAAGGGCGACCAGGCCGGCGCGCGCGCCGCGGCGACCAGGGCCGAGGAGCTGGGCAAGAAGACGCCGGACAACTTCTTCTGGGCCGACCGCGTGGCGAAGGCGCTGGCGGAGTGGAAGTAGGAAGTCGAGCGCTGCGCGATTACTCGAGTATCCTCGAGTATAGCTCCTCATATCGCGCAATCATCGGCTCCGGCCGGAAGCGGGTGGTCGCGTCGAGGCGCGCGGCCTGGGCCATCGCGGCGCGGCGGGGCTCGTCGGCGAGGAGCGACCAGGCCGCCCGGGCCAGCGCGGCAGGGTCCCGCGGGGGGACGAGCAGGCCCGTCTCGCCGTGGCGGACCACCTCGGGGAGGCCGCCGACGTTGCTCGCCACCACCGGCACCCCGCAGGCGAGCGCCTCCAGCGCGGCGAGGCCGAAGCTCTCGGTCTCGCTCGGAAAGAGGAAGAGGTCGCCCAGGCCCAAGAGCGGGCCGAGGTCGGCGATCTGCTCCACCGGGTCGACGAAGGCCACCTGCGCGCGCACGCCCAGCGCCACCGCGCGGGCCGCCACCAGCGCGCGCTCGGGGCCGTTCCCCACCAGGACCAACACGCAGGGCACGCCCTGCTGGCGGAGCGCGGCCAGGGCCTCCACGCAGTCGGGCACGCGCTTGAGCGGGCGGAAGTTGGAGGCGTGGACGAGCACCCGCAGGCGGCCCGGGCGAGCGTGGTCTTCGGAAGGAAACAACCGCCGCAGCGGCGCCGCGCGCGCCTCGGGGGTCAGCGGGTGGAACGGCCCCGCGTCGACGAAGTTCGGCACCACCTCGATCGGCGTTCCGCGCGGGAGCGCCAGCGCGACGGTGGCCTGCTGCCGCAGCCACAGCGAGGGCACGGTGAGCAGGTCGCTCTCCAGCACCGCGAAGCGGGTCAGCGGGAGCAGCACGGGATCGGCGCCGATCGGCCCTGCGTCGGTGCCGTGGAGGGTGGTCACCAGCTTCGGCGCGGGCACGCCGCGGCGCGCGAGGATCTGCCGCGCGAGCACGGCGCTGGCGGCGTGCGGGATGGCGTAGTGGGCGTGGATGACGTCGAACGGCCGCTTCTCGCCGCCGAGGTCTCCTCCGGCGCCGCCCTCGGTGGCCAGCGCGGCGGCGAGCGCGAGGGGCTCCGCGCCATGCAGCAGCGGGGCCCGCACGAAGGGGTCCACCCGGTGGAGGACGACGCCGTGGGCCACCGCCTCCAGCCGCACCGGCGTGCCCGAGGCAAAGAGGTGCACCTCGTGGCCGCGGCCCGCGAGCCCGGCCGCGAGCTCGCTCCCGACCACGCCGCTGCCGCCCACGGTGGGAAAGCAGGCGATGGCGAGCTTGAGCGGCCTCACAGGCGCACGCTCCGCGGCTCGGGCGAGAGCGGCGTCGCGGCCGCCTCCAGCGCGGCGATCAGCGCGCGCGGCCCGACGCGGGCGGCGACCTGCGCGAAGGCGTAGACGCGCTCCTGGGGCGCCCCTCCGGGCCGCAGCATCTGGAGCAGGCGCTCGAGCCGCTCGACCACCACCGTGTCGCGCGCTGCGGCCGCCTTCTCGACGCGGTCGAGGAGGCGCTCGACCGCGCCGGTGGCGGATTCGCGCGTCTTCTGGATCGGGCCCGCGAGCGAGCCGTCGAGCGCCGGCGCGAGCTGCTCGAGCCGCGCGAGCCCGCGGGTGAGCCCGCCGAGGAGCTCTTCCCTCAGCGCAGCCGCTTCGGGCAGGCCTTCGGGCCGCTGCACCAGCCTCGCGAGCAGCGCGTCGCGGCCGAGGTCGAGGTCCTGCTCGCCGAGGCCCAGCTTGGTGAGGAGCGCGGCGGCCGCTTCATCGACCAGCTGCAGCCGGGCCCGAGGCGCGATCAGCGGCAGCCGCACGCCCAGCAGCGCGTAGAGCGGAGGGAGCTGCGCGAAGTAGGTGCACTCCGCGGGGCCGCCCAGATAGGCGCAGGTGGGCAACAGCGTGTCCTGCACCAGCGGCCGCAGGAGCGCGGAGGTGCTGAACGCGAGCGGCTCGGCCTCTTGGCGCGCCAGCAGGGCCGCGTGCGAGATCTTCCCCTCTGGCGTGCTCCACTCGCCCGGCCCCTCCCGCACCAGCCGGTAGCGGGGGCCCGCGGCGCCGCGCGGGTGGAAGAAGACCAGCGACGCCTCGGGCCGGGTGCGGACCTGCTCCTGGTAGCCCGCGGCGGCGAGCTGCGCGGCGCGCTGCGAGAGCGCCTGCGAGACCTCGTCGTGGCGGTCGAGCGCGGCGCGGAGCACGGGCGCCGCCAGCCGCGAGATCGCCTCGGTGCGCGGGTCGAGGACGACGAGCCCGGACCCGGAGAAGAGGTCCGCGAGCAGGCCTCCGAAGGCAGCGCCCGGCGAGCGGCCTGGCCGGTAATACTCTTGCACGAGGGCCGCCACCTCGGCGCCGTGCCGCAGCGGCGCGAGCAGGGCGGAGAGCTCCGCGCAGAGGCCCTCGAGCTCGGGCGGCAGCAGCCGGTCGGCGAGCGAGATTCGCTGCTCGTCGGGAGCTTCGGCGGGCAGCGACAGCGTGCGCGGCCCGCCCGGCGCGTGCAGCGCGGCGGAGGCGATCTCGGCGTGGTCGTGGTCCTCGGTCTGCAGCCAGAAGAGGGGAATGCAGGGGCGGCCCGTCCGTTCTGCCACCAGCCGGGCGCGCGCCACCGCGGTGGCCGCCTTGTGCAGGGTGTAGAGCGGACCGAGGAAGAGCCCCACTTGCTGGCCCGTGACCACCACTGAGACGCCCTCGCCAGGTCCGGTGCCCTCGAGCAGCCCGAGGTTGCGCTCGCGCGCGGCCGAGGGCGGCAGCAGGGCCGACTGGCGGCGCAGCTCGGCGAGCAGCGCGACCGAGACCCGGCGGCGTCCGCCCTCCGCGGCGGCCCGCGCCCAGGCCGCCTCGCTGGCACACCCGCACGAGAGCAGCGCGCCCGCCGCGCTGTCACCTCGGAGCCACGCAGCGAAGAAGGTCGATCCCATGCGATTCTCCAAAGCGACGCGAAGCGAGAGCAGTAACAGCGGCATCCATCAACCCGCCAGCCCAAAGCAAATTCCTGACGTCGCGCACCTCTTGATATTCCAATCGGCCTTCCATGACCCGACGGCTCCCGAGGCTCCTCTCCGTGTCGCTCGCCCTCCTCCCCGCGCTCGCCCAGGCCTTGCCGCTGCGGCCGTCGCAGCCGGACGCGGCGCGGCTCGAGCGGCAGCTCGACAAGCTCCTGGTCGTCGGCAGCGTGCTCTACGTCGCCGCCCACCCGGATGATGAGAACACGCGCCTGCTCGCCTTCTTCGCCAACGGCGCGCTGCTGCGCACGGGGTATCTGTCGATCACCCGCGGGGACGGCGGCCAGAACCTGATCGGCCGCGAGCTGGGGGCGGGGCTGGGACTCATCCGCACGCAAGAGCTGCTGGCTGCCCGCGGCCTCGACGGCGCCGAGCAGCTCTTCACCCGCGCGCGCGACTTCGGCTTCTCGAAGAGCCCCACCGAGGCGCTGGCGATCTGGGGCCATGACGAGATCTTGAGCGACGTGGTGCTGGCGATCCGCAGCTTCAAGCCCGACGTGGTCGTCGCGCGGTTCAACCCCTCCTTCGACAACGACGGCTTCGAGACCCACGGCCACCACACCGCCTCGGCGCGGCTGGCGGTCGAGGCGTTCAGCAAGGCGTCCGACCCCAGCTACCTGCCGAGCGACGCGCACCGGGCGCTGGGCGTGTGGCAGGCGAAGCGCATCGTCCTCAACGTGCCCTTCTTCGGCTCGCCGCCGCCCGGGAACTCGCCGACGAGGGAGGCCGCGGGCCTGCTCTCGGTCGACGTCGGCGGCTACGACCAGTGGCTCGGCCTCTCTTATGGCGAGCTCGCCGCCGACTCCCGCTCGATGCACAAGAGCCAGGGCTTCGGGGCCTCGCGACGGCGCGGGCCGCAGCCCGAGTACTTCAAGCTGCTGGCTGGCGCGCCGATGACCTCGTCGCCGTTCGATGGTGTGACGCTCGACTGGTCGCGCGTCCCCGGCGCGCAGGCGGTGGCCGCGGCGCTCGCGCAGGCCCGCGCCGCCTTCAAGCCCGCCGCTCCCGAGGCCGCGCTGCCTGGGCTGTTCGCCGCCCGCGCCGCGCTG
>JAYWAO010000260.1:0-5141 GCA_043782365.1 Deltaproteobacteria bacterium
GGCTTCTCATCCGCGGAGGCTCCGGCCGCGCACACCGCCAGCAGCCCTCCGCAAAAGATCAGTCGCGCGCGCACCGCCGCTACTCGGCTCCGCCCAGGCTGAACGACAGCCCGAGCGAGAGGAAGATGGCCTGGTTGAGCGGCGCCCCGGAGGCGTTGGCCTTCCGGTAGATGAAGATGGCGTCGCGGAAGTCGAAGCGCACCGAGACCAGCTGCGAGAGGAAGACGCGGAGCCCGACCCCGACCTCGGGCCCGAAGTGGTTCGCGTTGTCGTTGTAGTGGCCGGCCGCGCCGCCGCCGGTGAGGAACGCCTCCACGTGCACCAGCCGGGTGTTGCGCAGGGCAAACTTACCGTAGAGCGGCGCCCAGAGCAGCGAGGAAGAGAGGTAATACTGCAAGGTGGGGTTCGCCGTCGGCCTCACCCCGAAGTCGCGCTCGAGCTGCTGCCGCAGGCCGGTGTCGAACTGGGCGACATAGCCGCCGCGCAGGACCTCCCAGCTCCAGGCGTCGTCGAGGTGGAACGAGTACGCCAGCTCGGGCGCCAGCCCCTTGCTGAAGGCGTCCTGCGGCTCGAACATGCCGGCCAGGGTCAGCTCATGGGTGAGCCGGAACTTGCGCTGCTGCACGGCGAGCAGCTGCCCCGCCTCCTGCGCCGCAGCCGCCAGGGGCGCGAGCAGGGTCGCGCAAGTGAAGATCAGCGCCGCGCGCCGAAGGTTGCCAGATGCGTGCACCGATTGGTCTCGCTTTCCCCCGACGCGCGTGGTTCGCGAAGGGCCCGTCTTCCCGTGCCGGCCGCTAGCCGCCGACGGAGTTGAACAGCACAGGGTACCCGACGATCACCTCGCCCCCGGTCGGCCTCGGGAACTTGATGTCCTTGATGGTCTCGAGCAGGCAGGAGACCACCTCGTTGCTCTTGATGGTGACGACCTTGGCGCCCACCTTGCCGACCGAGCCGTCCACGGAGATGGTCCACTCGAGCTGCACCTTGCCCGCGCCGAGGTCGGGGTTGCGCAAGAGCGCGCGCTCGTAGCAGGCGCGGATCTCGTTCAAGTGCTCGTTGATCACCTTGGCGAGCGCGTCGCGATCGTAGGTGCCCAGCACCTTGGCCTGCCGCGCGGGCATGATGACGGGCACTCCGGAGACGCCGCCCTGGCCCGCGGTCGCGCCCGTGAGCGCGCCCACCAGCGAGCCGCCGCCCGACTTCAGCTGCTCGGCTCCCTTGGTGATGGGCCCGATGGCGCAGCAGGGCCCGAACCCACCCATGCCCGCGGTCTCGCCGGGCGCCCGGTTCAGCGTGGGGATCATCGCGATGTTCGACTTCTTGCCGCCCTTGGCGCCGGCCGCGTCGAGGGAGGCGAGCAGGTTGGAGAGCCCGCGCGTCGCCTTGGTGATCTTCTCCAAGGACTTCAGCGGAGCGCCCGCGGCCTTGAGCGTGGTGGCCTGCGCGATGGGCGCCGGCGCCTGCCTCTCGGGCGGGGGCGCGTCCACGGGCTTGGGCGGCTTCTTCGGCCTGGGCGGCTCTTCCCGGATGCGCGCCTGCACCTGGACCACCACTTCCTTCTCCTGCGGGTGCTGCAAGGGCGCAGGGGGGAGGAAGTTGATGAAGGCGAAGAGCCCGGTCCCGACCAGCAGCAGCAGCGCTACCACCGTCAGGTCGACCTGCTTGAGCAGCTGCCCGGTGATCTTCACGGGCGCGGCGGGGGCCGAGAGCTCCAGCTGGAACGGGCCGCGGGCGAGCCGGATGGCGCCGCCCGAGTCGAGCCGCACTTCTTTCGCGCCGGACGGCGCCGCGGGGACCCAGCCCCGACCAGACAGCGCCCGCGTGAAGGCCTGCGCATCGGCTGGCGGCGCGATGGTCCAAGCGCTCCCGGCCGACCTCACCAGCGGCGCGCCCGGGGTCTGCGCGAAGCCGTAGGTCGCGAGCAGCTCGCCGTCGCCCGGCGCGGAGAAGGCCGCCACCTCGGGCCCGAACGAGCGCGCGTGGAGCAGCGAGTCTCCCCAGTAGAAGCGGGCGTGCAGCTGGAGCCCGCCGCTGGCGGCGACGGACTTCGAGGCCTTTGGCTTGGCGGCGGGCGGCGCAGCCTCGGCGACGGCTGCAGGCAGCGGCTCGAGAGCAGAGGCCGCAGCGACGGGAATGGCCTCGGGCGTCCGGGTCACCGCCGGGGGGGGTGCAGGCGGCGTAAGTGTAATCGGGTCGGGCGCCCGGGGAGGCGTCGGGCGCGGCGCCGGCGGAGCAGGGCGAGGGCTGGCAGCAGCGGCGGGCGCGAGCGCAACAGGCGGGGGAGGCGGCGGCGCGTGCGCCTCGGCGGCCGCCTCCGCGCTGAGCTCGACGACACCCCCGCCAAACCGGTTCGCTCCGGACGGAGCAGCCCTGGGACGCTGGGGCGCCGCCTCGGAGGCGTGCCGCTCGAGCGCCTGGTCGAAGAGGAAGTCGATGTCGTCGAGCAGGTCTTCCGAGGCGAGCGGCGCCGCTTGCGCGAGGGGCTCTTCGAGCTCGGGCACCGCTGCGATGGCCGCACGGGCCGCGGGCGGGCGGGGCGCAGGGCGCGCGATAGGATCCGGGGTGGGCGGCGGCACCGAGCGGAGCAGCGGCGCCATCGGCCGCGAGGACGTCGTGTTCGGAGCGGCACCCGGTGTGCGCCCGGTCGGAGGCGGCCGCGACGAAGGCTGCGGCGAAGGCGGCAAGGCGGGCGATGGGGCGGGCGGCCGCGGGGGCGCGGGCAGCACCGGACGCGCGGTTCCCGTGGCTGCCTGTGTGGTGGCCGGTGCGGCGGGCACCGCGAACCGCGGCATGGCGGAGGCGTTCGCAGGCGGCGCACCCGGCGGGGGAGGCCGCGGCGCGGGCAGAGCAGGGGGCCGCGCGGGCGACGTGGCTGCAGCCGGCGGGGCCTGCGGGGCGAACGGTGTAGAGACGGGTCCGGCAGCGACCCGCGGAGGGCTCACCGGCGCGGGGGGCAAGGGCGCAGTCCGCGCAGGGGGCGGCGGCAGCGAGCCTGGCGACGGCTTCGCGGCCGGCTTGAGCGCGGGCTTCTTCCCCACCACCCGCGTCTTGATGAGGAACGGGCCCACGCGCACGTCGTCCGACGAGCGGATCTGCGCCGACGGCACCGCCTGGCCGTTGATGACGAGGCCCGTCTGGCTCTCGTTGTCGGTCAGCTCCACGAGGCCGCCCTGGAACTGCAGCGACGCGTGCACGCCCGCGACCGCCGGGTCGAGCAGCACGAGGTCGCAGTCGGGCTCGCTGCCCAGGGTGTAGAGCCCCTCGGCGAACACCTCGCTCGCGACCAGCTGCCCGTCGCGCATCACGAAGATCTGCAGGACCGAGGCGCTCATCGAAGAAGGCCGATCACTCGAGGAGGTCGCGCGCGATCTCGGCGCGGAAGCTCTGCCTCCGCGCGAGCAGGCTGGGCTGCGCGGGCGACTTGCGCTGGTACAGGTAGACCGCGCCCAGCTTGTTGGTCTGGCCCTGCACGAGCCGGTCGTCGAAGTCGATGCGCGTGGGTCCGCGCGGCGTCATCAGCGGAGCGGGCGCCTCCGCTGGCGCCTCTGCTCTTGGCGCCTTCTCGGCCTTTTCGCTCCGCTTCTGGTTGCCTTGCGCCAGCAGGGGCGCAGAGCAGAGGAGCGCAGTCGCGACCAGCCAGGCGACGGGCGCAAACAGTCTCGCGATGGACATGTGGGCAGTCCGGAGCATGAACCATGACTTAGCCAACTTCATGCCCACGGAGTCAAGCCCGTGCGCGGGGGTTCACCTTTGCAGATCCACCGTGTTTTCCACGGTGAAGGGTACCCACCTGCCCACACCGGAGCAGCGCCAACCACAGGCCGGTGGGGGGTTGGCACCCCTCACCTGGTGGTGTACACACCCCACTGGTGGTGGGGAGGCCCCGTGCGGCCAGCCACAAGCGCCAGGAAAAAGTCTGGCGGGATCTGGGGCTGCGTGCGGCCTCTGGCCACCGCCAGCGAGTTGGTTCCCAGGTTGCAGACGTTGCGGCCCGGTCCACACCCGAGGTGTCGCATGCCGCTGGCCAAGAAAATGACCCGACTGCTCCCCGCGCTCCTCACCGCCTCGCTCGGCGCGCTGCTGCTGGCGTCCGCGCCGGTGAGCGCGCAGGCCAACCCGGAGTGCACGCAGAACCTCTGCGGCTCTCCCCAGCAGAACGGCGGCGGCTGCGGCTGCGGCTGCGGCGGGTCGATCCTCTACAACTATACGGACGACGGGAAGACCTTCTCCTATAGCGACGACGCCGACGGGGACGGGGTCGAGGACAACTTCGACAACTGCCCGTTCACGCCCAACCGCGACCAGACCGACACCGACGGCGACGGCGTCGGCGACGCCTGCGACAACTGCCCGTCGGTGCCCAACAAGGACCAGACCGACTCGGACGGCGACGGCATCGGCGACGCCTGCGACCCCGACATCGACAACGACGGCGTGCCCAACGCGCAGGACAACTGCCCCAACGTGCCCAACCCGGACCAGCACAAGACGCTGGCGTCGGCCACGCTGGGCGACGTCTGCAACCCGGACATCGACGGCGACGGCGTCCCCAACAACGTGGACAACTGCCCGCTCGTCTTCAACCCGGGCCAGGACCCCACCGACCCGGCGACCTTCGCGGCCCAGGGCAAGGCCTGCACGCTCGACTCCGACCACGACGGCATCCCCGACTCGAAGGACAACTGCCCGTTGGTGGCGAACCCCGACCAGAAGGTGACTTGCAAGACGGCCGCTGACTGCGGCGGCAAGCTCGCGCCGGTGGACGCCGCGACGGGCCTGCAGATCGGCGATGCCTGCAACCCCGACCCCGACATGGACGGCGTCAACACGCTCGACAAGAACGGCAAGCCGCTCGACAACTGCCCCACCAAGTACAACCCCGACCAGAGCGACATGGACCGCGACGGCAAGGGCGACGCCTGCGACGACACCTTCTGCCTGGTGGTCGACAAGGCCCACCCGGACAAGTGCCTCGACCCGAACGCGCCGTTCCAGATCTCGGGCGGCCTGCAGGGCGACCTCACCACGGGCAGCAAGGTCTTGCTGCAGCTCTTCGCCAACCGCAAGAACGTGGGCATCCGCTACTCGTGGACGGTGGTCGAGCGGCCCGCTGGCTCGTCGGCGGCGGTCGACAACTCCAA
>JAYWAO010000261.1:0-5117 GCA_043782365.1 Deltaproteobacteria bacterium
GATCCTCACCGACGTCGTGCTCCACCCCCGCTTCGAGCAGAAGGAGTTCGACCGGCTGCGCGACGCCGCCGTCAACGACCTCGAGAAGCGGCTGCGCCAAGGCGACGACGAGAACCTCGGCAAGACGGCGCTCGAGTCGCTCCTCTACCGCAGCCACCCGTACGCGCGGCTGATCGCGGGCTACGCGAGCGAGCTGAAGGCCGCCACGCTGGCCGAGGCCAAGGCGCAGGCGGCCAAGGTCTTCACCGCCGACCGGCTCACCATTGGTATCGCCGGTGGATATCCCACTGGATTGCCCGAGCAGCTCGCCGAGACCCTCTCGGCGCTGCCCGGCGTGAGCGCGCCCCTGGCGACGATCCCTGCGGCCGTCGCTGGCGCACGGCCCAGGTTCCTCCTGGTCGAGAAGCAGGGCGCCTCCACCGCCATCTCGATGGGGATGCCCTGGTCGCTCACCCGCGCGAACCCCGACTTCGCGGCGCTCTCGGTGGCCCGCTCGGCGGTGGGCGAGCACCGGCAGTTCAACGGCCGCCTGATGCAGCGCCTGCGCGAGCTGCGCGGGCTCAACTATGGCGACTATGCCTATCTCGAGCACTTCGAGCAGGACGGCGACGACTCGGCCACCGCGCAGACCGGCCGCCCGCGCCACCAGCAGGACTTCACTGTCTGGCTGCGGCCCGTGCAGAGCGAGAACCGGCTCTTCGCGGTGCGGGCGGCGCTCTACGAGCTGCAGCGGTCGGTGACGGTGGAGCCGTTCACCCAGCCCGAGGTCGCGCAGACCAAGGGGTTCCTCGACGGCTACCTCCTGCTCTTCGACCAGACCGACGCGCGCAAGCTGGGCTACGCGCTCGACGACGCCTTCTACGGCGCGACCAGCTCGCTGGCGGCGTGGCGCAAGGCGCTCGACGCCGTCACGCCCGACGCGGTGAACGCCGCCTGGCGCAAGTGGGTGGACCCCTCGAAGCTGCAGATCGTCCTGGTGGGCCCGGAGATGGCGCAGCTGAAGACCGCGCTGCTGGCGGGCGCGCCGTCGCCGGTCGCCTACCAGAACAAGGACCAGCAGCGGCCCGCGGCCCAGACCGAGGCCGACGCGGCGATCGCGGCGTTCCCGCTCGGGCCGCTCACCGACGCCGACGTCGAGGTCGTCCCGGTGGACAAGCTGTTCGAGTAGCCCTCGCGCCATTGGCGTAATACTTTTACGGCGCGCTGCAGCAGCGGTGCGGCTGCCACGCCCTAAAGCGCCGGCAGCCAGACGCGGAAGGTCGCGCCCTTGCCGGGGGCGCTCTCGAGCTCGACGTGGCCGCCGCTCTGCCGGACGATGCCGTAGACGGTGGCGAGCCCCAGCCCCGTGCCCGACTGGCCCTTGGTGGTGAAGAACGGCTCGAAGGCGCGCAGCTGCGTCTCGAGGTCCATCCCGGTGCCGGAGTCGCTCACCGTCAGCTGCACGTAGAGGCCGGGCCGCAGGTCGCCGCGGCGCCGCGCCTCGTCCACGCCGATCTCCTGGTGACAGGTCTCGATGCGCAGGCTGCCGCCGTCGGGCATCGCGTCGCGCGCGTTGACGGCGAGGTTGAGCAGCACCTGCGTGAGCTGGGTGGGGTCGGCCCGGACGGCGCGCAGGCCCTGCTGCAGGTCGAGCACGAGCGTGTTGCGCTCACCGAGCAGCACCCGCACCATCCTGGCGAGGTCGACGACGAGCCCGTTGAGGTCGAGCTCCTGCGGCTCGAGCACCTGCATCCGGCTGAAGGCGAGCAGCTGTTTGGTGAGCCCGGCCGCGCGCCCGGCGGCGTCGCGGATCTGCTCGAGGTCCTCGGCCATCGGACCGCCCGGCTCCACCTGCGCGAGCAAGAGGTCGGTGACGTTGGCGACCACCATCAGCAGGTTGTTGAAGTCGTGCGCGACGCCGCCCGCGAGCCGGCCCACCGCCTCCAGCTTCTGCGACTGCCGAAGCTGCTCGAGCAGCGCGACGCGCTCCTCATTGGCCCGCCGCCGCTCGGTGATGTCGCGCACCACCGAGAGGATGTGGGGCGCGCCCGCCAGCTCGATCAGCCGTGCCGAGAGCAGGCCGATGAACTCGCCTCCATCGGCGCGGCGGAAGCCCAGCTCCAGATCGGAGACGTACCCGACGGCCAAGAGCTTGCCCACCGCGACGTCGCGCTGCTCCGGCTCCAGCCAGAGGTTGAACTCCTTCCACGAGCGGCCGACCGTCGCCTGCCGCGAATGGCCGGTCATGGCGGTGAAGGCGTCGTTCACCGCCGTGTAGATGCCGTCGGCGACCCGCAGCACCAGGCAGGCGGCTGGGTTGGAGTCGAAGAAGGCGCGGAAGTTGGTCTCGCTCTCCCGGAGCGCTGCCTCCAGGCGGGTCCGCGCGGTGACGTCGCTGGCGATGATCAGCCGCGCCCGCCGGCCGCCCTCGACCCAATCCTGCGAGTAGATGTCCATCTGGAGGATGGCGCCTGCCTTGGTGCGGTGCCTCCAGACCCCCAGGCGCTGCGGCCGCAGGTCGAGCCCGACGAGCACCGCCTTGAGCCTGGCGATGTCTTCGGCTGGCCGGATGTCGGTGACGCTCATCGCGAGGAACTCCTCGCGGGAGTAGCCGTAGAGGTCGACGGCGGCCTGGTTCACGGCCAGGTACCGCAGCGTCTCGGCGTCGTAGATGAAGGTCGGCTGCGGGATCGAGTCGATCGGCAGCGATTGGGGTGCGTCGGTCATCGCTCAGCCTCTGCGATCAACAGCGGGCTACGTGTGCGGGACCGCCTTCAGCACGGCCTTGCCGCCCTTGATGACCACCTTGAACTCGACCCGCTTGGCGTTGTGCTTCTGCATCAGCACCGGCACCTGTGCGCGGATCTTGCTCGCGATGGCGTCGAACGAGAGCCCCTCGATGGGCTCGCCGGTGCGCTGGCGGGCCACCAGGTAAGTGTCATACAAGCGGCGCAGCTTCTCGTCGGAGAGCTCCACCTTGGGAGCCTCCTGCGCCGGCGCGGGGGGCTTCTTCTCGCGCTGCGCGATGCGGTACTTGGCCTTGAAGACGTCGCGCTTGTAGGTGCCGTCCTCGATCTCGCGCAGGGTGCGGTCCCACATCCGCTCGTAGGAGATCAGCTTGGCGAAGAGCGTGTTGATGCGGAACTTGAGGCCGGTGTTCTTCACCACGGTGGTGCGCATGGTGCGCAGCCGGCTCGAGACGCTCTTGCGCTCGGTGTCGGGCGGCTTGCGGTCGATGCCGAGGAAATACTTCTCGTAGAGGACCTGGAGCTTGGCCAGATCCTCGTCGACCGTGTCGAGCTCCTCCGCGAGCTTCTCCTGCGGGAGCTGCTGCGTTTCGGTGAAGGCTTGTGCCACGAGGTCACTTTAGCATGCGGCGGGAACCTACGCGGTCGCCTCGCTCCCCCGCGCCGCCCGCCCCGCCAGCACGTAGAGCGCCACCCCGCCCGCGAAGATGCCCACCGAGATGAGCTGGCTGGTCGAGAGGTTCCACCAGGCGTGCCGCGCCCAGGCGCCGAGGAAGTTGAACGCCCGGCCGCGCTCCTCGTCGCCGCGCAGCGCCTCGACCACCGAGCGCAGCGGCGCGTAGAGCATCAGGTACATCGCCAGGATCTCGCCGTTGAACTTCTTGCGGGTGCGCCAGAACGAGAGCGCGGCGAAGATCATCAGCTCGCCGAAGGCCTCGTAGAGCTGGGTCGGGTGGATGCCGATGGTGGTCAGCGCGCCCGAGTGGATCAGCCCGTGCCCGAGCTGGCTCTGGTAGGCGAGCGACTCGGGCGGGAAGTGGGCCGCCAGCGCGAAGTGGGTGTCGCAGGCGCCGCCCCAGCAGCAGCCCGCCGCGAAGCAGCCGAGCCGGCCGATGGCGTGGCCGATCGACACCGAGGGCGCCAGCACGTCGGCGTAGGGGAGGAACTCCAGCTTGTGGGCGCGCGTGTACCAGAGCGCCGTCGCCGTCGCGCCGATGAAGCCGCCGTAGAAGACGAGGCCGCCCTTCCAGAAGGCGAACACCGAGGTGAGGTCCTTCGAGTAGTCGTCCCAGTTGACGATGATGAAGAGGATCCGCGAGCCGACCATGCCCGAGAGGAGCAGCCAGAACGAGAGGTCGGTGACCTTGTCGCCGTCGAGGCCGGCGCGCGCCGCCGTGCGGCCAGCCAGCCAGATCGCCACCAGGAAGGCGGTGGCGATCAAGAGGCCGTAGGTGTGCAGCGGGATGGAGAGCGCGCGGGTGAGCGCGAAGAGGTTCTGCTGGCCCGGGTCGCCGAGCGCCCGCACCAGCACGAAGAAGGCCGCGTACGAGCCGGCCGTCCAGAGCCCGAAGGTCTGCAGCACGGCGCTCTTCGGCTCGCCCGCGACCTGGACTGCGCGGGCCTGCCAGACGCCCAGGGCGACGGCCACCAGCGCGAGCACCAGAGGGGCCCAACCGCCCGGGATCGAGATCGTAAACAGGATGGGGAGCATGGATCTCCTTCTTAACCTGGAACCACCGGGGGCGCCGGTTGCTTCCGCTGCAGGAAGGACTCGAGGAGGAGCAGCGCGATGCCGATGGTGACGCCGCAGTCGGCGACGTTGAAGGTAGGGAAGTGCCGCTCGGGCCGCAGCCAGGTGGGGTCGAACCAGTGGACGGCGATGAAGTCGATCACGTAGCCGCGCACCAGGCGGTCAAAGCCGTTGCCGAGCGCGCCGCCGAGGAGGAGCGCCAGCGCGACCTGCAGGAGCCGCTGGTCTGCGGAGAGCTTGCGCAGGTAGAGCGTGATGAAGACGACCGCCGCCACCGTGATCAGGTGGAAGAACGGCACGCGGAACCCCGCGCCCGCGCTGGCCAGGAAGCTGAACGCCGCGCCGGGGTTCTCGGCATAGACGAGTTGCAGGAAGTCTTCCAGCACGATCACCGGCCGGGTGGTGAGGCCGCGCTCGTAGAGGTGGTGCTGCGAGAGGAAGGCGGCCACCTTGGCCCCGAACGTCTCGGCGCCCACTGCGGTGAAGGTGAAGGTCAGCTTCGCCACCGCGAGGTACTTGGTGACCACGTCGGAGGCGAAGATGGCGACGGCGATCAGCGCGACCAGGCGCGGCTTGGAGGGCCCCTTCACGCGCGCTCCGGCTGCGGCGCGGCGGGCTTCTCGGCGGCGGGCTTGCGCGAG
>JAYWAO010000262.1:0-14057 GCA_043782365.1 Deltaproteobacteria bacterium
GGGGTGGGGACGCTGCGCGGAGAGGTGCCGCCGCCGTCGGCGTTCGGCGGCATCTTCAGCGACGAGGCCGGGCGCAACACCGGGCTCGACTACGGCTACGGCGAGCTCGCCTTCAACCTCACCGGGCAGCTGGGCTTCACGGGCCGGGTCTTCCTCGGCGCCGACGAGCTGGGGTTCGTCACCGGCGCGGCTGGCATGCTGCGGATCGGCCGCGAGACCTTTGCCCACGTCGAGCTGGGCGGGCAGTTCGTGCAGCGGGTCGGCTACGACGCTTCGCTGCGGCTCGCCTGGGACACCGTGCCGCGCTGGCCGATCGGCTTCGCGGTGCACATCACCAACGCGCCCAACGCGCCCGTGCTCGCCGGCTCCACGCCGGACAACCCGGTCACCGACAAGGGCGCGCCCGCCGGCATCCGCGCCATCCTCGACGCGGGCTACCAGCTCAACCCGAACGTCACGCTGCTCTTGAAGGGCGGCTACCAGGCCCGCTTCTCGACGGCGGGCGGCGTGACGCTGGGCGCTGGCGCCCAGGTGGAGTGGTGAGATGGGCCCCGCGCTGATGGCCGCCGCGCTGCAGGTGGCGCTGCAGGTCGCGCTCTTGCCTGCCGAGATCCCAGAGAACAATGGCGTGCCGGCCGAGGCGGTGAAGGCCGGCGCGCAGGCGCTGCAGCGGTCGCTCCCGGCGCCGTGGGCGGAGCTGAAGCTGGAAAAGGCCGCGCTCGAAGGGCGCCTCGCCGCGGCTGGGCCCGCCTGCCGCGTGGACCTCGTCTGCCTCTGCTCGGTGGCGCCGTTCGAGGACGGCGCGCTGGCGCTCGACCTGCGGGTCAGCTCGCTTGCGCCGCTGAAGGGCTGGTCGGTCGATCTGCGCCTGGCCGAGCCGTGCGCCGGGAAGGTGGTCGACCGCCGCAGCCTGGTGGTGGAGGCCACGCCGGCCGCGCTCGCGCGCTTCGTCTCGGAGGCGGCGGGACAGCTCCTGCGCGGCCGCGACCTGCCGGGCATCCGCTGGTCGGGGAAGGCGGGCATGACGGTCTCGCCGGAGTTGCCGCAGCCCAAGCGAGTGCCGCCGCCGCTCTAGAGCTTGGTGCGGCCGGCCCAGCCCAGCAAGACCGAGGCGCCCCACTGCAGGCCCCCGCCGAGCGAGAAGTGCCCGACGGGCCGCAGGTCGACGAGCTGGAAGCCGCCCGAGAGGCCGAAGCCTGCGGGCAGCGGCACCGAGGCGCGCAGCGACCCCTGCCAGGAGGTGCTCCCGGTCAGCGCGCCCTGCACCGCCCGCTGCCAGCCCGCGGCCGCGGCGACGCTCACCACGCGGCGGTAGGCCCACCCGGCGTCCAGGCCCGCGCCGAGGCTGGTGTTGGCGGTCCCGGTCTGGGTGTCGAGGGCGGGCGAGAGGCTGGCGCGGAGTCCCACCGTCAGCCCCGCCACCGGCGGCCGGAGCGAGAGCGTGCTGGCGAAGAACGGCAGGAGCCCCCACACCTCCTGCGCGCGCGGGTCGAGCCGCGACCAGGTCCAGCCCAGGCCCGTCGAGAACGACCCCTGCGCGCGCCGGGAGAACGCGTGCGCGAGGCCGGCCGAGAGCGACGCCGCGTTGGCGGTCGCGCCGTTGTCCGAGGAGGAGGCGCGGGCGTCGAGCGCGGCGCTGAGCGCGTCCTGCTTGGAGAGCCGCCAGGCCAGGCTGGCGCCGAGCCCGGGCTGGCGGGACTGCGGGAGGTAGCCCCGGAAGGCGGCGTCGAGCGCGCCGCCAAAGGTGTAGCTCGCCCCGAGGGAGCCGCTGACCGCCCCCGAGAAGCGCTGGTCGACGCGCAGCGAGGTGGTGGTGTTGATGACCGAGATCACCCGCACGGGCGGCGCGACCAGCGGCGGCGTCCCTGCGGTGGTCCCGCTGCCGGTGCCCGTGGTGCCCGTGGTGCCCGTGGCCGCGAGCGGCGAGAAGTCCTGGCTGCCGAACGTCACCATCTCTCCCAGTGAGAAGCGCAGGCGCTTCGAGGCTGCATAGCCGAGCGAGAGCTGGCCCGAGTGGGCGACGTCCGCCCGGCCCTGGACCAGCAGCAGCCGGGGCTGGTAGGCGAGCGAGCCGCTCAGGTCGCGCAGCTTCTGGTCGATGGCGAACGCAGCGGCGGCCGCAAGCTCGGTGCTCGTGGCCGCGCCCGGCAAGGCGCTGCCCTCGCGCGCCTCGGTCTGCACCGAGGCCTGCAGGCCCACCGCGAGGAGAGTGAGGGTGGCGAGCGCGCTCATCGAGGGGACGCAGGCTACCAGAGTGGCGAAATTGCGCCGGGCCGCCAACGTCGATACACACAGCCCATGTCGCGCCCACACCAGATCTTCCTCGCCCTCCTCCGCATCGCCGCCGGCGCCAGCCTGCTCGGGCCCGGCCTCCACAAGCTGGCGTGGTTCATGAAACCCGCGCTCGAGCCGCAGCTGGCGAGCTGGATCTCGCACGCGCCCAATGTCGCGGTGGCGAAGTACCTCCAGTTCCTCCTCCCGCACGCGAGCTGGCTGGCGCGCGTGGTGGTGGTGGGCGAGCTGGGCCTGGGCGCGCTCTTGCTCGCGGGCTTCTTGACGCCGCTGGCGGCCGCGCTGGCGTTCCTGATGGTGCTGAACTTCCACTTCGCGAGCGGCGCGATGATGTCGCTCGACTACCTCACCGGGCAGGATGGCCTCGTGTATCTGCTGCTCTTCCCGGTGCTGGTGCTCGGCCGCGCGGGGCTCGCGGTCGGCGCCGACGGCGCGCTCGGCCGCAGCCTGGGCTCCGGCGGGAAGTAGCGGAACGGCAGGCCCGCCCGCGGTGCTTGAAGTATTACTGCGGCGGAGGCTGCGGCGCTGCCGCCGAAGCGCCGGCCGCTGCGGGCTCAGGCGCTCGCTCCGGCGGCACCACGGGCGCAACCGCGCTCTCCGGCACGTCGCGCACGAGCGCCACCACTGGCACCCAGGCGCCCTCGTCGGGCTTGATGACGGGCTGCCCGTGCGTGTAGCCCGGCAGGATGAGCAGCCGCGAGCCCTGCGGCGCGGCGGCGGCGAGCGCCTGCGCGTCCGCGGGCGGGAAGAGCTCGTCCCGGTCGCCGTGCTCGACCAGCACAGGCACGGGGGCGTGGGAGATGTTCTGCACGCTCACCAGCGCGTCGGGGAGCAGCGGCGCCATCCAGCCGGGCACCCGCTTGCTGCGGACCGCGGCGCCCACCAGGGAAGTGTAACCGCCCCAGATGGCGAGGCAGTCGGGCGCGGGCTGCAGCGCGGGCGCGGCCTCGAGTAATACACCTGAGCCGAGCGAGAGGCCGTAGGCGCAGGCGCGGGTGCCCTGCGCGAGGCGGCTCTTGAAGGCGCTCCAGGCGACGCTGCCGTCGCGGACGAAGTTCTCCACCCGGGCCGGGCCCTGCGAGCGGCCGAAGCCCGAGTAGTCGAACACCATGCTGCCGACGCCGTGGTCGAAGAGGAGCTTCTGCACGGGGGTCCAGGAGGAGATGCTCTCGCCGTTGCCGTGGAAGATGAGCAGCGCGGGGCCGCCTGGCGGGGGGGCGACGTAGAAGGCCTTGAGCGCGCGGCCACCCGAGTCGAGGGTGACGTCTTCGTAGGCGAGGCCGAAGGTGCCCGGGGTCTTGGTGCCCTGCTTGCGGAGATCGAACTTGGGGGCCTGGAGGCGCTCCCAGGCGACGCGGCGGGCGGCGAGGACGACGGTGATGGCGAGGAGGAGGGTGAGGACGCCGGCGACCAGCGGCTTGCGCATCTGGGGACTGTACTGCTTCTCGGGCGGAGAGTTGCCGTCGAGGTGGGAAGCCTGCCTGAGCGGCAAGGCTTCCCCAGGTCGTGCCGCTCAACCAGAGGCGCTGACGTCGGCCCCGTTGGCGGCGTGAGTTGACTTGCTCATCTTCGCGGCCGGCTTGGACACCGGCGGGCTCGCGCGCACCTTGGCGACCGCGCCGAACTCGCGCAGCTCGGCCTTGCCGGCGAAGGCGTTCTTGCCGAGGTTGCGGAAGAAGGCGGTGGCCCGGCGCAGCTCCTTGAGGAGATCGCCGCGTTCGACGAAGGCGGACCGGCTAGGCTTACCAGCGGCCGGCGGCGAGGAACGCTGGTTCAGTCCCCTGTTCGCGGGGCGTTGATGAAAAGCCGAAATGCCTGAACGAGGACCTGCTCGGGCTCCTCAAGTGTCCCTCGAAACCGTGGACCAAGACTGCCGCTCTCCATCGCTCCAGCTAGAGAAACGTCTACGAGCGGGCAAGTGAAAGGGTCGTAGACCTTCAGGCAGAAAAGGCGCTCGTACTCGGGTGGGACCACTGGGTCGGTGACGAACACAGAGGGACCCGAGGTAGGGTCGAAGTCCTGCAAGAGCCGGTCGCGCACGAAGAGGCCCGGCGCAACAATGAGCGCGTGGCGGCCGAAGCCGAGCCGGCTCTCCTGCTCGCAGATCGCGTTGAGGTGGGCCCAAGTGACGAGCAGGCTCATCACCTTCGTCTTTCCGGATCCGGTTGCGAGCTGTGCGCCGAGCTTCGCCCATGGGTCGCGCTGCGGGACGAGCGGCTCCGTGGCCCCCAGGCGCCAGAGTTCCTCAGTACGGCGGATGCCGCACACCTCGTAGAGGTAGATGAAGATCTCCACTGCGCGCCGCTGGTGCGGCCAGTACTTGAACGGCACCTCGGTGGGCCCGACCGCGTGTGGCTCTCGGCGAAACCAGTGCTGCAGGAGAGCCATCGTGGTCTGCGACAGGGGGCTCTCTCCTTCGGCGATGGCCTCGTATCGCGGTGGCTCCAGAGGATATGGATCCTTCGCCGCCCCCCAACTGGAAGCCGCGCCAAGCATCGACTCGCCGCTGCACTTCGTGAAGCACCCGGCCCTGCCCAACGAGTTCCTCGGCCATTGCCATCCCCTCGCTTCAGTTCACAGATCGCAGGCAGCCAGCACTGCCGTGCCGACCTTCTCAAAATCTTCCCGGCAGGTCTGCACGAGCTGTGCGTGGCTGCCGATGGCGCCGTCCGCGGGGCGCAGATCAAACATGGGCTTTCGCGCCTCGTGGGCCATTGGCATCAAGCTGCCGTAGTTTCGTAGTAGCGCAAGGCAGTTGGGGTCCTGCTCGATTGTGAGAGTTTGCGGCCCGTCGCCCAGCACCGCCTCCGAGTAGACGGAGGGGATGCGGTCCATCCACTTTGCAGAATTGCGGGCAGGCCTGTCGAGCCGCACGGCGTGGCGAAGGACGGCGTAGCCGATTGGAGTCATCGACCCCTCCGGCAAATCAACCGGAACGTCCTTGGCGAGAGAGCGGACAAGCTTCCAATTCCCTCGCCAATCGCGTACCGCCGGGCCGAGGTTCTTGAGCCCCTGCAAGGAGAAGAGATCGGCACCGAGTGGGATGAGCAGATAGTCGGCTGCCAGCAACGCCGCGCGATTGATCGCACCTAGATTCGGCCCAACGTCGATCACAGCGATGTCGGCGGACACTTTCTTGCCCGCGGCCGAGATCAGTCGGTGAAAGGCGCTGGTTGCACGCAGGGCGGCCTCGTCCTTAAAGACCCCTTTGGGCCAACTCTCGGAGAGCTTGTCCTCGAAGCGGGAGAGGCCCAGATGTCCCGCAAGCACGAAAACCTGATTGGGTCCGGCGCCATCTGCAACCGGGATGGGGTGGGGCTCAGCAACATCGCCTTTCCCGGAGAGAATCGGCGCGAGCGACGTGAGTACGTTGGGACCCCCTTCATCCCAGATCTCCTCGAGCCGTTCTTCTTCGAAGAAATGGGCGGTCAGGTTCGCTTGTGGGTCGAGGTCCACAGCTAGAACCGTCTTGCCGAGACGAGGGAAAATGCTCGCCAAATGATAGGCGAGTGTGGTCTTTCCCACGCCGCCCTTATTATTGAATAGCGCTAGCGTCTTCATGAGCGGCTCCGGACGGTAGCGAGGAAATAGGTTGGCTGGAACTCGAATGCAGCCGGCAGATTGCCATTGCTGGCCAAAGCGCGCTGTGTCTTCGAAATTCCACTCCCGAACTTGTCGACGAACCCGAGCACCTTCATCGCCTCACCAAGCGTGGGGTTTCGATAATCCGACACGCGCCCGAAGTTCTCAGGCGTCACCTGCCCGTAAAGACCACCGGGGCTCTGGATTTCCACGCGGTCGTCGAACCAGTTGATTCGTACCGGTGCATTCCCGCTCTCGTATGTTCGATGAGTAATCGCGTTGAAGACAAGCTCACGAAGGGCGGTGTGTGGATAGTCTGGTTCGTCACGCATCCGCAACCCCTCGTCGGGTACACGAGCGGTGAGTACGTTGATCTTGAGCACCTGCTCGACGCCAGTCAGCACTTCGATCAGCGGTCCCCCAAAGGTCTGAGACGTCTTCACGGGAGCCGCGAGGTCGAGGCCCGCAAAGCGCAGGAACTGCACGTAGGCACCGGGAACAAATGACCGGGGGTCCTTGCCGAACACCAGCAGCCCCGCGTAGGTGGGAGTGCGAGTCGTCGCATCAATGAAGCGCAGTGACGCAAGCTGGTCTTCGGTGGTCCGCTGATTCTCGGCGAGGATCTCTGGCGCGACAGCTTTGGGGAGATAGCTCTCCTTGAATGAGGCGACGTTCAGGTCCGCGAGCGTCGCCCCAGGGCACACTCGGAGGTCAAACGGACGTGCGCCAGCGACCCGCCGCTCGGACAGCCGCTTCTCCTCCTCAGGCGTCGCGATCCCGCGCTGGTTGCTTGGGCGGACCCATGTCACGCCGTTCAACCGCACCGGAGGCGCCTCGCTCGGATGCACCTCCACGACGACGACCTGCTTTCCATCCGGCAGCGCGATCGTCTCAACGGTCATGCTTGGCATCGGCTGGATATTGCCGCTTAGCCGGATGCTGCCTACGGCCTGTAGAAGCTTGTCGTCTACCTGTAGCCCAGTCGCTGCCCCTGTCTTGTCATCCACTCCGAAGAGTAGGTACCCAGGTTCGCGGCTGTTGCTCAGATCGTTGGCAAAGGCGCAGACCGCCTGTCGCGCCCGCTCTTCGTTGGAGAAGCTCTGCTTGCGCTCGATCCGCGGGGACTCCAGCTTCGCCATCAGCGTCTGGACTTGCTCGACGGTTAGCATCATTTCACCTCTACCGTGGCGGTGGCGATACCGTCGTTGCCGAACACGTCGGTGACACGCGCGCCCACGCGGTAGACGCCGCCCTCGGTGTACGTGCCTTCTGCGACGAAGACCAGCGGGTCGGACTCGCCCTTCCCACGGCGCACACGGAAGCTCTGCCAGTCGGCAACGAAGATCGGCTTGCCGTCGGGGCCGACCTTCTTGCCGTAGTCGCCCAAGGTAACCTCGTCGGGCGCAGCCCTCTGGGCAAACGCGCACACCCCTGCTGCGCCGACGTCGATCAGCGCATGCCCCGTCCACCGCAGCCGGGCTGGCGTCGTGTCTGAGCCCTTCTCTCGGTTTCCCATCGCGGCCGGCGCGGGCAGTCCGGCCTCGGCGGCCAGAACGCGGCCCGCGATCACCACGGGCGTGGAGCCATCCGAGAGCCGCAATTGGTTCGTCGGCGGAGCGGGCGTGAGATCGAGGTCTGCGAGCTGCACTCCCTCGAAGCTCTCGCCGCCAGGAAGCACTTCGGGGTTTGAGAACGTGAGGTGCTGGCGGAACTCCCGCCCGTCCACCACCCCACGAGCCCGGAGGTGGCAGCGCGCCTGCCCCCTCGTCACCAGCGAAGCCGCCCCCCCGAGCGCCTGCACCGCCCGGTCGAGGTTCTGCAGCCGCGCGGTCTCACCCAAGAGCCGCAGCGCCTGGAGCGCATTCGACTTGCCCGTATTGTTCGCCCCGAGCAGCAGCGTCAACCGCGGCCCGAGCGGCAGGCGCACCTCGGCCTGGAGCGTCTTGAAGTTCGAGAGGACGAGTTCCTGCAGCACCTGGTCTCCCGGCCGGACCGCGAGTTGCGCGGGAGCCGACGCTGGCCCCATGGAGGCCCCACTCTATCGCCGCGGAGGGTCTCCCGCCTCTTTCCGACCCTTCAGGGGCCTGCCCGAGGCGTGGGCGCGCCCGGCCCCTCGGGTAGGCGCACCCAGCCCGCGAGTTTCCACGCCCGGACTCCCTTTTCGAGCGCGCCAATCGCGCATTCACCCGCAGCGCAGTCGCTCTCGGGCGCCGGGATCCCGCTCTCGCAGACGCAGACCCCGGAATTGCAGGCTCGGACCCCGCTTTCAGGCGCCCGAACCCCGCTTGCGCGCGCCCAGGCCTCGCTGTCGAGCCCCGAACGCGCCGTCTCGCCCGCCTTACTTCTTCTTCTTCCCCACCGCCACCACCGCCGGCGCCGCCGCGAAGAACTGCCACTCCGCGTGCTTCCCCGCCGCGTAGTTCAAGTTCCACTCGCTCTTGAACAGCGCCACCGGCTGCCCATCCCGGTCCTCCACGCAGAGCGCGTCCGTCTCGGTCTCGAACTGCTGCGAATCGAACCCGGGCCCGCGCACCCACCGCGCCACCGTGTACGGCAGCCGCTCGAGGATCACCTCGGCCCGGTACTCGTGCTCGAGCCGATACTGTAATACCTCGAGCTGCAGCGCGCCCACCGCGCCGAGGATGGGGTCCTTCTCCCCCAGCCCGCGCTGCGCGAAGACCTGGATGACGCCCTCCTCCCCGAGCTGCATCAGCCCCGTCTGCAGCTGCTTGCGCTTCAAGGCGTCCTTCGCCCGCAGCCGCGCGAAGATCTCCGGCGAGAACCGCGGCAGCTCCGCGTACTCGATCGCCGGACCCGGGGCCTCCACCAGCGTGTCGCCGATGCGCAGGTTGCCGGTGTCGAAGAGGCCGATGACGTCGCCGGGCCACGCCTCCTCGATGACGACTCTCTCCGCCCCGAAGAGCTGGTGCGGCATCGCCAGCCGGATCGGCTTGGGCTCGCTGTCCGCCCGGCAGAGGCGCGCGTCCATCCCGCGGGTGAAGTGGCCCGAGCAGACGCGCACGAAAGACAGCCGATCCCGGTGCGCCGGGTCCATGTTCGCCTGGATCTTGAAGACGAACCCGGAGAAGCGCGGCGTCTCGGGCTCCATCTTCTCGCCCGACACCAGCGTGCGCGGGCCCGGGCTGGGCGCGAGCTTGACGAAGGCGTCGAGGAACTCGTCGATGCCGACCTCGGTCCACGCCGAGCCGAAGAACGCGGGCGACAGCTCGCCCTTGAGCACGCGCGCGTAGTCGTACTCGTCGCCGGCGTGCTCGAGCAGGTCGAGCTCCGCGGTGATCGACGCGAACCGGTTCTCGCCCAGGGCGCGCGCCCGCAGGCCCGGAGAGCCGGTGGTGTTGGGCGTGCGCTCGCCGCGGCCGATGGCGTCTTCATGCGCGGCGGTCGCTGCGGCGATGGCGGCCTCGTCCTCGCCCTCCGCGAGCCCGAGCAGGTTGGTGCGGCGCTTCGCGTGCGGCCCGAGGTCGTCGAAGATCGAGCAGACCCCCTTGAACTCGGCGCCCGAGCCGATCGGCCAGGTGATCGGCACGGTGCGGATGCCGAGCACCTCCTCGACCTCGTGCAAGAGCTCGAGCGGATCGCGGCCCGGCCGGTCCATCTTGTTGACGAAGGTGAAGATGGGGATGCCGCGCCGGCGGCAGACCTGGAAGAGCTTCTTGGTCTGCGCTTCCACGCCCTTCGCCGAGTCGATCAGCATCACCGCGGCGTCGGCGGCGGCGAGCGTCCGGTAGGTGTCCTCGGAGAAGTCCTGGTGGCCCGGCGTGTCGAGCAGATTGATGGCGCAGCCGGCGTGCTGGAACTGCAGCACCGACGAGGTCACCGAGATGCCGCGCTGCCGCTCGAGCTCCATCCAGTCGCTCGTCACATGCCGCCGCGCGCCGCGGGCCTTCACCTCGCCAGCGAGGTGGATGGCGCCGCCGTGGAGCAGCAGCTTCTCGGTGAGCGTGGTCTTGCCCGCGTCGGGGTGCGAGATGATCGCGAACGTCCGCCGGCGCGCGGTCTCGATGCGCAGCTGGGCGAGGGACTCGGGAGAATCGGAGGCGGCCATGAGGGGGCGCGGTGTAGCACAGGGCGGGGTCCGCCGTCGCGAGGCCGCCCCCGTCGCCGTGGCTCAGAACTCGATCACCAGGCTGATCCGCTCGGGCAGCGCGGTCGCGCTCCGCGCGCCCTGCAGCGCTCCCTGCAGCGCTCCGGAAAGTCGATAAGCGGGGCCGGACAGGCCGAGCACCAGGCAGTCGCGCTGGGCCCTCGAGAGGTCCACCGCCTGCCCGACCGGCTCGAGCTCGTGCTCGGAGACCCAGCCGCTCGCGGGGTTGACCGAGGCGGTCCAGCGCAGCGCCCCGGGCCGCTCGGCGCCGTTGAAGCAGTGCGCGAGCCGCGGGCTGCGCGCGGAGACCTGCGTGCGGAGCTCCTCGAGCCAGACGGGCGCACCGCGGGCGCTGGTGGCGAGGCCGCCCCGCTGCACCGGCGTCGCGCGAGCATGGAGCGGTGGGCGCTTGACCCGGGCAGGGGCCGGCGCCGGCGCCTTCGGCTTCTCCGGCGCGGCGGGCACCTCGACCTTTCCGGGCTCCGGGGGCGGTGGGGGAAGGCGCTCGCACTCGCAGCGCGACAGCAGGAGGAGAAAGAGTAATACGGCGATCAGGCCCAGGGCGCGGCGCCGCCGCCTCTGCGCCCGCGCGCGTTGCACCGCCGGGTGCTGGTCCGCGCGCTCGCGCGCTTCCTGCCGCAGGAGCCCGAGCGACCGGCGCAGCGCGGCCTTGCGCTCCTCGCGCCGTCGGCGCAGCGGGCTCATTCGGTCAGCCTCCAGCCGAAGACCAGCGCGCCGCGCCGATCGCGCCACTCGAGCGGCTGCAGCACCAGCGGAACGAAGGCAGACGGCGCCTCGACCGAGGGCGCGCGGAACGGCCAGGGGAGCGGGTCGGCCGGCGCGAGGCGGACGTTGCCCGCGAACGCCTCGTGTCCCGGGGCCAGCGTGCGGGCCTTGGCGGCCGCGGAGCGGTCGAGCAGCTCGAGGGCTTCGAGGATCGCCTGCGCGCGGCCGGCCACCTCTTCGGCCGCGCGGTGGCGGGCGCTGGCCGCGCCTCCCTTCGCCTCTACCTCGGCCAGGATCGCGGGCACCAGCCGCAGGAGCGGCGCGCTCGCCCGGCGCACCTCGACCTCCTCGGCCTCGACCTTCTCGACCAAGAGCCGGAGGAAGCGCAGCGTGAAATAGGGCTCCTCGGCCGCGGCGTCGCGCAGCAGTGTCCCGAGCTCCCCGGGCCGGCCGCGGGCGAGCAGCCTGAGCCGCTCCACCTGCGCATCGAACGCGCCGCCCCGGCGGAGGTTCTCGACCACCTTCTCGAACGAGCGCTCGTCGCTGCGCAGCGCCGCGCGCCACACCAGGTCGGCGAACACGGCGTTGCGCTCCTGCAAGGGCAGCAGGGCCTTCAGCGTGGCGACCACCTCCTCGTCGGTCTGGAAGCGCGAGAGCGCGAACGAGAGCCAGCGCCGCGCCAGCGAGGTGACCGCGGCCGCCGCGCGCGACTCCTCCGCCTTCCCCAGCGCGTAGGCGAAGGAGCGCAGCGAATCTTGGAGCTGCCCCTCCGCGAGGAAGGCCACGCCCCGGTCGAGCGCCACGATCGCCCGCTCGTGGAAGCCGGTGGCGGGCGCCAGCTCGAGCAGGCGCTTGCCCCGCTCGCCCGAGGTGATCACGGCGCGCTTGCCCGGCGCGGCGTCTGCGCCCAGTTCGCCGAGCCAGGCCTCGAGCTCGTCGCCGTCCCTGCGCTCGATCAGCGCGTCGATCAGGTCGAGCTCCAGGCGCAGCAGCGCCTGCGGGTCGGTCGCCAGCGGCCGGGCCTGCGCGAAGAGGAAGAGCCGCCGCTGCCGGCTGAGGCTGAGCCACTCGCTCGCGGTCCAGCCGAGGCTCCGGCGCAGGAAGGCCGTCCGCTGCGAGGTCGAGAGCCGCCGGTACGCCGCCTCCCGCACCTCTTGCGCCCCGGGCAACGAGACGCCCAGGCTGGCTGCGCGCTGCCCCTCGGCCTGTCCCTCGCGGCGGGCGCGCCGCGCCTCCAGCTCCGCGAGCGCGAGGTCGAGGTCGAAGATGCGGGCCTCGACGGCGGCGACGCCGAGCACCTTGTCGGGGCGCAGCGTCTGCAGCGAGGTGACCAGCAGCTGGCGCAGCAGCTTCCCCGCGGAGAGCCGGTCGCCCAGGTCGAGCTCGAGCGAGCCCGTCAGCGTCAGCGTCGCCAGCCGGGGCAAGAGGCAGGAGGTGCGGAAGAAGGTCACCGACCGCAGCTCGTCGCCCGAGAGCACGTCGTGGAGCGAGATGAACCGCTGCTGCCGGCCCACCTCGAAGGCGCCGAAGGGCGGCGGCTGGTCGGGCGCCTCTCCGCGCGAGATCGACCGGACCACCTGGTTGTGCAGCGCCAGCGGCCACAGGCCGGCGCCGCCGTCGTCTCGGTCGTCCTTGGGGAGCCCGTCCTGGCAGAGGCCCAGGCTCCCGAGCGCAGCCCACACCGCCGAGAGGAAGTCGTCGTCGCGCCGCGGCGCCTTTTCCTGGTCCTCGAGGGAGTTGTGCAGGAGCCAGAGCTTGAGCACCTCCGGCGGCTTCTCCTCGCGCAGCGCCAGGCGCGCGTTGAAGAAGACCAGCGACTGGCTGGCCGGCTCCTTCTCCGAGTCGGCCTTCACCGTCGCCGCGGTCGCGCCGCAGCCGCCCAGCAGCGCAGGCGCGGACCAGCAGAGCAGCAGGGCGAGCGCCCGCGCACGGGGACCGGCTCTGGCCGCTCGTGTGCCCGGGCCGCTCACTTGATCATCATCCCCAGGTCGAGCGTCAGCTCCCACCACCACCCGAGCCCCGGGCTGGTGAAGCTCCAGGAGAACGGCGAGACCATCAGGCGGGGAGTGACGACGAGCCCGGCCTGGAAGTAGATGTCGAGCGTGCCGCCCAGCACGAGGCCGTAGCGGCCGCCGTCGATCTGCATCCCGGGCAGCCGCGAGCCCTCGAGGCTGGCGAGCTCCTGCGCCGACAGCGTGGGGGAGACCAGCGCCCTGAGCGAGTCGGCGAACGTCATCCCGGAGAGCTCGCCGTCATAGTAGCGGTAGCGCAGGCCCGCCACGCCCGAGAGCACCAGCTCGGTGGCGGGGAAGAAGCCGGGCGCCGCGGTGGCCACGCCCTCGGCGACGGGGAAGGCGAGGTTGACGTCGAGCTCGAAGCGGCTCGGCCGGCCCGCCTGCCGGTAGGGCGTCAGCCCGAGCTTGTCGGAGCTGTCGGTTCCCGAGGTGAAGACGCGCACCACGCCGAGCTCCCCCAGCAGGCTGCCGAACGGCACGCGCACGAAGGCGCCGACCCGCGTGCTGACGAAGTTGTTGAGCTCGAGCACCTGCCCGACCTCGGCGCCGAAGCCGAACTTCGCCCTGCGCCAGTCGTAGCGGACCGCCCGGGAGGCCGAGCCGAGGAGCCGCTCGTTCAAGACCTCGAACGGCGTCCGGTGGCGGTCGATGGAGGTGTCGGGCGGCGGGTCCGAGGCGCGCACCACCGGCTGCGGAGCTTGCGGCGGCTGCACCGGGGTCGAGGTTGGTGTTGGTATCGGCGTCGCCATGGAAGTTGGTATCGGCGTTGGTATCGGCGTTGGTATCGGCGTTGGTCGCGGCGTTGGTGTCGGCGCCGTCGGTGAAGCCTGCGTCTGCAACTGCTGCACGGGCGCCTGCGGCTCGGGGTCAGCGAGGGCGCCCGCCGAGACCAGCAGCGCCAACAGGCCTGCCAAAGTTCCGCGCGTCGAAAGCATGTTTCCGAATCCAGGAGCCCCGGCAAATGCCGGGGCTAAAAGGACGGCCGCCCCTGCGGGGCTGTATCCAAGGGCGAAAACCCTGATGAACCGCAACACCTCGCGCGAAGCCCACAAGACAGGCCTGGAGGCGAGCTCAACAATGGACGAACCCGACGCATGACTCGCAGCCCCCGAAGGGGGCGGCCGTCCTTCTAGCCCCGGCATTTGCCGGGGCTCCTGACCGGGGTCCAACGCCGGGTGCCTCGACGGGTCCATCGCCGGGTCCATCGCCGGGTCCATCGCCGGGTCCAACGCCGGGTCCAACGCCGGGTCCAACGCCGGGTCCAACGCCGGGTCCAACGCCGGGTCCAACGCCGGGCGCATCGCCGGGGGCCTCGCCGGGGGCCTCGCCGGGGGCCT
>JAYWAO010000263.1:0-14054 GCA_043782365.1 Deltaproteobacteria bacterium
AACAGCTTACCTCCCGTCGCCAGGGCGGCGATGGGCAGCGCATCTCGTCGTCGCTCCTCCTCGGAAACCACAACGGGTTGACTCGTCGTCGCTCCTAGATCTGCTTGCCCCTCCCCACCCGGGTCGAGACAGGGTCTCGAGCCGCCGGTCTGGCGACGGGAGTCAAACCGTTCGGCGCTCTAGCCGTCAGCGCAGCTCGGCGCGCACGCGCAGGTAGTTTGCCAGCAGGAACAGGTCGCCGTGCTGGAGCACGCGCCGGCCCAGCGGGTTGCCCTCGAAGAACGTCCCGTGGGTGGACCCCAGGTCCTCGAGGATCCAGCCCTCGTCGCCTTGGGTGATCTGCGCGTGGCGCGTCTCGATCTGCGGAGAGTTGACCCAGATGGTGCACGACTTGCCGCTGCCGAGGACGCACGGCAGGTCGATCACCTCGACGGGCATGCCCATGCCGTCGAGGCCGCGGTTGTCGAGGGCGAGGAAGAGCCGCTGGCCCATGCTGGAGCTCGCGGCGGGTGCCTTCGCAGCGGCCGCCTTCGCCTTGCCGTAGGAATTGCCCTGCGCATTGCCGGACGACTCGCCGTTGCCGACATTGAGCCGGGCGCCAAGCTCGCCGATCGCCATCGCCACGGCCTGCGTCTCGCTGACGCCGAGCGCCTTCGCCACCTGCGCCGCGAGCGTGGGCTTGCCGGCCTTCTTGGCTGCGGGCCTCGCGGCCTTGGCGACGGGCCTGCCAGACTTCGCCGCGACCCTGGCGGACTTCGCGGAGGCCTTCACCTTGGCCGGCGCGGCCTTGGCAGGCTTCTTCGCTGCCTTGCGCTTCGCGGGGGCGCTGCGTGCACTCTTCTTCGCGGATGCCATGGACGCTCCTCGGTGACGCGCTCGCACTCGCGCCTGCGCGCGTGCTCGGAGAGTTCGTTTCTCACGCCCCGAGGCGAATCCGCAAGCGGACGACGCCCGGTCCGCGCCGGAGCTACTCCAGGAACGCCGCGTGCAGCGCGCGCACCGCCTCCGCGCCCCCGGAGTGCGGCACCAGGAAGGAGAGGCGCAGCGGCGCCAGCGCGACTCCTGCGACGGCCGCCTTCTCGCCGAGCGCGCCCAGCGCCGACAGCGCGCGCTGCAGCGGCTCCGGCCCGGCCCCCAGCCCGCTGCCGACCACCGTCACCAAGGCGAGCCCCTCGAGCACCTGAACGCCGGGCAGGCCACGCAGCGCCGCGCGCAGCGCCTCGGGCCCGTGGACGTTCTCCAGCGAGACCCACGCCTCGGTCCCGGCGCCACCCGAGCGCAGCTCGCGGGGCCAGGCGCCGTGGGCAGCCAGGAGCGCGGTCAGCTCGTGCAGCGGACCCGCGCTGGCCGCGCGCCGCACCACCAGCAGCTCGGACTCCTGCGCCACGCCGGCGATCCGCAGCTCGCGCGGCCCTCCCCCGGCCTTCACCACCTTGGTGCCCGGGCCATCGGTGAAGGTGCTGCGCGCGTGGAGGACGATACCCCGGTCGCGGGCGAACTCCACCGCCTGCGCGTTGAGGACCTTGGCGCCCGCGAGGGCCAGCTCCTGCATCTCGTCGTGGGTCAGCTCCGCGAGGCGGCGCGCCGCGGGGACCACGCGCGGGTCGGCGGTGAAGACGCCGTCCACGTCGGAGCAGATCTCGCAGACCTCGGCGTCGAGCGCGGCCGCCAGCGCCACGGCGGTGGTGTCGCTCCCGCCGCGGCCGAGGGTGGTCACCTCCTTCTCGCGCGAGACCCCTTGGTACCCGGCGACGATGACCACCTTGCCCCGCGCGAGCTCCTCGAAGATCCGCACGGGCCTCACCTCGAGGATGCGCGCGTTGGTGTGCACACCGTCGGTGATGATGCCGCTCTGCGAACCCGTGAAGCTGACCGCCTCGACCCCCGCCCGCTGCAGCGCCATCCCCAGCAGGGCCATCGAGATGCGCTCGCCGGCCGTCAGCAGCATGTCCAGCTCGCGCCGGGAGGGGTCGGGGCTCACCTTGCGGGCGAGCGCCAGCAGGTCGTCGGTGGAGTCGCCCATCGCCGAGACCACCACCACCACGCGCTTGCCCGTGGCGCGCGTGCGGGCCACCCGCTCGGCGACGCGGAGGATCTTCTCGGGCGTGCCCACCGAGGAGCCGCCGTACTTCTGCACGATGATGCCGCTCTGGACTGGCCCGGTCACGCTTGCTTCCCTCCCACGGGAGGGGGAGCGGCGCAAGACGGCGGGTGGCCACAGGCGGCCCTGCCCCGGGCGCCCGGGAAGAAATCTGCGCGCCATGCCTTGACAGCCGTCGAGCATGCTCTATCTTGCGCGCCGCCCGGGCGGAGCAGCCTGACCTTCGTTTGGGTTTTCAACCACTTAACCCACCGCCCGCGGCGCCTCTCACAGGCTGCCCGCGGACGAGGTGCAAGCCATGATCGAAGTCTCCCACTTGGTGAAGAGCTACCGCGACCTGCGGGCCGTCGATGACCTCTCCTTCGAGGTGAAGACCGGCGAGATCCTCGGCTTCCTCGGGCCCAACGGCGCCGGGAAGACGACGACGATGCGCATCCTCACCGGGGTGCTCCCGCCCACCAGCGGGTCCGCGAAGATCTGCGGGTTCGACGTCTTCGAGCAGCCGATGGAAGTGAAGAAGCGGATCGGCTACCTCCCCGAGACGCCCCCGCTCTACGTGGACATGACGGTGCGCGACTACCTGCGCTTCGTCGCCCGCCTCAAGGGCGTGCCGGGCAAGCAGCAGCAGGACGAGGTCGACCGCGTCGCGGCGGCCACCAACTGCCTGGAGTACATCGAGCGGGTGATCGATAATCTATCGAAGGGCCAGCGGCAGCGGGTGGGCATCTCGCAGGCGCTGATCGGCTCTCCCGAGGTGCTGATCCTCGACGAGCCCACCGCCGGGCTCGACCCCGCGCAGCAGCAGGAGGTCCGCAAGCTGATCAAGTCGCTGGCGGGCAAGCACACCATCGTGCTCTCGACGCACATCCTCAGCGAGGTGACGGCCACCTGCCAGAAGGCGCTGATCATCGCGCGCGGCAAGGTCGTCGCCTACGACGAGCTGGAGACGTTGCGCGCGCAGCACGCCGGCGCGATGTCGGCCGACGGCACGCCGGGCCCGCTCCCGTCCCTCGAAGAGATCTTCCTCAAGCTCACCGCCTAGCGCTGACCTCACGCGCCACTCGAGACCAATCGATATGAAGAACGCCCTGCCCATCGCCCGCAAGGAGCTGAACATCTACTTCGCGACCCCCGTCGCCTACGTGATGTTCACGCTCTTCGTCGTCATCGCCTCCTACTTCTTCCTCCGCCTGCTCGCCGGCTATGAGCAGGAATCGATGCGGTACATGCAGTACAACGCGCCGGAGATGATGAACCGGCTCAACTTCCAGGACATGATCTTCCGCGGCCTCTTCGGGAACCTCGGAGTGATCCTCATCTTCATCGTGCCGTTCCTGACGATGAAGCTCCTGGCCGAGGAGAAGCGCACTCGCACCATCGAGCTGCTCTACTCGACGCCCGTCACGCCGCTCGACATCGTGCTCGGCAAGTACCTGGCCGGGCTGGTGGTCCTTACGTGCGCGATCAGCTTCACCCTGCTCTATCCCGTCCTGCTGCAGGTGCTCGCCAAAGACACCGCTGGCGTGGAGTGGCGCTCGCTCTGCATGGGATACCTCGGCCTGTTTCTCATCGGCGCTGCCTATATGGCCATCGGGCTCTTCATCTCGTCGCTCACCGACAATGTTGCAGTCGCTGCGATTGTCACGTTCTTCGCGTTGCTGATGCTCTGGATCATCGGCTGGTCGGCGGCGGAGTTCGAAGGGAACGCACGCGAGACGGTGATCTACCTGACCTCGGTCAGCCACCTCGATTCGTTCAGCCGGGGAGTGCTCGACTTGAAGGACCTCGCCTATTTCATCTCCGTCGTGATCCTCGGGCTGTTCGCCACCCACCGCGCCGTCGAAGCGCACCGCTGGAGCTAGGAACCGCCATGGCAACCAACAACCGGCAATTCGGTCGCGCGATGGGCTTGCTCGGGGTCGTCGCCTTCCTCGGCACGCTGTACGCGAAGATCTTCATCATCCCCGAGTTCACCAACCCGGCGATCCTCGTGCAAGGCGCGATCACGGTGATCGCTCTCGCCATCTACTTCGCTACCAACTTCCGCGATTTCGGCGCCCAGTTCTCGGGCCGGGGCACGCTCTTCCTCACCACCACCGCGGTCTCGGCCGCGCTGCTGGCGGGAGCGCTCGTCGCGGTGAACTACATCGCGGTCAAGAAGCCCAAGACCTGGGACCTGACAAAGGACCAGATCTTCACGCTCTCTGACCAGACGCTGGGCGTGCTCAAGGGGCTCACCACCGAGGTCACGGTGACTGCCTTCTACGCCCCCAATGAGCGCGAGTACGGCGAGCTCGATGGCCGCCTCAAGCAGTACAAAGAGGTCACAGGCATGCTCAAGGTCGAGCTCCTCGATCCGCAGAAGCACCTCGCCGAGGTGAAGCAGTACAACATCGCCCAGACCGGCCCCCGCATCATCGTCAAGGCGGGCAACAAGGAGTCCCGCGCCAAGGAGCTCACCGAGGAGTCGCTCACCAACGCCATCTCCGAGGTGACCCGCGGCGGCGCGAAGAAGATCTACTTCTCCCGCGGGCACGGCGAGCGCGCCATCGCCGACGCCACCGAGCGCGGGATGAAGCTCTTCGTCGACGCGCTCAAGAGCGAGGGCTTCCAGGTGGACGAGCTCTCGCTGGCCGAGAACAAGGAGATGCCGGCCGACGCGCAGGCGCTGGTGATCGCCGGCCCGGTGACCTCGCTGCTCGAGGGCGAGGCGAAGCTGGTGGGCAGCTGGGTGGACGGCAAGAACGGCAAGCTGGTGCTGCTCGCCGACCCGGGCGTGACCAACGGCCTGGAGGCGCAGCTGGCGAGCTGGGGCGTGAAGCTGGGCAACGACGTCGTGCTCGACCCCGAGTCGCAGCAGCCCGACGTCGCCATCGCGCAGAGCTACGCGGAGCACCCGATCACCGCGCCGCGCTCCTCGCCGTTCCAGCTGGCGACCATCTTCCCGCTCGCCCGCTCGGTGCAGAAGCTCGGCGCCGCTGCTCCCGCGGGCTGGACGCAGACCGAGCTGGCCAAGACCGGCGCGCGCGCCTGGGGCGAGACCTCCTCGCTCGCCGGCGGCACCGCGCAGTTCGACCCCGGCCAGGATCTCAAGGGCCCGGTGACGCTGGCGATGGCGCTGCAGAAGGGCGCTGGCGAGGCCGATGCGCGCGTCGTCGTCACGGGCAACTCGGCGTTCGTCGCCAACGGCTACCTGAAGCTCTCGGGCAACCGGGACTTCGCCCTCAACGCCGTCTCCTGGACCGCGCACGACGAGAGCAAGATCTCGATCCGCCCGAAGACCCGCTCGGCGAATCACCTCTTCCTCACCGCCGAGCAGAAGAACTTCATGCGGCTGTTCGCCGGCGAGGTGCTGCCTTTCGGCCTGCTCTTCGCGGGCCTCTTGGTGTGGCAGACGCGGCGCGCGCGTTGACCCGTTTATCGATTCGATAAGGAAAGACCGATCGCCATGAAGCAGACGACCAAGACGCTTTTGTCGCTGAGCGGGTTCATCTTGCTCGCGCTCGGGCTCGCCACCGCCGCCGCCTGGGTGGGGCGCGACGAGGAGAGGAAGGCCGAGGCCAAGGACAAGTCGGCCAGGCTGTTCGAGGTGGACAAGGCCAAGGTCCGCGAGCTCGACTTGAAGAAGGCGGGCGTGCTGGTCGCGCACTTGAAGCGCGAGAGCGCGGCCGCGCCGTGGAAGATCACCGCGCCGGTGCAGACCGAGGCGGAGGACTCGGCGGCGGCGGCCATCATCGACAAGCTCGAGTCGCTCAAGCAGAAGACCGAGCTGGAAGGGGTGGACCTCAAGTCGGTGGGGCTGGGTGACGAGGCGAAGACGCTTCTCTCGATTACACTTGTCGAAGAGGGCGGCAAGGCGCAGACGCTGCTCGTCGGCGAGGACCAGCCGTTCGACCAGACGCTGTACGTGAAGAAGCCCGGCGAGAAGGTCGTCCGGCTCGTCCCCATCGCGGACAAGGCGCCCTTCGACAAGGAGCTGTTCGACCTGCGCGACAAGCGGGTGGCCCACCTCGACGAGGCGGCCCAGATCAAGAAGCTCGAGGTCACGCCCGAGGCGAGGCCCGCTGGCAAGCCCGCCAAGGGTGCGCCGGTGGCGCCCGCGAAGCTCGCCTACACACTCGAGCACGAGGGGGCCGAGTGGAAGCTGCTGGCGCCCGAGGTTGGCGCGGCCGACAGCAGCTCCGCCGAGAAGGTCGTCAACGTGGTCAAGGGGCTGCGCGCCACCAAGGTCGCCGCCGAGAGCGTGGCGGACGGCGGGCTCGCGCTCTTCGGGCTCGACGCGCCCAAGCTCACTCTCACTCTCACCGTGCTGCCGCCGGGCGGCAAGGAGACCTTCCAGCGCAAGGTTCTGATCGGCCAGCCGGGCCGGGACGCGGCGGGCTCGCTGCAGGTGAAGACCTACGCGAAGCGCGACGACAGCGCCGCCGTCTTCGAGGTGGACCAGGCCAGCTTGAAGGACCTCGAAAAGAGCCTCTTCGACCTGCAGGACAAGACGGTGGTGAAGTTCGACCGCGAGGCGGTGCGCAAGCTCGAGTTCAAGGGCGGCGGCGCGGGCTTCCAGGACCTCGCCGTGGCCCGCAAGAAGGACACGCCGGCCGACGGCGGGACCGCCGAAGAGTCGTTCGAGGTGGTCGCGCCCAAGCAGGGCCTCGCCAAGAAGTGGAAGCTCTCGGGCAACCTCTTCTCGCTCGCGGGCATGAAGGCCGCGGCCTTCGGCGACGCGACGCCGACCGACCCGAAGGCGCGGGCGCGCTTGGGCCTCGACCAGGCGCGGACGGTGACGCTGCTCGGCGACCACGACCAGGTGCTGGCCCGGCTCTGGCTGGGCGCGGAGCTCCCGGCCGCCGGGCCAGAGGGCAAGAAGCGGCGCTACCTCGTCGTCGAGGGCGGCCCGCGGGTGCTCGAGGTCGAGACCGCCTCGCTCGACGACCTCCCCAAGACGGTGGACGACGCGCTCGAGCCGCCGCCCTCGCTGCCCCCCGCGCCGGTGATGGCCCTGCCCGACGCAGGCGCCAGGTAGGCTGCCCCATCCTCCGCTCCTCCCGTGGCCCCTCTTTCTGGGGTCCACGGAGAGGCACCAGGCGCGTCCGTCTTTGGTGGACACCACCCGCTCCAGGGGCTATAGAGCGCGGTCCGCTTTCTCGTCTCAAGGCTTGGAGAGTTCAGATGGCTCGCGTCACCGTCGAAGACTGCCTTCCGCTGGTCGACAACCGCTTCGCGCTCGTGCTGCTCGCCACCAAGCGCGCCCGGCAGCTGATGGCCGGCGCCCGCCCGCTGATCGAGGCCAAGGACAAGCCGCCCGTGCTGGCGCTGCGTGAAGTGGCCACCGGCAAGGTCCGCTTCGACCGCTCGGTGCGCGAGGCCCTACAGGGCAAGTTCGACTCCGAGAAGCTCCCGGCGTCCGCGCTCCCCGCGCGCAAGTAGGCACCGCGGTCCAAAGGCTCGCAGCAGCAGCGGCGCGCCCGGATGGAGGAGCACCGATGGATCCCTCCAGCCCCGGCGACGCGCCCCGCCCTCCCGCACCCGACTACGTCGAGGAGCGCGACTTCTCCTTCCGGCTCGAAGCCCGCATGGTCTTCCCTGAGAGCTACCAGGGCGAGGCTGACGGCTTCGCCTGGGCGCCGGAGTTCCAGCAGCTCTGTCAGAAGGTGATCGCGCAGGTGGTGCAGACCGCCCAGCGCGAAGGCTGGAGCGTGGTGCCGGCGAACCGCGGGCGGTCGACGAGCGATGAAGCGGTGCTGGTGGTGACCAAGAGGCCGTAGATGCGGAGGGGCGTCCTCCGCCGTGAAGCCTTTCGGCGAGAGGGGTGCGTGCGCCACCCTCGCCGCGGTTCACCCCGCGTGCTCGACGGCGATCACTGCGTCTGCGCGCACCGCCTCCTCGCGCCCCGCCTCCTGCCCGGGCCGCAGGTTCGCCAGCGCCACCGAGGCCAGCACCAGCACGCCGCCCGCGATCACCTCGGGCCGGAGCGGCTCGTGCAGCACCACCGTCCCCAGCAGCACGGCCACCGTGGTGTCGAGCAGCGGGATGGTGCCCACCGCGGTCATCGAGAGCCGCGGGAGCAGCCAGAAGAACGTCAGGTACGTCGCCACGGTGCCGAGCAGGGACAGGTGCAGCAGCGCGAAGATCGCGCGCGGCGTGAAGCGGGCCGCCTCCACCGCGGGCCCGCCCACGTGGGCCTCGGCGAGCGCCAGCACCAGCAGCACCACGGCGCCGCCCAGCAGGTTGCCGAAGGTCATGATCACCGGCGGCACCGCCGAGAGCTTCAGCCGGACGATCACGTTGACCACCGCGCAGAGGACGGCGCCCAGCAGCATCAACCCCGCGCCCAGCGCCGCGTGCTCGCCGAGCCGCAGCCCGCGCAGCTGCGGCAGCTGGATCACCGCCACGCCCACGACGCCCAAGCCCACCGCGGCCAGCGCCGCGCTGCTCAGCCGGTAGCCCGGGAGCAGCGCGCGCGAGGAGACCTGCACCCAGACGGCGAACGTCGCGAAGAGGATGGCCGCCAGCGCCGACGGGATCCACTGCTGCGCGAGGAACTGCAGCGCGTAGCAGAGGCCGATCTGCACCGTGCCGATGCCGAGCAACAGGAGCGCCTTCGAGCGGTCGAGCGACTTGAAGCCCTGCCGCAGCGCGACGGGCGTCAGGCAGAGCAGCGCGAGCCCCATCCGCAGCGCCGCGAACCGCAGCGGCGGGAGGTCCTCGAGGCCGACGCGCACCACGGGCCAGGTCGAGCCCCAGAGGAGGCAGCAGAGGGCGTAGCCGAGCCCGACGAGGGCGCGAGGAGTGCGGGCGGAGGCGTGCATGCGGCGCGCAGGTATACGCAGGGCCGCCAAGGATGCAACGCAAAGCCGTCGGGAGCGGCCCGCAGCGGGCCGTTGGCGCCGACAGCGCGAAGGCTTGGGGCGGTCCAGGGAACCGGTCCGCCACACCGATGAAGAATCCAGCTACACAATCCGCGCCCCGGCTGGCTAGATGGTCCGCATGGAGCACCTGCGCGAAGTCCGCGATGCCTTCGGGGCGCTCGCCAGGGCGCTCAAGCGGATCGCCATCTACCGGCACGCGACCGACCAGCACGCCTCCTATCTCGAGCCCGCGCTGCAGGCGCTGCTGGCGCTCCTGGAGGTGGAGCCGTCGGTGCGCCTGCAAGTCGAGCCCGACGCGCTGCTGGTGGACGGCGAGACCGTCTACAGCGAGCCCGCGCGCGAGGGCAGCCTCTGCTTCCGCCTGCACCGCGACGGGGTGCGCTCGCTCACCTTCGAGCGCGGGCTTTCGCTCGCCAGCCTGCAGACGTTCATGTCGGTGGCGCTGCCCGACGACGTGACCGGGCCGGGCCGCGAGGACGCGGTCACCGAGCTGTGGAAGGCGAACCTCGAGTCCATCTCCTACAGCGCCGTGCCGGGCTACCGGATGGAGCAGAACGAGCTCGACCGCGCCCACACCCAGAACGCCATCGCCGACGTCTCCGAGCGGGCGGGCACCATCCTGCAGCGCTTCGGGAGCGACCTCGACGAGGCCGGGTGGCGCGCCCTGCCCCCGCTGCTCGACGAAGCCGCCCGGCGGGTGCTCGACGACGGCGACTGGGGCCCGCTCGCGCGCCGGGCCACCATGACCCTGCTCGAGCTCTTCCAGCGCGCCTACTGCGGGCGCGACCTCGACTCGCTGATCGAGTCCTACGGACGCCTGGTGGACGAGATGCTCGAGCGGCGCGACGCGCTCTCGCTCGGGCTCGCCATCGGCAGGCCTACGGGCATGCAGGGTCCGCAGGCAGCGCCGTTCCGCATCGCCTTGGGCCAGCGGCTCGCGGATCCGGAGCGCGCGGCGGCGCTGCTCGCGCTGGGGCCGGCGGCCAAGCTGCTGCTCCCCTCGTGGACCAAGCTCCTGCCCGACGACGCGGGCGCCATGCTCCTCGACGCGCTCGACGCCGAGACCGATCCAGAGGTGCAGAACGCGCTCGCCAACGCTGCGGCGGAGAGGGTCGACCTGTGCCGCACGCCCTTCGGTAACCGCTTGCGCTCGGGCAAGCCCGCCATCGTCTATCCGCTGCTCACGGCCCTGCGCGGCGCCTCGGGGCAGAAGGCGGTGGGCGTGGCCGCGCGCGCGCTCGGCCACGCCGTGGCGGGCGTGCGGCTCGAGGCGCTGGGGCTGGTCTCCACCGACCCTCAGGTGGCGATCCATGCCCTGCCCCCGCTGCTCACCGACCCGGAGCAGAAGGTGCGGTTTGCCGCCGCCGAAGCGCTGGCCGCGCTCCCGGGCAAGGCCGACGACGCCGCGCAGGCGCTGCTGGGCGCGCTCGAGCGACCCGAAGCCGCGCTCGCCGAGCGGCAGGAGCTGATCATCTTCCACAAGCTGCTCGGGCGCCTGCGGACCGGGCGGGGCCGCGCCTGGCTCGAAAAGCGGCTCACCGGAGCGAAGCGCCGGCTGCTGGCGCGCAGGGGCACCGAGGAGTCGCAGCTGCTCGCGGTGCAGGGGCTCGCCGCCGATGGCAGCGAGGAGGCGCTGCACGCGCTCGAGGTGGCCAGCGTCTCGCAGCACCCGCCCGCGGTGGTGGCGGCGTGCAGGGCCGCGTTCCACCGCCTCACGCAGGGCGCGCCGGGGGCCGGGTGAACCTCTCCTCCCGCGACCAGCGCCAGCTCCTCGGCCGGCAGGCCTTCCTCGCGCTCCACTCGATCGTCCGCAACGCCCGCGTCCACGGGCGCGACAACGACGCCTTCGGCGCGCCCATCGAGCAGCTCTGCCTCTCGATGGCGGAGCTGATCTCGATCGACGGCGCCTTCGACCTGCGCGTCGCCGACGACGGCATCTACGTCAACCGGCAGGCGGTGCGCTTCGAGGCCTCCACCACCTCGCTCGCGGCCTGGGTCCGCGCCGAGCTGGCCGCGCGCGGGCTGCAGGGGTTCTCCGCCTCGGAGGTGCCCGCCGTCGAGGAGCTGCGCGTGCTGGTGCACCTCTTCACGCCCGAGAGCGCCTCGCTGCTCGAGCTGCCGCGGCTGCCCACCCTCAAGCTGCACGGCCAGAAGGCGGGCCAGACCGCCGCCGTCCAGAGCAGCCGCGACACGCGCCTCGTCGACGCCTACTCGCACGCGGTCTTCTTCGTGGGCCGCTACGTGGAGCTGCTCCGCTCGGGCGGCCAGAACATCCCGGTGTGGGCCGCCAGCCGGGTGGTGCAGGACCTCGTCGACCTCTCGGTCGAGACGCCGCTGCGCTTCCTCCAGCTCGCGCGCACCAAGGCGGGCGGTGAGGCGTACTGGGGCTACCACGCGGCCAACGTGGCGGTGCTCTCGATCTGCTTCGGCGCGCGCCTCGGGCTCGGGCGGCGGCGGCTGCACGACCTCGGGATGACCGCGCTGTTCCACGACGTCGGCATGGCGGCGCTGCCCCAGGCGCTCCTCAACAAGGAGGAGTCGCTCGAGCAGCGCGAGCGGGCGGCGGTGGCGGCGAGCCCGCTCTTCGCCGCGCGGGCCATCCTCCGCGAGCGCGAGGTGCACGCCGCCGCGCTCGACCGCGCGCAGGGCGCCTTGGAGTGCCACCTGGAGCGGCCCGCCGGCATGATCGGCCGCGTGCTGGGCATCTGCGAAGCGTTCGACTCGCTGACCACCACCCGGCCATGGCGCAAGGCCCACAGCCCTGCGGTCGCGCTGGTGGTGATGCAGAGCGAGCTGGCGAAGAAGCTCGACCCGCAGCTCCTGCCGCTCTTCGCGCAGCTGGCCCAGCGCCTGGAGTAGCCGGGCACAAGAGTATTACGGAGAGTATTACTGGACGACCTTCGGCTGCGAGGGCGCCCGCAGCACGATCTGCGGCGCATCTTGGTAGACCGCCAGCTCGCCGGTGGCCTCCACCGTCTTGCCCTCGAGCGCGGACTTCAGGTCCACGCCGAACGCCTTGATGCCTGCGCGGGCACGGGGGGAGTGGTCGCCGTGGGCGTGGAGGCAGTGCGGGCCGGCGCCGCCGCGGGAGCAGGGCCACGCAGGAGGACCACCACCAGCAAGAGAAGCAGGAGAGCGGCGGGGGCGATGAGGGACCCGCGTGAGCGCTGCTTGTTGGGGGCTGGGTGCCGGCAACGCTAACACGTGCCTGGACGGCGGCGCGGACGGCGGCCCCCCGCGCGCGCCTCGGCTGGCTGGCCGACGAGCAGGGCGTCCCACCGCCCCGCCACGCGCGGTCCGGGTTTGCGGGCACGCCCCAGAGCACCGATCAGGTTACTCTGAGGTATTGCTGACCGGGTCACCCCGCGGATGTGACCGGGGGCACAGGCGCGGGGGCGGACCGAGCTGCCGACCAGCGCCGGCCTGCGGCTTCGGGCCGCCCTTCTCGAACTACGCGGCCCAGGCCCCCTGCCCCGCTGCGAACGCCGACAGCTTCTCCCCTCCCCCCAGCCGGTACAGCCGCCGCACCTCCCGCAGCAGCCCCTCCAGCCTCCCCTGCACCACATATCGCGCCTCCAGCACCTTCGCCGCCGCCGCCGCCAGTGCCGAGGCGAGGCGGTAGCGCTCCCCCTCCTGCGCCGTCAGCCCCGGGCGCAGCCCGAACCCGCCGAAGATCCTCCGCCGCAGCTCCCCCGAGGCCGCGCGCCGACCGGTTGCCCAGAGCTGGAGTAATACACAAAGATACTTGTCGAGCTCCGCCTGCGCCTCCAGCTCCAGCAGCGACACGGGCCGCTGTGACCCGGCCCGGTGGCAGAGGTAGAGGAAGTGGCTCACGCCCTCGGTCGCCGCGCAGAACCCGCGCAGCCGCGGTCCGGACCACGGGTCTTGGTGTGACCGGCCCACTTGCGCGAGCACTTCGTCCGAGAGGAACAGGCCGATGTCGAGCTCGCCCAGCGCGAGGCTGCCGCGCACCAGGAGCGCTTCGTCGTCGCCCTGCGCGGGCGCGAGCCGCCGCTTCTCCTCGGCGCTCACCAGGAACCCTTCCACGGGGGCCGCCTCGATGCCGTGCACCGATTGCAAGAGCTGCTGCAGCTGGCGCAGGCCCTCCAGGCGCGGACGGGTGCGGTTGTCGATTTCGTTACCAAGAGGACCGGGGTCCTCCTCCCCGCTCACTGGGGCATCCGGCCGCGCGGCGCGGCGTACGCCACGGGCACCAGCATCCCTTGTCCGCGCAGCAGCACCGAGAGCCGCATCGAGCCCGTGCGGAGGAACTTGTCATAGAGCCGCAAGAGGCCCGCGTTGGTGGACGAGGCCGTCCGCTCGCTCACCTCTTCGAGCACGTTGGCCACCTGCCTGAACCGGGCTGCGAGCTCCTCGAAGACGCTCTTCTTGCCGGCGAGGTCGCCCATGTTGCGCGAGTGGCGCGCGACGGCGCCGCCGAGCGCGTCGTAGGCCCGCTCGCCCATCGCCGTGTAGTAGTCGGCGCCGACGGGCCCGCTGGCGAGCGACTCGGAGAAGAAGCCGGAGACGAACAGGGAGGTGTCGCCCAGCTTGCGCAGGAGCGCGAGCCGCTGGGCGCCCTCCTGCTCGAGCGCGTCCTTGAGCAGGAACGCGAGCGGGCGCGCCTCCACCCGGCCGGCTTCGTCCTTGCTGAAGAGCGCCTCGCTCTCGAGGAACCCGGCCAGCAGGTTCACCAGGTAGGCCTCGGTCTCGGGCTGGACGCTCTGGCGCTGGTTCTGCACGGCCTGCAGGAGCAGGTCGCGGAAGAACTCGTGCGCGGAGTGGGCGGCGACGATGCGGGCGGGGTCTTGCGGACTCACGGCAACCTCCAGTGATGTCCGTCCGACTCCTCTTCAAAGTGCGCCGCGCCGTCTCCTGGATGTTCCCGCGCTAGATGTCTTGCCGGCCCGACGCCCTCTCGCGAGGAGCGTACGGAGCTGTTGTCCAAAAAGTGTCACACCAGCTTGCGGGTGGTGGCAAGTCTTGCGCCGACCGCGGTTCTCGTGCTTGCCACCGCTCCTGTCCGCTGCCGTGACCCTCAGCAGGCTCTTCGGCACAAGGGTGGGATTTCTTCCGCCCCCGGCCTT
>JAYWAO010000264.1:0-5088 GCA_043782365.1 Deltaproteobacteria bacterium
CGCGCAGTCGAAGGGCGACCTGTCGATCGACGATCTCCCGCTCGACGGGCCGCCAGCGCCCAAGGCCAGGCCCAAAGCCAAGGCCAAGGCCAAGCAGAACGCGGAGCCATCCAAGCCGGCGGCCGGCAAGACCCGGCTTCTGCCCAAGAGCGGCAGCGGCGCGCCCAAGGACACCCAGGCGGCAGAGGGGAGCGGCGTCTTCGTGGCCAGCCCGCCCGTAGACGACCTCTCGCTGCCGCTCCCGCCGCTGCCCGAGCCGCCGCCCCCACCGATGCGCGTCGAGCCGCCCGCTCGCGTGGTGACGCCGTCGCCGCAGCCTGAAGCCCCCATCCGGGCGCCCGCCGCGCCGCAGCCTGGCGCCCCCGCACGCGCGGCGGTCACGCCCGAGCCCGAGGCGCTGCCGCCGCCTCCCTTGCCGATGCAGACGCCCGCGCCGCAGCCCGCGCAGGCCCGCACGCAGCCTCCCGCGGCAGCGCCCCCGCCAGCCCAGGAGAAGCACCCTGCGCCGCCCGCCGCGCTCTCCGAGGGGACCGCGCCCGCGGACCCGCCGCGCTGGGGCAAGCTCGCCGGCTACGGCGCCGCTGGCCTGGGCGCCGTGCTGCTCGGCGTGGCCGGCATCGAAGGCGCCCGCTCCAGCTCGATGCTCTCGGACGCCGAAGCCAGCTTCAAGGCGAACGGCGGCGCCTACGCGCAGCGCGACCTGCCGAATCTGCAGTCGGCGAACTCGGCCGCGCGCACCGCGAACCTCCTCTTCCTGCTCGGCGGCGTGGCGGTGGCCGCCGGCGCCGCGCTGCTCTTCGCGTTTTGAACGAGGTCCGCACCGTGTCCAGCGCCCTCCTCCTCGATCTCCGCGCCTGGCCCGCCTTCGTGGGCCTGCGCCGGCTCCTCTGGGCCTTCGCGCTCGCGGCGGCCGCTCTTGCGACCGGCTGCAAGGAGGCGAGCCTCGGCGTCTGCGCCAGCGCCGCCGACTGCCAAAGCGGCGCCACCTGCGACCAGAGCCAGTCTCCCGCGGTCTGCGTGATCCCGGCCTCGGGCTGCACCCCGCTCTGCGGCGGCGGCGCGGTCTGCGTCGCCGGGTCGTGTGTCACCCCCGATGGCGGCGGGCACGACGCGGGGAACGACGCCGGCCCTGACGCCGGCCACGACGCGGGCACCGACGGAGGCGCCGACGGCGGTCACGACGGAGGCGCCGATGGAGGCGCCGATGGAGGCCCGGCCGACACCACGGGCCCGGCCATCGACGTCCTCACCGACGGCCGCGCCACGCTCTACGGCGGCGCGGCGGTGGTCGACATCACCGTCAACATCACCGACCCCGGCGGGTCGGGCACCACGGGCACCACCGCGAAGCTGTTGGTGACGGGCCACGCCGCCTTCACCGCGACGGTCGGGGCGGGCGGCGTCGCCAACTTCATCGTCACCCTCGACGACGCGCTCGCGCCGCCCGGACAGAACACGCAGGTCTTCTTCTCGATCGAGGGCCGCGACCTGGCCGGCAACGTCACCACCCTCGGCGTCGGGGCCACGCCCAAGGCGGTGATCCGCGTCGACCGCGCGCCGCCCACGGGCACCATCGACCCGGTCGCGGGTTGGCACACGCAGGTCGAGACGCTCAACCTGACGGGCACCGTCGCCGACCCCGGCGGCCTGCTCGGCGGCGGGAAGACCTCGGTGACCATCCTCCACGGCGCTGCCGAGGTGGGCAGCGGCACGGTGACCACTGCCACCGCCACCACCGGCACCTGGAGCGCGCAGGTCGACCTCTCGGCGCTGGTGTTCCCCGCGACCGAGGGCGCGTGGGCCTTCTCCGCCCGCCTCACCGACGCCTCCGGAAACCCGGGCACCGTCTCGGGAGGCTCGGCGCAGGTCGACGCGGCGGGTCCGCAGTTCGGGCCGATCACCCTGCTCACCTCGGACGACTACACCCAGCCCGACGGCGGCCACCTCTTCAAGGCCGACGGCGGCGTGCTGGCGTTCACCGCGCAGGTCACCGACGTGTCGGGCGTGGCGGGCGTCTGCGCGAAGTACCTCGGCGAGGCCTCGCTCCCCGACGGAGGCTGCCCGCACGCGGCCACGCCCGGCGCGGCCAACGTCTGGTCGTTCGCGCTGCCCCGCCCTGGCAGCGCGACGGCGCTCAGCGGCGCGACGCCCACCAACTGGACGCTCTCGGCCGAGGACAACCTCGCAGCGTTCCTCACCGGCGGCGCCAGGGCCGCGCACCAGTCGCAGAGGGCGGGCGACCCGCTCTACTTCGACAACCAGCCCCCTGCGATCGCGATCACCGCTGATAACACCTGGTATGGGCGGGTATTGGCCGACGGAGGCGCGCCCATCGCCAACGTGGTGATCAACCCTCTGGACCCCGCGGGCATCGTCGGCGGCAACAGCCCCAACCGGCCCTCGATCGACGCGGGTCCGGGCGGCTTCAACTACTGCACGCAAAGCGGCAACATCTGGGCCTGCCCGGTCGACCTCACCCTCGCCCCCGGCGGCGTCGAGGGCGACCTGACCTATGCGGTGACCGCCCGCGATCACCTCGGCTACCAGGGCCAGGCCAGCGGCGCGCTGCACGTCGATGCGAAGCCGCCGGTGCTCTCCGCTCTGCGCATCTACCGCGACTCGCCCGGCGCGGGGACCGTGGCCTACCCGGCCGCGACCGCGGGCACGGGCTGGGACGGCGGATCTTACATCTATGACGACGTCGTCCACGTCGCGGGCACGCTCACCGACAACGGCGCCGGCGTCTCGGGCGCCCGCGCGCGCCTGCGCATCGACGGCCTGGAGTCGGACGGCGGCGCCCCGAAGGGAGCGGACGTCCCGCTCAACTGCAGCAGCGGCACGACCTGCACCTTCGACGTGCAGGTCGCCCTCAACGCCGCCGGCAACGGCCCGCTCCACCCGGGCACCGGCGGCGCAAGCGGCCAGCTCAAGGTGGTGGTCGCCTCCGAGGACCGCGCGGTGGCCCCCGACGGCAGCGCCGCCCCCCAGGCGGGCCAGAGCAGCCCCACCAGCATCTGGGTGAGCCGGCTGCGCTGGTTCTTCGACCTGCCGGGCCTGCAGATCCTGCGCGGCCTCGCCGTCCACCCGGGCGGTGACTTGATCGCCACCGGGCAGGCCATCGCCGGCAAGGACTCCGTCGTCGCGATCAAGACGGCCGGTCCGACCGCGCAGGGCGGCGCGCTCGACTGGACCTGCTGCACGGCGGCGGCGAGCACCGACGTCTCGTTCGGCGACATCTTCGACGCGCCCGCCATCGGGGCGGGAGACGCGACCCAAGCGCTCATCTACGCGGCGAGCGCCTCGGCGCAGAACGGCGCCTCGGGCGCGGTGGCGGCCATCAACCCCTCGGGGACGCTGCGCTGGATGGCGCCGAACACCGACGCGTTCCTCACCGCGCCGCTGGTCGTCAGCGGCACCAAGAGCAGCGCCACCTTCGAGGGCGTGGTGCTGCCCTCTTCGTCGAGCGCCACCAACCAGCGGCTCTACGTCTTCACGGCGGGCGCGACGGCGGGCACGGCCGCGAGCACCAACGCGAGCGTGAGCAGCGGCGACGACAACTCCGCCCCCCTGTACCTCGGCGGGACGGTGTACTGGGGCGCGGCCGACCGGGTCCTCACGCAGGAGCTCAACACCGACGGCTCGCTGGGCGCGGCGGCGCGCATCCTCACCGGCAGCAGCGGGCCCTACTGGTCGCCGATCACCGACGGGCAGAGCGTCTGGATCCCGGAGACCAGCGGCGGCGGTCTGTGGTGGGTGAGCAGCGCGGGCACCGAGACCTCGCTCAACTCGCTCGGCGCGCAGTCCACCGACGTCTCGCTCGACGCCCTGGGCAACGTCTGGTTCGGCTCCGGCACCACCTCGCGCCTCTACCGCATCCCGAGCGTCGGCGGCACGCGGGTGACGGTCTACGACCCGGGCCCCCCCAACAACTCCTCTTTCACCTCCTACGCGCCGCTGCAGGGCTCGGACGGCCGCACCTACGTGGGCCGCAAGGGGAAGCTCCTCAACGCCTTCGGGCTCGACGGCTCCACCGAGTGGTCCTGGGTGCCACCACAGCCGCTCTTGCGCTTCACCGTGATGGACTGCCAGGGCCGGCTCTACGTGGGCGTGGGCAACTCCAGCGGCGGCGTGACCACCCAGACCGTCTATGCCTTCGTCACCGACGACCGCGGCCTCGCCGACTCGGGCTGGCCCAAGTACCGGCGCGACGGGCGCAACACGGGCAATGCGGGGGCGCTCAAGTACGGCATCCGCACCGCCCAGGGCTGCATGCAGTAGCCCCCCGTCCGACCCGAGCGCTCAGGCGGCGGGGATCGGGCCGGCGTGCTGGCGCACCAGCGCGAGCAGCGCGGCGACCCAGGCGTCGTCGTCGTTGAGCGAGGGCACCAGCGTCAGGCTCTCGCCGCCAGCCGCGAGGAACTGCGCCCTGCCGCGCAGGCCGATCTCCTCGATGGTCTCCAGGCAGTCGGCCACGAAGGCCGGACAGAAGACCGCCAGCCGCTTCTTGCCCTCCTTGGCGAGCTGGTCGAGGACCTTGTCGGTGTACGGCTTGATCCACGGCGTCGCGCCCAGCCGCGACTGGAAGCAGACCGTGCTCCCGCCCGGGGCCAGGCCGAGCAGCTTCTGAAGGCCGCGCGCGGTGGCGAAGCAGTGCGCGCGGTAGCAGTCGCGGTTGGCGAGGCCGATCTGGTCGCAGCAGCCCGCCGAGGCGAGGCAGTGGCTGCCCGAGTGATCGGCCGCGCGCACCTGCCGCTCGGGCAGGCCGTGGAAGCTGAAGAGGATGTGGTCGGGCTTCTCGCGCTCGATCACCTCCCGACCGCGGGCCGCGAAGGCCGCGAGGAACCCGGGGTCTTCATAAAAGGGAGGCAGCACGTTGAGGGAGGGCACCGCCGCCTGCTGGCCCAGGATCTCGAACATCTTCTGCATCGACGAGCCCGTGGCGGCCGACGAGTACTGCGGATAGAGCGGCGCCAGGAAGAGCCTGCTCGTCCCCGCCAGGCGCAGCTTCTCCACCGCGCTCTCCATCGAGGGGTTGCCGTAGCGCATCGCCAATTCGACCCGCACCCCGGGGCCGACCCTCTCGCGGAC
>JAYWAO010000265.1:0-1794 GCA_043782365.1 Deltaproteobacteria bacterium
GCCTGCATCGACTCGCCGCGCCCGGTCTCGTTGATGCCGTCCTTCACCATGGTGAGGCAGAACGGGCAGCTGGTCGCCACCGTGCCGCCGCCCGCGCCCAGCGTGGCCGCCGCCTCGTCGACGCGGTTGTGGTTCACCCGCTGGCCGAGCTTCTCCTCGAGCCACATCCGGCCGCCGCCCGCGCCGCAGCAGAAGGTCTCGCTGCGGTTGCGCTCCATCTCCTTCACCTTGATGCCGAGCGACACCAGCGCCTGTCGCGGGGCCTCGGTGACCCCGTTGTGGCGCGCGAGGTAGCAGGAGTCGTGGATGGTCACCTCGCCCTCGAGCTTCACCTCGCCGGGCTCGAGCTTGCCGTCGGCGACCAGCTGCGCGATCACCTCGCTGTGGTGTAACACTTTATACTCGCCGCCGAACTGCGGGTACTCCTTGCCGATGGTGTTGAAGCAGTGCGGGCACTGGGTGATGATCTTCTTCACCCCGTAGCCGTTGAGCGTGTCGACGTTCTGCTGCGCCAGCGACTGGAAGAGGTACTCGTTGCCCAGGCGGCGCGCGGAGTCGCCGGTGCAGGTCTCTTCGTCGCCGAGCACGCAGAAGGTGACCTTCGCTTCCTTGAGGATCTGGATCAGCGCCCGCGAGACCTTCTTCTGCCGCTCGTCGAACGACCCCGCGCAGCCGACGAAGAAGAGGTACTCGTACTCTTGGCCGGCCTCCTTCATCGAGGCGGCGGTGGGGACGTCGAGATCGGCGCACCACTCGCCGCGCTTGTTGGAGCCCATTCCCCACGGGTTTCCCTGGTTCTCCATGTTCTTGAAGACCCGGGCCGCCTCGTCGGGGAAGCGCGACTCCATCAGCACCAGGTTGCGCCGCATGTCGATAATTCTTGGTAGCTGTTCGATGAACACCGGGCAGGCCTGCTCGCACCAGCCGCAGGTGGTGCAGGCCCAGACCGTCTCGTCGGGGAGGATGCCGCCCTCGCCGACCAGCGGCGGGAGCTTCTCGTAGGCCTCGGCCGAGAGCTGCAGGCCCTGCGCGGTGGCGCCCGCGGGGGCCTCCGCGCCGCCTTCGCTGGAGGCGGGCCTGGTCGCCTCCTTGAGGCCCGACCTCTGCAGCAGGGACTGCAGCAAGAAGCCCATCGGCAGCGGCATCGTCTCCGCCACCTCGGTGGCGTGGTGGCGGATCGCGCGGTTCACCTCCTTGTGGGAGAGCGGCTTGCCGGTCACGTAGGTGGGGCAGTAGGTCTGGCAGCGGCCGCACTCGGTGCAGGAGTAGGTGTCGAGCACCTCCTTCCACGAGAGGTCGGTGAGCTTGGCGGCGCCGAACTTCTCGCTGTTCTCCAGGTCGGTCTTGGAGAGCACACCCTGCGGCGTCAGCCGCTGGAAGAACACCGTCGGCAGGCCGGTGAGGATGTGGAAGTGCTTCCCGAGCGGCAGGAAGTTGAGGAAGACGACCACGATCAGGACGTGCGCCAGCACACCCCCGGTGACCAGCCCGTGCAGCGCGCCGGCCGAGAGCCCGCGCAGGCCGTCGGCCACCACGCCCGAGACGGGGAAGTACCAAGGCGAGGCCTGGTTGCGCGCGGCCAGCTCCGCGCCGTCGATCAGCGCGTCGGTCCAGATCACGCCGAGGATCATGCAGAGGATGAAGACCCCCTCCGCCGACTGGGTCAGGCGCTCCTTCTTCGCGAGGAGGCGGAAATAGAGAAACATCCCGACGCCCAGCGTGCCGCCGAGCACGACGAGGTCCTTGGCGAGCAGGTAGCAGCGCCCGAGCCCGGTGCCCGCGTTGAAGAGCGGC
>JAYWAO010000266.1:0-5073 GCA_043782365.1 Deltaproteobacteria bacterium
TCGAAGCGTCTTGACGTCCCCGCTCGACATGCTCCGCGGTGCTCTGCGCGAGAGCGCGGCCTACGGCTTGGTACGGCGCTTCTCCGCGCAGCGCCAGCGCCGGGAGGTTGGAGCTCTGGTCGACCGGCTGGCTGCCGCCCCGAGGGAGACCTCGCCTGCGGCCGATGTGAAACGTGAGCTTACCGAGCGTGCGCCCGAGCGCCGTCCGCTCCCAGCGCGGCTCGAGGACGCCCGGGTGATCTCGGTCGGCGCGCTCGGCTGGGAGTGCTACGGACTATGGCCTTCGCTCCGGCGGCTTTGCGGCGCGGAGCATTTCTCCGATGGCTTGGCCTTCGGCGAGCCCTTCCACTGCCACTCGCGGGCGGAGCAGGCGGACCGTTGTCGGCGCCTGCTGGAGTTCGTCGACCGGGCGGACCTGCAGGCCAAAGTCCACCTTGTGCTGCTCTACGCTGACTCGTCCAACCTGGGGGTCGCGCTCTTCGAGGGGCTGGCGGCGCGGGGCATCTGGACCGTGTTGATCGGCCTGGACGACCGCCACACCTTCAGGGCGTTCCGGCGCGGCGACCTGCTCATCGGCGTCGAGACGGTCGCGCCGCTCTGCGACCTCTACTGGACGAGCTGGCGCGCGGGCCTGCTGCTCCACCGCGCCATCGGTTCCCGCGCTTGGCTTGGCGCCGCCGCCGCCGACCCGGCCTTCTATCACCCAGTCGAGGCGCCCAAGGACATTGACGTCCTCTTCCTCGGCCAGTCCTACGGCGTGCGCCGCGAGGTGGTCGAGACGCTGCGCGCCCGCGGCATCGCGGTAGAGGCCCGCGGCCACGGCTGGGGCGGGGGGTTCGTCAGCTTTGAGGAGACCGTACGTCTCTACTCGCGGGCGAGGATCGTTTTGGGCATCTCGGCCGTGGGGGCGATGGACGACGTGGTCATCCCCAAGGGCCGCGACTTCGAGGCGCCAATGTGCGGTGCCTGCTACGTCACTCAGTACGTTGAGGAACTCACCGACTACTTCCAGCTCGGCCGCGACCTCGTCTGCTGGGGCAACCCGCTACACGCCGCCGAGCTGATCTCGCTGCTCCTGCGGGACGAGCCGCGGCGCCGCCAACTGGGCGAGAACGCACTACGGACCTCGCTCGCGAACAACACCTGGGAGAAGCGGCTCCTGGACATGTACCAACAGCTGCCGCGAGCAGGGGTGCGGGCCGCGGACGCTGCCAGCCAGGGCTCAGCAGGTTGTCCATGAAGGTCCTCTTCCTCTCGGGGGTGGAGACCGCCGGCGGCGGGAGCGTCGCCGCCGCCCGCTTGGCCAACGGCCTCACCGAGAACGGCGTCGAGGTGCTCTGCTTCTACAACAAGCGGGTGAGCAGCCCGTTTGGCGAGCCGCGGCGGTGGAGCTCGCGCCTGGTCGGCCTGCCGCGGGCGCTCGACGTCCTCAACAACGGGCTGCGTCGCGCCAGCGCACCGCTCGCTCGGCAGCTAGGGCGCCTCTACTCCAACGTTGCCCTGAGCGGAGAGCTCAGGCGGACCACCTTCGACCTGCTCCACGTGCACGTCATCCACAACTCGTTCTGGGACTTCTCAACTCTCCAGCAGATCCCGGCCGATGTCCCGGTCGTCTGGACGTTCCACGACTGCTGGGCATTCTCGCCGGAGGCGCAGCGATTTACCGATCTCGAAGGCCATCAAGTCCGCCTCCGGCCCGCGAACGGCGACCCCGCCGAGGCGATGCGAGTGCGCCGCCGGTACTTCTCCTCGCGGCGCTTCTGCAGGCTCGCCTCCAACAGTACCCGGGTCGCCGAACTGGCCCGGGCCGCGCTGGACCTGCCGGTCGTGCCGCTCGGCTGCGGGCTCGACCTGGAGCGGTTCCGGCCTCTCGACAAGCTGGCCTGCCGCCGGGCACTGGGGATTGCGGACGGCACCTTCGTGATGCTGTGCATCGCCGACAACTTACGCGACCCGGTGAAGGGGTTCGCCGTCCTCGAGCGGGCCTTGGCCGGCAGTCGCCTCGGAGACGCCCTGCTCCTCTCGGTCGGCGCCGAGGAGGTCTCGGAGTCGTCCATCGGCCAGGTCCGCTTCCGGCAACTGGGCCGACTGTACAACCCTGATCTGCTCGCCCTGATCTACTCTGCGGCGGACGTCTTCGTCATGCCGTCGCTTGCCGAGGCGCTGGGGCTCGTGGGCATGGAGTCGGTGGCTTGCGGGACGCCGGTGGTCGCCTCGAACGTTCAAGGGATCCCAGACGTGGTGCGGCAGGGCGAGACGGGCTACCTGGTGCCGCCAGCCGACCCCCTCGCGCTGCGCCAACGGCTCGAGGAGGTCCGCGCATCGCCTGCGCTGCTCAGCGGCCTCGCCAGCACTTGCCGTCGCTTCGCCGTCGCAAACTTCGGTTACAAGGAAAACGCGCGGCGCTACCTTGCGCTCTACCGAGACCTGCTCGCGCAGGTCGGCGCCGCTGGGAACGGGAGCGCAGGGTGAGCCTCGACGGCTCCCGACTCAGGGGGCCGTCGCGTGTTCGTGGCGGCGGGCCGACTCAGCGAGGTCCTCGTCTAGCGCGGAGAAGACCGCCAGATCGACGAAGCGGCCGCCGCGCCGGCCCGCGAAGGCGTGGAGGTCCTCGAGCGCGCTGCGGTCGGCCAGCGAGAGGCCGACCAGGTACTCGCCCCGGTTGTCCCAGGCGAGCAGCCGGGTGTAGCCGCAGGCCGCGAGCAGCTCGAAGAACTGGAGCCCGCCGCTGCCGGGGGCGCCGAGCGAGGGGTCGTACTCGAAGTACACCACCGGCTTCACCGCCTCGAGCAGCGCCTTGCTGGCGGTGAGGATGCGGCAGTCGAAGCCGTCGGTGTCGCTCTTGATCAGCGCCGGGTGGGCGAAGGCGGGCCAGCGGCGCAGCAGGTCGGGGAGCGTGGAGAGGGCGACGGTGCCCCCAGCGCTAGCCTCGGTCAGCCTGGCGGTGCCGCCGCCGGAGGAGACCCTGGCAGCGGCGCTGCCCGTGTGGTCCGAGAGGTACGATGGCTCGATCTCCACCCCCCGCATCACCGCAGCGTTCCTGCGCAGGAAAGGCAGGAAGGTCTCGTTCCCCTCGATGCAGAGGATCGGCAGCGCGCAGGCGGAGCGCATCAAGGCGGCGGTGTCGCCCACGTTGGCGCCGATGTCGATGGCCGTGCCCTGCGGGTACTTGCGCGCCACTTCGCCGGCGAGCAGGCCGACCGCCGCGTCGTAGGCCGGGTGCACGCGCTGGTGGAACGGGAGCTGGTGCGAGAACGGCAGCTCGAGCTCGAGGCTGCCCACCCGGTAGCGGACGCTCGGGTCGGCGACGCGCAGCAGCTCCCGGCGCGCCAAGTTGGCGGCGACCCGGACGGTCTTGCGCAGCGGGCCCTCGCCCGGCGAGCGGGCCAGCGCGCTGATCGCTTCGGCGAAGCGTGCTCCGAGCGCCAAGGTGCTCCTTTCGACGGGCTGGCGGTGGGCGGGAGGAGTGGAGGGCTCAGCGCCTGCCGAGGCCGATCACCGCGCCGGGCCCGAGAGACTCCTTGTAGCCTTTGACGGCCTCTCGGAGCGCTTCGCGCGCCTCCTCATCCGGCGCCCCCTCCTCGTGCGGGCGGGCCAGCGCGGCCTCGGCTTGAGCGAGGGCCTTCTGCAGCACGACGCGAGCGCCCGGCTCGTCGCTAAGAGCCTGCAGGAGTCCGGCGTAGTGGGAGATGTCCTCAGGCTCGAAGATCCGCCCGGCCTGTTCGTCGAGGGTGTGCAGCCGCTTCGCCTCTGAGAGGGAGCCCGCCAGATCGCCGGCCTCCTCGAGCGCCTCGCTGCGCAGCCGCGCCGCCTCTTCGGCGGGCAGCTCGCCGGAGCGCTCCGCGTCCGCCAGCACGGCCGCCGCCTCGGCCGCGCGGCCCGTCTGGATGCGAAGCCGCGCCCACAGGGCATGGAAGCGCATCCAGTCGGAGAGGTCCTCCGGCCCGAGCCCGACGCCCTGCGGGAGCTCGTCCTGGAGCTGGTCGAACAGCCGGACCTTCTGCGCCCAGTGCAGGAGCGCTTCGTCCACCGGCACCTGCACCGAGCCGTTGCGGCCGATCTCGTGGCGCAGCTCCGCCAGCTCCACCGCCACCTCCAGCACCGCCAGGGCGGCCTCCTCGGCCCCCTCCTGGAACTCCTGGTCGGACTCGCGCTGGAGCTTGAGGTGCAGCAGGTCCTGCGAGAAGCCCTGCAGCGCCACCAGCAGCGACTGGTCGGCCTCGGCGAGCCGCCCCGACTCGCGCAGCACGCGCCCGAGCCCGAGCTGCGCCGCGGGCAGGCGCGGGGCCGCCGCCAGCACCTTGCGGAACTCGGCCTCCGACGCGTCGAGATCGCCGAACTCTTCGAGGTAGATCTCGCCGAGCGCGCCGTGGGCGAGGACGGCGGCAGCGCCGCCCGCGGCGGCCACCTTGCGCAGCACCCGCACCGCCTCCTGCGGATCGCGCTGGCGCAGATCGAAGGCCGCCCGCCGGATCTCGGAGAGCACTTCCTCGCTGATGTCGTCCTCAAGATCTTCGGCCATGCTGCCTTCTACAACACTCCGGTCCGCTCGCGTGCACGTCGCCAACGGATGCCCGCGCCGCCGCCGCCGTGCTAGCTTCGCGCGGCGTGGGACTCGGCGAACTCATCGAAGGGGCGATCCACGCCCGCCGCCGCCGCCGCCTGCAGGCGCTGGCGGGACCCCTCGGCGACTTCTACCGGGCCGGAGGCCAGGAGCTCCTGCTGCGAGGCGCGCCACTCGGCCCAGACGGCCTCGTGCTCGACGTCGGCGGCTACCGCGGAGAGTTCTCCGCCGAGGCCTGCTGGCGGTTCGGGGCCCGCTGCCTGGTGGTCGAGCCGGTGCCTTCGTTCGCCGAGGGCCTGCGCGAGAAGTTCGCGGGCAATGGCCGGGTCCGCGTCCTGGAGGCGGCGCTGGGCGCTGCCGAGGGCACGCTCGACCTCGGCCTCGCCGCCGACGGCACCTCGGCGTTCAAGCAGGGGGAAAGGACCGTCTGCGCGCGGCAGATCGACGCCGCCGCGCTGGTCGAGCAGGAGCGCCCGGTCGCCCTGCTCAAGCTAAACATCGAGGGCGGC
>JAYWAO010000267.1:0-5063 GCA_043782365.1 Deltaproteobacteria bacterium
GCGCTGCGGGCCCTCGCGCTCTCCCCGGGCGCCAAGGTGCTGACGACCCCGCTCTCCGCCTTCGCCACCACGCTCGCGATCGTCCGCGCAGGCTGCGTGCCGGTGTTCGTCGACGTGGACGCGTTCGGCCTGCTCGACCTCGGCGCCTGCGAGCGGGCGCTGGCCGAGGACCCGTCGATCCGCGCGCTGGTGCCCGTGCACCTCTTCGGCCACGCGCTCGACCTCGGCCGGCTCGCTGCCCTGCGGCAGCGGTTCGGGGCGGCGATCGTCGAGGACTGCGCGCAGTCGATCGGCGCGACCTTCGAGGGGAGGCCGGCCGGCACCGTCGGCCAGCTGGCGGCGACCAGCTTCTACCCGACCAAGAACCTCGGCGCGCTCGGTGACGGCGGCGCGGTGCTCACCTCCGACGCAGCGCTCGCGGCGCGCTGCCGCACGCTGCGCGACTACGGCCAGAGCAAGAAGTACGTCCACGACGCGCTCGGGCTCAACAGCCGCCTCGACGAGCTGCACGCGGGCATCCTCCGCACCGCCTTCCTCCCGCGGCTCGCCCGGTGGACCGCCCGCCGCCGCGAGATCGCCGCCAGCTACTGCGCGCAGCTGGACAACCCGCGCGTGCGCGTGCCCGGCGCGCCCGCGGGCTCGCAGAGCGTGTGGCACCTGTTCCCCGTGCTGGTCGAGGCCTCCGCGCGCGACGGCTTCATGGGCTACCTCCAGCAGCACGGCGTGCGGAGTGGGATCCACTATCCGCACCTCATCCAGGCGCAGCGGGCGCTGGCCGGCGTGCCGTTCGAGGTGCGCGGGGCGCTGCCGAGGGCTGAGGAGTACGCGGCCTGTGAGGTGTCGCTGCCGATCCACCCGTACCTGGGGCCCGCCGAGGTGGCGCGCGTGGTGGCCGCCGTCAACCGGTGGACCAGCCCATGAGCCAGGCCACGCTCTCGGTGGTGGTGCCCGTCTACCAGAACGCGGAGAACATCCCGGCGCTGCTGGAGGCGCTGCAGGGCCTGGAGAAGCAGCTCGCCTCGCCGCTCGAGGTGGTCTTCGTGGTGGACGGCAGCCCCGACGATTCCTATCTCAAACTCGCGACCGGACTGCCGAAGACGGGCCTGCGGGCGCAGCTGCTCCTGCTCTCGCGCAACTTCGGGTCGTTCGCGGCCATCCGCGCCGGCCTCGCCGCGGCTACCGGCGAGCGATTCGCGGTGCTCGCGGCGGACCTGCAGGAGCCCGTCGAGCTGATCGTCGAGTTCGACCGCAAGCTCGCCAGCGGCGGCTGCGACGTGGTGGTCGGCCGGCGCGAAGGCCGCGGCGACCCGCTCCCCGGCCGCTTGATGGCCGGCCTCTTCTGGTCGCTCTACCGGCGCTTCGTCATCGCCGAGATCCCGCCCGGAGGCGTGGACATCTTCGGCTGCACCAGCGCGGTCCGCGAGCAGCTGCTCGCGCTCTCCGAGCAGAACAGCTCGCTCCTCGGCCTGCTCTTCTGGATCGGCTTCCGCCGCGAAGCGGTGGGCTACCTGCGCCGCGAGCGCACGGCCGGCGTCTCCGCCTGGACCTTCGCCAAGAAGGTCGCCTACCTGATGGACAGCGTCTTCAGCTTCACCGACCTGCCGATCAAGGTGCTCTTGCGCATCGGCGCGCTGGGCCTGGTGGGCAGCGTCGCGCTCGCGGCGGTGGTGCTGACCGCGCGGCTCTCGGGCGCCATCGCCGTGCCCGGATATGCGGCCACCGTGCTCACCGTCACCTTCTTCGGCGCGCTCAACTGCTTCGGGCTGGGCGTGCTCGGCGGTTATGTCTGGCGCACCTTCGAGAACACCAAGCAGCGGCCCGGGTTCATCGTGGCGTCGGCGCGCAGCTTCGGCGCCGGGGGTGCAGCAGGGCGTGACACAAAGAGCGATACAAAGAGCGATACAAAGAGAGAACCAGGAAGCGAGACCAAGGCAGGGGCAACGTGAGCGACTTCTTCCAGCACCCGCAGGCGCTCGTCGAGAGCGCGCGGATCGGCCGCGGCACCCGCGTCTGGGCCTTCGCGCACATCCTCCCGGGGGCGGTGGTGGGCGAGGAGTGCAACGTCTGCGACCACACCTTCCTGGAGAACGACGTGGTGGTCGGGAACCGCGTCACCATCAAGTGCGGCGTGCAGCTGTGGGACGGGCTGCGGATCGAGGACGACGTCTTCATCGGCCCCAACGCGACCTTCACCAACGACCCGCTCCCGCGCAGCAAGCAGCACCTGGCGAAGCACCCGGTGACCACCGTGCAGGCGGGCGCCTCGATCGGCGCCAACGCGACCATCCTGCCCGGCCTCACCATCGGCCGGGGCGCGATGGTGGGCGCCGGCGCGGTGGTGACCCGGTCGGTGCCGCCGCACGCGCTGGTGGTCGGCAACCCGGCGCGCATCGTCCGCTACCTCGGGGCGGAGGCGCCAGAGGCGGCGCTGGTGCCGGCGCCCGCGCCCGCAGCGCAGACGGCCCTGGCGGTCCGCGGGGTGACGCTCGACCGCAAGCCGGTGATCAAGGACCTGCGCGGGAACCTCTCGGTGCGGGAGTTCGGCAAGGGGCTGCCGTTCGTACCCAAGCGCTTCTTCCTGGTGCACGACGTGCCCACGAAGGAAGTGCGCGGAGAGCACGCCCACCGCGGGCTGCACCAGCTGCTCATCTGCACCCACGGGTCGGTGGCGGTGGTGGTGGACGACGGGAAGAACCGGCAGGAGGTGCTGCTCGACTCGCCCGAGCTGGCGCTGCACATCCCGCCGATGGTGTGGGGGATCCAGTACAAGTACACGGAGGACGCCGCGCTGCTGGTGTTTGCATCAGAGGTGTACGACCCGGCGGGGTATATCCGCGACTATGCGCAGTTCCTCCGGGAGCGGGCCGCGTGGGACGCGGCCGCGCAGTAACAAGACCGCAACGCAACACCGCGGGACGTCGCGCCCGACCCCTGTTAACCAAGCGCAGGGAGGTCGGTTCCGACCTCCGGAGGGGCGCGGCCCTGTCTCTGGCGGCCGCAGGAGGAGCGGATGCTGCTCGCCGCTTGCCGGCCCCGAGCGCGCCCGCTCCGAGGCCCGCTACCGTCGCACCAGCAGCGCGAACGTCTCCAGCCAGGCCTGCCTGCTCGCGGCGCTGGAGAAGTCGCGCTCGATCCGCTGCCGTCCGGCTGCGCCCATCCGTTGGCCCAGCGCGGGGTCGCGCAGGATCGCGACAGCGGCGTCCACCAGCAGCCGCCGCTGCTCGTCGGGCCCCGCCGCATGAGGGATGCAGGCTCCGACCTGCGCGTCGATCAGCTCCGGGATCCCTTCGACGCCCGTCGCGACCACCGGCGTGCAGAGCGCCAGCGCCTCGAAGAACACCAGCGGCAGCCCCTCCTGCCGCGAGGCCATCAGCACCAGCGAGAGGTCGCGCAGCGTCTCTGCGATGGCGGTCTGCGAGGGGAGGAACGTCACCTTTCCGGCCAGCGCGGGCAGCGCGGCCTCCGCGCGCGCGGCCTCCAGCAGCGGGCCGTCGCCGACGAAGACGAAGCGGGCTTCGGGCGCCTGCACGGCCACCTCGGCGTAGACCGAGAGCACGAAGAGCGGGTCCTTCTCGGGCACCATCCTCCCGATGAAGCCTACCAGCGGCGTCGTCTCGGAGAGCCCGAGGCGCGCGCGCAGCTTCCCCTTCTCGACCAGCGCGGGGTTGAAGGCCCGCACCTCGTCGCAGCCCGAGCGGATCACCCGGATGGGCGCGGGGTCGAGCCCGTAGACTCGATAGCGCTCGCGGAGGTAGTCGGTGGAGACCGCGCGCAGGTCGAGCGCGTCGCGGTAGCGGGTGGCGGAGGCGCGGGCGAAGTCGCCGGTCAGGGCCTGGGAGTCGGTGTGCTGGTAGTCCATCGTCCGCAAGCCCGGCAGCGCCGCGCGCGCGAGCCGGCAAGCCTCATAGCCCTGCCAGCTGTTGACGGTGAGCAGCGCATCGCACTGCCGTGCGGCGAGCAGCTCGAGGAGGGCCTGCGGGACCTGTGCGGGCGCCGCCAGCCCGCCGAGGTGGACCACCTCGTCCACCTGCGGCGCGAGCCTCCACTCCCACTCGTGGGCTGATGGCAGGGTGGTGACCACGATCAGCTCGTACCGCTCGCGGTCGAGGCCCGCGCAGAGGTCGATCAGCGCCCGCTCGACGCCGCCCGTGGTGAGCAGGTGGGTGGCGATGACGACGCGCGCGCGGCTCCCCTTTGCGAGCGGCGAGCGGCGCTGGTGGCGCACGGGCTGCGCTTCGAGCAGCGCGAGGGACTGGCGGCGCCCGGGCGACAGGGCGCGCAGCGGCTGCGCTTTCCCCGCCGCGCTTAGGCGCAGGTCAGAGAGCAACGACTTGAGTGAGGGCTTGATCGGCGCCAGCGCAGAGGCCACGCGCTCCTCGCCGACCAGCGTCACCGCAGCGCCCCGCGCGATCCTCCAGACGCGGTAGAGCGGCCCGCGCGCGGGAGGAGGAAGCGGCTGCTGCGGCGCGAACGGCGGGAGCCCCTCGGCGGGCGGGCGCCTCGCAAAGAGATCGGTAAACGACTGCGCGAGCAGGAGCCCACGTCCGGCGGCGAGCGCGCGCAGCCAGGGGTCGCGCGGCGCGGACTGCTCGGGAAGCTCCTCTTCGAGCAGGTCCAGGCAAGCCGAGACGCGCGCGAAGAGCAGGTCGGTCCCGGCGAGCGGCCGGTCGGGCGGGAACGGGCACAGGCGCTGCGCGCGCACCTGCGCGTCGAGAGTGGCTGGGTCGGTGGGGACGACCAGCGCGGCCGCCTCTGGATTCGCCTCCAGGGCGCGCACGGCCTGGTCGAGCAGGGAAGGGCGCGCCGCCGCGAGCAGCGCAAGCTCGGGCGGGCCGGCAAAGAGCAGGAAGCGCGCCTCGACCTGCGCGAGCAGCTCGCGGGCCGTGGCGGGCGCCGCGCGGACCCCGACGTCGTCGAGCTGCTGCCCCTCCAACGCCGCGGCGAGGGCCGGGCGCGCGGCGGCGGAATCCCCCTCGACCACGACCTCGAGCCCCGGCATCGACGACCTCCGACCGCGTGCGCGAGAGGTTCTACCGCACCGGCCTTCAAGTGGGCGCGCCAGA
>JAYWAO010000268.1:0-5039 GCA_043782365.1 Deltaproteobacteria bacterium
CGGCCCACCACCCGGCTGCCCGCGCCGAGGTGGAACAGGGTGAGCGTGTCGCTCGGCACCAGCGAGACGATGCGCCCTGGGGGCCGGCTGAAGACGAGCTCGCGCTCGCGGTCGTCGAGGATCCGCACCTGGGTCATGGCCGCGCGATATAGCAGAGGCTGCTCGCGGCGTGGCGTGGCGATCTCGCGCACGGCGCCCGCGGCGACGGAGGCAGCGATGCGCGCGATCCTGGTGCGGGAGCCCGGCGGACCTGAGGTGCTCTCGGTGGGCGAGGCGCCCGAGCCCTTGCTGGCAGCGGGTGAGCTGCTGGTGCAGGTGCGCGCGGCCGGGCTCAACCGGGCCGACCTCCTGCAGCGGATGGGCCGCTACCCGCCGCCCCCGGGCGAGAGCGAGCTGCTCGGGCTGGAGGTGGCCGGGGAGGTGCTCGCGGTCGGCCAGGGCTGCGTGGGCCGCGGTCCGGGCGGGCGCAGCTACCAGGTCGGCGACCGGGTGATGGCGCTGCTCGCGGGCGGCGGCTACGCAGAGCGGGCGCGGGTGCCGGCGGCGCAGGCGCTGCCCATCCCGAATGGTCTTTCATTTACCGAATCGGCGGCAATCCCCGAGGCGTTCCTCACCGCGTACCTCAACCTGGTGCAGATCGGCAGGCTCGCGCCGGGCGAGGCGGTGATCATCCACGCAGCCGCCAGCGGCGTCGGCACGGCGGGCCTGCAGCTCTGCCGCGGGGTCGCCTCGGTGGTGCTGGCGACCGCGAGCGCGGGCAAGCTCGCGAGCCTGCAGCGTCACGGCGCGACCCACCTCTTGCCGCGCGAGCAGGTCCCGAGCGGCTGGGCGCTCGCCGTGGCCGTGCGGGCGGCGGCCGGGCGCGGCGCGGACCTGATCTTCGATCTGGTCGGCGGCAGCTACCTCGAGCCCAACGTCGCCGCGCTGGGCCTGCACGGCCGGCTCTGCTGCATCGCCACCGCTGGCGGCGCGAAGGGCACGCTCGACCTGGGCGCGCTACTCGGCAAGCGGCTCTCGGTGTTCGGCTCCACCCTGCGCACGCGGAGCGCGGAGCAGAAGGCGCGGCTCTGCGAGAAGTTCGCCGCCGAGGTGCTGCCGCGCTTCTCGCCTGGCGCGAGCGCGCCGCTGCAGCCGGTGGTGGCGAGGGTGTTTGCCTTCGAGGAGGTCCGCGGCGCGCACGAGGTCCTGGAAGCGAACGAGGTGGTGGGCAAGGTGGTGCTGGAGCTTCGCTAGAGCCCGCTGTCGGCGCGGGTGGTCGCAGGTCGCACCTCGCGAGTCGTTAGTTTGTGGGCTGCGCGCTTCGGGCCGATCATGCCGCGGTGGATCGCCCGCCGCTCATCCTCGTCGTCGACGACAGCGCCACCATCCGCGCGCTGGTCCGCATCGCGCTGCGCGGGCTGCCCGTCGAGCTGGCCGAGGCGGAGGATGGCCTCACCGGCCTCGACGCGGTGGCCCGCGCCCTGCCCTCGCTCCTGCTCATCGACATCCAGATGCCCAACCTGGACGGCCTCGGGATGCTGAAGGCGCTGCGCGCCGATCCCGACCCGGCGGTGCGCGCCCTCCCGGTGCTCCTGCTCACCGCCGAGCGCGGCGAGGAGATCCGCAAGACCGCGCTGGACGCGGGCGCGAACGACCTGATGGAGAAGCCGCTGCGCATCCCCGCGGTGAAGGCCGTGGCCCTGGAGCACCTCGCGCGGCTGGCGGCGCGCGCGGCTGGCGACGGAGTCCTGCCTTGAGCCTGCCGGTCCTCCTGCTCGCCGACGACAGCGAGGCGGTGCTCGCCTTCGGCCGCGCCGCGCTCGCGGGGCACTACCAGATCGTCACCGCCAAAGACGGCGCCGAGGCCTGGGACAAGGTGCAGGAGCTGCGGCCGGCAGGTGTATTACTCGACCTCTCGATGCCCGTGCTCGACGGCGACGAGGTGCTCGCCCGCATGCAGAAGAGCCCGCGGCTGCGGCGGGTGCCCGTGCTGATCCTCTCCTCGGAGCAGGCCCGCGCCGAGGCCTGCCTGCTGGCGGGCGCCAAGGCCTTCCTCGCCAAGCCCGTGCGCGCGCCCGACCTGCTCGCCGCGGTGAACCGCGTGCTCGACCAGGCGCTGCGCGAGGAGCGGGCCGGCCTGCTGCCGGTGCTCTTCGTGCTGGTGGCCGACGTCGAGCTCGGCCTGCCGCTCGAATCGGTGGTCGCGGTGGTGCCGCAGGTGGCGACGCGGCTGCTCCCGCTCGGCCCCGCCTGGCTGCGCGAGCTGCTCGATCTGCACGGCGAGCCGGTGTGCGTGCTCGACCTCTGCGTGCGGCTGGGCCTGCCGCACAAGGCGAAGCTCGAGGACCGGCAGTTGGTGATCGTGCAGCACGGCGGGCAGCGGTTGGCGCTCTGCGTGGACGGCGTGCGCGAGCCCGAGGAGCTGCTGCGCGAGAGCGTCATCCCGCAGGCCGCGCTGGGCGGCGCTGGCGCTGGCGAGCTGGCGCAGGCGCTGGTGGCGGTGGTGAAGACGGCGCGCGGGCCGGTGACGGTGATCGATCCGCACGCGCTGGTGTCGAGCGCGGCCTTGCAGGAGCTGTCCCAGCCCGAGCGGGCCCCGGCGGAGGCGCAGCCGTGACGCCCGCGCGCTCACCGCCCTCCCGCGCCGTCGTGCCGGGCCCGGCGCTGCGCGCTGGCGCGCCGCCCTGGGAGCCGTCACCGCAGCTGCTCGAAGACCTCGCGCAGGCGGCCGCGGAGGTCACCGGCTTCTCGCGCGACGCCATCCTCCCCGAGGCGGTGCGCCGCGCCGCCCAGACGCTGACGCCGCTCTTCACGCCCGAGGAGCTCTCGCGCCGGCTTCGCGCGGGCGATGCGTCGGTGGCGGGCGCGCTCTCGCAGGCGGTCACCGTCGGCGAGACGTACTTCTTCCGGCACGCGGAGCACTTCCGGTTCCTGACGAGCCGCCTGCTGCCCGATCTGCTCGAAGGCCCGCCGCAGCCGCTGCGGTTCTGGAGCGCGGGCTGCGCCACCGGCGAGGAGGTCTGGTCGATCGCCGCCTGCCTCGCCGACGCGCTGCCGAAGACGTGGCAGGGCGTGACCCCGGCGGCGCTGGTGCTTGGCACCGACCTGCTCCCGCGCAACCTCGCCTCCGCGCAGCACGGGCTCTACGGGCCGTGGTCGCAGCGGCCCTCGGCGCCGCTCCTGCACCCAGTGATCGAGCCTGCGCAACCCGGGAGCATCCACGCCTCCAAGCCCGGCGTGCCGCTGGTGCAGGTGCTCGGCCACCTGCGGCCGCTGGTGCGCCTCGAGCCGCACAACCTGCTCTCGCCGCCTCCTCCGGGACCGTTCCAGGCCATCTTCTGCCGCAACGTGCTGGTGTACTTCTCGCCGGAGGCGGCCGCGCGCGTGCTGGAGCACCTCGCGGGCGCGCTGGCGCCGGGCGGGGCGCTGCTCCTCGGCTCGATGGACGCGCAGGTGGCGCCACCCGGCCTCTTGCCGTTCGGCGCGCCGCAGGACCAGATCTGGCGCAAGCCCGACCCCGCGCGGCCGCCCTTGACGGTCGCCGCGCAGGCGCGCCCCTTCACGCCGCTCCTCCCGAGCACCCGCCGCACCCCCGAGCCGATCGCGCTGCACCTGCGCGCGCTGGTGCTGGTCGAGCGCGGGCAGCACCTCGCCGCTGCGCGCGCGCTGGGCGAGCTGGTGCAGCTCGCGCCCGACTACGTGCCGGGGCTGCTCGAGCGCGCGCTCCTCCACGTGCGGCTGGGCGAACGTACCGCGGCGACGCGCCTGATGCGCGAGGTGCTGCGTAGAGCGTCCGCGCTGCCAGAAGACGACCCGGTCGCTGGGCCGGAGCCGCTGGCGGCGCGCTTCTTCGTGCAGTCGGCCGAGGCGTTCCTCAAGGGGCGCGCCCCTTGACCGTCCACCTCCCGACGGCGCCCGTCGCGCCCGACCTCCTGCCGCAAGATCTGCGCGACCTGCTCGAGCGCAGGGCTGCGCGGCTGCGGGCGCCCGCCCGGTCCCCGGAAGAGGACCGGGTCTTCTGGGTCGCGGAGTTCCCGCTCGGCGAGGAGCGCTGGGCCCTGCCCCTGGCGGTCCTGCGGGCCGCGGTGCCGCTCGAGATGGTGACGCCGGTGCCGCTCTCCTCGCCGCAGGTGGTGGGGATCCTGCGGTTCCAGGGGCAGATCATCTCGGCGCTCTCGCTCTCGGCGCTGCTCGGCGGGCACGGCTGGCGCCAAGATCCGGCGGTCCTCTTGGTGGTCGACCCGGGCCTCGGGCGGCTGGTGGCGCTCGACTGCGAGACCATCCCCAAGCCGGTCGCGCTGCCGCACTCGCTGGTGCAGGACGCGCTCTCGCGCTCCCACGGCGCGGTCTGCGAGATCTCGCTGCCGGGCGCGGCAGCCAGCCTGCGCCTGCTCGACGTGGCCGCGCTGGTCTCCAGGCAGAGGGCGCCCCGTGGCTGACCCGGACCTCCCGCGCTCGCCGAGCAACCTCACCCTCGCCGCGCTGCGGGCCGCGATGGATCCGCTGCTCGCGCCGCTGCTGCCGGGCTTCGTCGAGGAGGCCGAGGGGCTGGCCGCGAAGGTCACGCTGCACCTGCTCGACCTCGAGCGCTCTGGCGGCGGCCGCGCCTTCGACGACCTCGCCCGCGGCCTGCACACACTAAAAGGCAGCGCGGCCACCATCGGGCTCGATGACCTCGCCGACCTCGCGCACCGGATGGAGGACGCCGTCCTCCCCCTGCGCGGCCAGGGCGGTGTGCTGCCGCCGGCGCTCGCCGACGCGCTGCTCCGCTCGCTCGACGCCTTCCTCGCCCACGTGCGCGCCCTCGCCGGCCGCGGGGGCGAGCCGCAGGACCTCGAGCCCGCCCGCGCGCTCCTGGCCGCCGCGCAGCTCGCCACCCACGCGCAGCCCAGCCCTCCCGCGCACACGCCGGCGCCGCCGGTGAAGCCGCCGAAGCTCCCCGTGCCGCCCGCTGCGCAGGAGGAGACGCCGCACCTCTCGCCGTACGACCAGCTCCCGGCCGCGCCGCGCCCGCTCCCGCCGCTGCCGCCCGAGACGCCGCCGCCGCCCTCTCCAGAGAG
>JAYWAO010000269.1:0-13831 GCA_043782365.1 Deltaproteobacteria bacterium
TCGATCACTTCACCGCGCGTGGTGGCCTGCGGTACGTGCAGAACTGGCTCTCGGCCGCGCCCGATTCGAAGCTGGCCCAGGACATGGCCGGCGGCCCACCCCTGGTGAAGCGCCTCCTCGGCAGCACCGACGCGCACGCGGTGCTGCTGGTCCAGGCGGGCCTGCAGTGGGACACCCGCGACAACGAGGCCTCCGCCCACCACGGCGCCCTCTGCTCCTTCGATCTGCGCCTGAGCCCGGGCGGCGGCGGCGAGTTCCTCTATCGCTATGGCGAGGCCTCGCTCAACCTGCGGACCTACTTGCCGCTCGTTGGGCCGCGCCTGGTGCTCGGCCTCCGCTTCCTCGGCCACGCGCTCTTCGGCGAGGTGCCGTTCTACGAGCTGTCGCGGTTCGACGACACCTACGCGCTCGGCGGCGGGAGCGGCGTGCGCGGGGTGCCCGCGGGCCTCTTCTGGGGCAAGGCCAAGCTCTTCGGCAACGTCGAGCTGCGCGCCGAGGTGCTGGAGTTCCACGCGTTCGGGAAGGCGCTCGTCCTCGGCGTGGTCGGCTTCCTCGACGCGGGCCGGCTCTGGGCCGACTTCAGCTCCCAGCCCGCGCTCGACGGCGATGGGCTGGGCCTCCACTACGGCGCCGGCGGAGGCCTGCGACTGCAGTCGGGCTCGGCGTTCGTGCTCCGGGCCGACGTCGCCTGGTCGCCGGACGCCCGCCCCATCGGCGGCTACTTCTCCGCGGGGCAGCAGTTTTGACCGCGCTCGCTACGCGGCCCGCGCTGCGCGCGCTGGCCCTCGCGCTCGCCTCGCTCTGCGCGCTGGAGCTCGTCTACGCGCTCGCCGCGAACACGGTGCTCTGGTCGGGCGTCATCCAGCGGGCCGTCAGCGGCGACGGCGGCAACGACCTCGCCTGGGACCGCGCGTACTCTCCCTGGCCCGGCCGCGTTTATGTCAAGGACCTCGGGCTGCGCGTGCAGGACGACGAACAGCAGTTCCGGCTCACCATCGAGCGCGCCGTGGTGGACGTGGTCCTCTGGGAGCTCCTGCGCAAGCAGTTCCGTGCTTCGCGCGTGAGGGCCGAGGGCGTCGGCTTCCGCTACCGGCGCAAGGTGGAGCGCGCCGCGGCGCAGGAGCCGATGGTGGCCGCCTTTCCGCCGCTCGATGGCTTCGCCAGCCCCGCGCTGCTCCGGGAGCCGCCCAAGCCGCTCGAGCACGAGCCCTCGATGGACGAGCTGCTCTCCCGCTGGAGCGTGCGGATCGAGGGGGTCGACGCGACCATCGCCGAGCTGTGGTTCCAGCAGTATCGCTACCTGGGTCCGGCGCGGGTGCGCGGCGGGTTCCTGCTCGCGCCAGGCCGCCTCGTCTGGGTGGGGCCAGCGCTGCTCGAGCTCGACGGCGGCGCCCTGCAGGCTGGCGATCACGCGCTCGCGCCGCGCTTCACCGCCCGCGCGGCGGTGACGTTCGCGCCATACGACCTCGCCCACAACCACGGACTGCAGGTCTTCCGCGCGCTGACGGGCTCGGTGCTGCTCGACGCGCCGCTCGCGGACCTCGGGGCAGCCGACCTCCACCTCAACGGCCTCGAGGTCCGCGGCGCCGGTACGCTCACGGCCCGCCTCGACGCCGCCGCTGGCCGGCTGCTCCCGGGCAGCTCGCTCGAGCTGCACGCGCCCGCCGTCGAAGTGCGGCGCCAGGGCTACCGGTTCACCGGCGAGGTGCTCGCCAAGCTGTGGGTCGAGCATGGAGCGCCGGATCTCTCGGCCCGCGTGACGCTGGGCGGCGCGCTCGACGTGCCTTCGCCGGCGCTCACGGTCGCGCTCTCGGGTGCGGTCGCGGAGCTGTCGCTGCACGACACCGACCTCTCCGCGGGTCTGACGCTGCTGCGCCTGCGCGCCGTGCTCGGCGAGGCGCGGGTCCGCGACGCGCGCGCGATCACGCAGCTCGTCTCGGCGAAGATCCCGGCGCTCGCGCCGCTGGTGCTCGGCGACGGCCCGCTGGTGGCCTCCCTCTCCGCGGAGGTGACCCCGCTGGACAAGACCGTGCGCCTGCTCAAAGCGGCGCTGGGCGGCGCGCAGCTCCACGGCGCGGCGCACGCTGGCCCCGGAGGCTGGCGCGGCGCCGCCGCCGGCCACTTCGCCAAGGTCTCCTTCGGCCTCCGGCTGCGCGAAGGCGAGCTGGACACCTCCGCCTTGGTGGGGGCGGGCTGGCTCGCGCGCGAGCTGGCCGCGGCTGGCCTCGCGACCGACTGAACGAGGGGTCGATCGCTCTGCTTTCGCCGACCGAGGGAACGAACGACGACGACCTCCGAGGAGCCCGGCAGCGGAGGAACCCAGGAGGAATTGGAGCGACCCATCGATCGGCGCTCTGCCCGGCCCTCAGCGTGCTAGACCCCGTGGCTCGATGGACCGCCTCGCCTCCCAGATGAACCCGCCGCAGCTGGCCGCCGTCCGCCACGAGCAGGGGCCGCTGCTCATCCTCGCCGGCGCCGGCTCGGGCAAGACGCGCGTCCTCACCCACCGCATCGCCCACCTGCTCGACGTCGGACTGGCGCGCCCGGGCGAGATCCTCGCGGTTACATTTACCAACAAGGCCGCCGGCGAGCTGAAGGAGCGGGTCTCGCGCCTGGTGGGCCCGGCCGCCGAGCGGCTCTGGGTCTCGACGTTCCACGCCTTCGGCGCGCGGGTGCTGCGGCGCGAGGCGCAGGCGCTCGGGCTCGACCGCTCATTTGCGATCTATGACGACACCGACCAGCTCGCGGCCTGCAAGCGGGCCTGCGAGGCGTGCGACGTCGAGGCGGCGCAGGCGAAGTCGATCCTCCACCGCATCGACCGGTGGAAGAACGAGGGCCTGCTCCCGGCGCAGGTGAAGGCGCCCGACTACGACCTCCCCGCCAAGGTGGCTGCGCAAGTGTATGCGCGCTACCAGCAAGCGCTGCAGCAGAGCCAGGCGCTCGACTTCGGCGACCTGATCGTCCGCGTCACCGAGCTGTTCACGCGGTTCCCCCATATCGGCGATCAATATGCCAGCCGATTCCGCTTTCTCCTGGTGGACGAGTTCCAGGACACCAACCCGGCCCAATACCAGCTGCTCAAGCGGCTCGAGGCCGGGCACGGCAACCTCTGCGTGGTCGGCGACGACGACCAGAGCATCTACCGGTGGCGCGGCGCCGAGGTGTCGAACATCCTCGACTTCCCCAAGGACCACCCGGGGTGCGCGGTGGTCAAGCTGGAGCAGAACTACCGGTCCAGCGGGAACATCCTCACCGCCGCCCACGCGGTGATCGCGAAGAACCCGCGCCGGGCCGAGAAGAAGCTCTGGACCGCCGAGAGCGCAGGCGAGCCGCTGCGGGTGGTCCTCGCCGACGACGAGCGCGACGAGGCCTCGAAGATCGCCGCCGAGGCGTACGCGGAGAACGCGCGCGGGACGTCGTACTCGGAGATGGCGATCTTCTACCGGCAGAACGCGCAGTCCCGGGCGCTGGAAGACGCGCTGCGGGCGCACAAGGTGCCCTACCGGGTGGTGCGCGGCCGGTCGTTCTATGACCGCGTCGAGGTGAAGGACGTCGCCGCGTACTTGCGATTGTCGGTGAACCCGCGCTCCGACGGCGACCTCCTGCGGATCATCAACCAGCCGCCGCGCGGCATCGGCGACACCACGGTAGATCGGCTGCGGCAGTCGGCGGCGCGGCGCGGGTTCTCGCTCTGGGAGGCGCTGCAGCAGCTCGAGCACGACCCGGAGCTGGCGGCCTCGGCAAAGACCAAGCTCTTGCCGCTGCGCAAGCTGCTCAGCCACCTGATCGAGCAGGCGCGGGTGGACCCGTCGGCGGCGGGCGCGATCGACCGCGTGCTCGACGAGACGGGGCTCGAAGATCGGTACCTGGACGAAGGCGAGGAGGGGGCAGAGCGCGTCGAGAACGTGCGCGAGCTCCTCGGCGCCGCGCGCGACTTCGACGCGCTCTGGGCAGAGGAGAGAGAGGCCGCGGCAAGGCAGCCCCGCGAGGACCTGCCGTTGCTGCCTGCGGGAACGGCAGCGCTGCTCTCGGCGCAGATGCCCGATGAGGCGGCCGAGGAAGAAAGCGACGCCGGGGTTCCCGCAGCATCGGGCGCCGATGCCGATGCCGATGCCGATGCCGATGCCGATGCCGATTCGTTAACCACGTTTACCGACTCCGCTTCAACCCCGCCGGCCCGCACCGCACCCGAGGCGCTCTCGTTCGACTTCGGCGACCTCGCGCCCGCGCCTGCCAAGAAGCCCGCGGCCAGGAGGAAGGACGCTCCTCCCCCGCCCCCGTCCCCTCGTCTCACCGCGCCCCGCGCCGAGTCCCCACGCACCACGCAGGCCCCGGGCGCGCTCGGCAGCGCTACCGCGGAGGACGATTGGCTCGAGGGCGCCGAGATCGGCGAGCGGCCGAGCCTTCGTGCCGGGCTCGCCGCTGCCTCTCCCGACTTCGAAGCGCGCCCACGCGGACCCCGCGACGCCGACGAGCGCGACACCGCCGACACCCCGCTGCTCGGCTTCCTCGAGCAGCTTGCCCTGGTAGGCGACGCCGACGCCGAGAGCGACGGCGAGCGGGTGGGAATGATGACCCTCCACGCCGCCAAGGGCCTCGAGTTCGACGCGGTCTGGATGACCGGCATGGAGGAGCGCGTCTTCCCGGGCTCGCGCGCGCTCGGCCTCTCGGGCCCCAACGCCACCGGAGAGGCCGACCCCGACGAGCTCGCCGAGGAGCGGCGGCTCTGCTACGTCGGGATGACCCGCGCCCGGAAGCGGCTGACGCTGACGCTCGCCCGCTGCCGCTCGCTGTTCGGCGAATTGAAGTTCAACGAGGCGTCGCGCTTCCTGCGAGAGCTGCCTCCGCAGCTCGCCACGGGTCTGCGGGCCATCGAGGGGCTCAACGAGGGCATGAGCGCGGGCGGCGGCGGCGGCAGGGGCTTCGGCGGCGGCGGACGGGGCCGGTTCGACCAGGGCGGCCGCGGCGGGCAGGCCTTTGACGAGTTCGACCAGCGATCGGCTGCCGACGACGCGCCCGCCTCGCCGTTCGGCCGCAGACAGCCCGCTCCCGCGCCGAAGATGCGCCCGCAGGCCTCGAAGCCGCCCGCGCTCCCCGCAGCGCCGGGCAGCGCGGGCAAGGGCACCGCCACCGTGGAGGGCTTCGCCAAGGGTATGCGCGTTCGCCACGCGGCGTTCGGGATCGGCTCGGTGGAGGAGCTCGACGGCGGCGGGCAGGGGCTCAAGCTCTTGGTGCGGTTCCAGCCGGGCGTGGGGCTGAAGAAGGTGCTGGCGCGGTTCGTCGAGCGGTTCTAGGACAGTTCCAAGGACGGGCGTGCGGTGGGACCTAGACCTACGCGCGCGCGCTGAAGGCCGCCGAGAACGAGGCCACCTTCTTCTCCTTCTGGACCCTCTACGACGAGCACCTGCCGCTCGCCCGCCACGTCGGCAAGCTCACCTTCTTCGAAGCGGTGCGGGACCTGGGCATCACCGCCCGCCCGGCCGCGCGCGCCATCTACGACGACGTGGTGGACCGCGCCGTGCTCCCCGAATCGGTGCGGCAGCACCCGGTCTACCAAGGTCCGCGCCGAGCTCTCCGTGCTGCGGCTGAACGTCCGCGACGCCGAGGCCACCCCGCACAACCAGGCGCTCTTCGCACAGGCCGCCGCGCTGGGCGCGCAGGTGGAGTCGGTGCGCGACCGGCTCTGGGGCTGGGCCGCCGGAACGGGCCTGCTCTCAAAGGCGGTGCTGGACGAGGAGCGCGTGCGCGAACTCCCCCGCTAGTCGTCAGCTAGTACTTTGCGTCCTCGTCCGCGATCAGCTGAAACACCGCCCGCGCTCCGTTCGCCTCCAGGATCGACTTGCGGAACGCCGCGCTGCGGAACAGCCGCGAGATGCGCGCGAGCGCCTTGAGGTGGATGCCCGCGCTGTTCTCCGGCGCGAACAAGACGAAGATGAGCTGGGTCGGCTTCCCGTCGATCGACTGGAAGTCGACCCCGCGCACGCTGCGCCCGAACGCGGCCAGCAGGCCAGGGACACCGGCCAGCTTGCCGTGCGGGATCGCCACCCCCTCGCCGATGCCGGTCGAGCCGAGCTTCTCGCGCTCGAGCAAGGTCTCGGTGAGCTTCGCCGCGTCGAGCGAGGGGTGGGCGCGGGCGAGCGCGCCGCACAGCTCCGCCAACGCCCCCACCTTCTCGCTGGAGGCGAGGGCGGGGAGCGTCAGGTCCTCTCGCAGGAACTCGGCGATCTTCATGCGGTCGGTCGTCGTGCGCGGGCTACTTCGCCGCGGACGCGCTCTCCTTCTTCGCGACCACGCTGTCGTTGCCGGCCTGGATGAGGCCGAAGTTGCCGTCCTTGCGCCGGTACACCACGCTGACGTCCTCGGGCGACTCGGGCCGGGTGAAGACGAGGAAGTCGTTGTTGAGCAGGTCCATCTGCATCAGCGCCTCCTCCACCTTCATCGGCTTGGCGAGGAACTCGTCGGTGCGGATGACGTCCGGGGTGACCCCTTCGATGCCCTTCGCCTCGATGATCTCGTAGCGCACCCGCACGGGCTCCGAGGAGTGGAAGTGGGCGGGCCGGTGGTCGCGCAGCCGCTCCTTGTACTTCTTGAGCTGCCGCTCGATCTTGTCGACCGCCATGTCGATCGAGGCGTACATGTCCTCGCACTTCTCCTTGCCGCGGACGTGGAACTGGCCGGCGTGGAGGTTGATGTCCGCGTGGTTCAGGTAGCGCTCGACCGAGAGCGTGACGTGGGCCTCGCTGACCTTGTCGAGGTACTTCTCGACCACCTTTTCGAGCTTCTCCTGCACGTGGTTGCGGAGTGCGTCGGTGGCGAACATGTTCCGGAAGGTGATGTTGACCTGCATCGGGTTGGACCTCCTGTGGAGCCTTCGTCCATGAAGCGGTGATGCTGCGTTGAGTCCGCGCGGCGCCCGACTAGAAGTATCGCTTGCGCTTGCTAGAGGGCAGGATTCCGAGCACCTCCCTGTATTTCGCGACCGTCCGCCTCGCGATGTCAACGTTTTGCGCCCTGAGAAGCTCAACAATCTTCTGGTCGCTGTAAGGCTTGTCGGCCGGCTCCTTGGCGATGATCTGCTTGATCTGGTTCTTCACCGCCTCCGAGGCGATGTCCTCGCCGCCCACCCGGGCGATCGACGAGTTGAAGAAGAACTTGAGCTCGTAGATCCCCTGCGGCGTGTGGACGTACTTGTTGGTCGTCACCCGCGAGACCGTGCTCTCGTGCATCCCGATGTCCTCCGCCACGTCGCGCAGGATCAAGGGCTTGAGCTGCGAGATGCCCTTGTCGAGGAAGTCGCGCTGGAACTTGATGATGCTGTCGCACACCTTGATGATGGTGCGCTGGCGCTGGTGGATCGAGCGAATCAACCAGACCGCTGAGCGAAGCTTCTCCTGGATGTACTCCTTCGCCTTGGTCCCCTGCGCCGCGCCGTTCTTCAGCGCCGCCCGGTACTGGTGGGAGATCCGCAGCTTGGAGAGGCCGTCGTCGTTGAGCTGGGTGACGTACTCCTCGCCGATCTTGAGGATGTAGACGTCCGGGGTGATGTACTGCGGCGGCTCGTCGGTGTAGAGCCGGCCCGGCTTGGGCTCGAGGCGGCCGAGGAGCTTGATGCACGCGACCACCTCCTCGAGCGAGACCTTGAGGTCCTTGGCGATGGCCGGGTAGCGCTTCATCTCGACGTTCTTCAAGTGCTTGCAGATGATGGTGTGGAGCAGCTCGCCGTCCGGGTTGTCCTTGCCGTCGCCCTCGGAGAGGAAGAAGTGGGCTTGGGCGAGCAGGCACTCGCGCAGGTCGCGGGCGCCGCAGCCGGGCGGGTCGAACCGCATGATCCGCTTGTGGACCTTGTCGGCCGTCACCGCCGGGACGCCGGCCTCGAGGGCCATCGCGATGAGGGGGTCTTGCTGCCCCTCGCGCACCTTCGCCACCTTGACCGGCTTGGCTGCCGCCTTCTGCTGCTCCGCCTTGGCCTCGGCGAGCGCCTTGAGGGCGCTCTCGGCGTGCGCCAGCGCCGCGTTCTTCTTGGCCATGCCAACCTGGAACGGCCGCCCCGCCCCCATCGTCAGCTCGCGGGTGAGCCGCGCCACCTCCGCCTCGGCCTTCTGCAGCTCCTCGAGGCCGGCCAGCTCCTCGGCGGTGACCTGCGGAAGCCCGTCTGGGGCGCCCTCCGCGCCGTTGGCCGGGGCGCCCTCGGCCAGCTCCACCTCCAGGGCCAGCCGCTCCAGCGCGGTGGGGCCCTCGGGGTCGAGCACCAGGTAGCCGTCGCGGTCGAGGTTGCCGATGATCAAGGCGCCGACCCGCTCTTCGAGGTCGTTGAAGCCCGACATCCGCAGCTGCTCGAGCAGGTGCTCGGTGAGCCCCTCGCCCCGGGTGAGCGTCGCCTCCAGCGAGGGCAGGTCTTCCGAGGAAGCCCCGCCGCCGCCTTGGCCCGCGGTGTGCTGGGTCTGGTAGTTGTCGAGGTACTGCTCCCAGTCGATGTCCGAGCGCTGCACGTCGCCATCGGCGGCCTGCTTGGTGTCGGGCTCGCGGTCGCGCAGCGGCTCCTGCGGCGCCTCGGAGGCGCCGATCTCGTCCATCATCGCCGCGCCGTGCTCGACGGGCGTCTCCGACAGCTCCGAGGCGGGCGAATCCCCCGGCTCCTCGAGCAGCGGGTTCTGCTCCATCTCCTTGCGGATCTCGTCCACCAGCTCGAGACGCGACAGCTGCAGCAGCTTGATCGCCTGCTGGAGCTGCGGCGTCATCACCAGCTGCTGGCTGAGGCGCAGGCTCTGCTTGAGCTCTAGACCCATGATCTTGAACCTTCTCTCACTCTAGCTTGAACCGCTCGCCCAGGTACACGGCGCGGGCGCGCTCGGAGGCGGCGATCTCTGCGGGTGTTCCGGCCTCGAGCAGGCGCCCCTCGACGAGGAGCACCGCCCGGTCGCACGCGTGCAGGGTCTCGCGGACGGCGTGGTCGGTGATGAGGATGCCCAGGCCCCGCTCGCGCAGCCGGGCGATCAGCTTCTGGAGGTCGGCGACGGCGATGGGGTCGACCCCCGCGAACGGCTCGTCGAAGAGGAGGAAGCGCGGGCCCGAGAGCAGCAGCCGGGCGATCTCCGCGCGCCGCCGCTCCCCGCCCGAGAGGGTCTCGCCCTTGGACGCGCCGACGCGCCCGAGGCCGAACTCGTCCAGCTGCGCCTCGGCCCGGGCCTCGCGCTCCCGGCGGGGCACGCCGAGCCCTTCGAGCACCACCAGGAAGTTCTCGCGCACGGTGAGCGTGCGGAAGATCGACGGCTCCTGCGGCAGGTAGCCGAGCCCCAGGCGGGCGCGGGCGTGGAGCGGCATCCCCGAGAGGTCGCGGCCGGCCAGCAGCACCGCGCCCTCGTCGGGGGAGACGAGGCCCACCACGCAGTGGAAGCTGGTGGTCTTGCCCGCGCCGTTGGGGCCGAGCAGGCCCACCACCTCGCCGGGGCGGACGTCAAAGGACACCTGGTCGACCACTTTGCGGCCCCGGTAGCTCTTGCAGAGGCCGCGGGCCTCGAGCGTGATGGCGGCCGTCATCGCTTCGCCTCGGCAGGCTTGGCCGCGGCCTGGGGCGCTTCGCCTTGGTGGGCAGAAGGATGCAGGCGACCGCGGGCCTTCTCGACCCGGATTTCCTCGGTGTTTACTGAGAGCTCGATCCGGTCGCCGCGGAGTTCGTCGCCCCGGTCGAAGAGGCGCGGGTCGCCGAGCAGCACCACCTTGCCAGAGGTGGCCGAGTACGAGGCGGTGCGGCCAGTGGCGCGCCGGTCGCCCTGGCGCAGCACCACGCCGCCGGAGACCTCGGCCTGATCGATCTCGGTCCGCTCCCCGCCACCCTCGGCGTAGCGGGCGTCGAGCTTCGGGCCACGCACCGTGAGGTCGCCCCGGCGGAGGAGCACGTCGCCAGAGAACCGGAGCACCCGGCGCTCCTGGTCGATCAGCAGCGCCTGCGCGTCGATCTGCACGGGCTGCGCCGGGCCGACGCCGCCCTCGCCCGCGGGCTTCTTCTCCCCGGCGAGCTGCGAGCGGTGGAGCACGAGACGGGGCTTGTCCACCCGCACCTCGTCGCGGTCGAGCAGCAGCACCACGCTTTCGCCCGTGAGCCGCTCTTGCCCGTCGCGGAGGATGGGCCCTCCGGTGGAGGGCAGCTCGGATGGCGCGCCGCGCGCTGCGTCGCCGGGCTCTGCTCGCGCGGGACCCGACAGCGTCAGGGTCTGGGCCTCTGAGTCGTAGACCGCGTGCTCGCCATCGGCGGTGCGGCCACCCCGCTCGACATGCACCGCGCCGTCCACCGTGAACCGCTTGAAGAGCCCCAGCCCGGGTGCGGCCGACTTCGCGCCCTCGGAGACGAGCTCCGCCACCGACCGGGCGCCGGTGACCAGGAGGTCTCCGCGAGTGAGCTCGACGTGCCCGTCGAGGTGGACGAGTCGCTCCTTGGGATCGGTGCGGAAGACGTCCGCTGCGTAGCGGATCGGCTCTGGGCCCGCCAGCGCCGCGGTGGTCTTCCCGGCAGGTTCCTTGGCCGCGGAGCCCTTCGACGGAGACCGGCCCTTGGCCGCACCGCTGCCGCGCGCATTGGGCCCGGCCCCGGCAGACGCCTGCAGCGCTGCAGGCTCCGGCGTCGCGGCGCCCGTCACGCCCCCGCGAAGCTCCAGCGGACCCTGCCGCGGATCCACCTCGCCCGTGGCCTGCGGGGCGGCGATCGAGAGCGCTCCACGGCCCGCCGCGCGCATCCGGGCCCGCAGGTCGCGCGCCTCGAAACGGCCGCTCGCGCGCACATAGGAGACCTCGGCAGCCGTGCCGGATGCAGCCACCTTGCCATCGACGAGCCGGTCGAGCGCCACACCCGTGAGCACGATGTCCGCGCCGCCCTCGCGCGCAACTGCGGCGGGTGTCGCAGCAGGGCCAGCAGTCGTGCACGCGGCTTGCAGGAGCGCCGACAGCAGAGGGGCGCAGAGCCATCCACTCTCCGCGAGGAGGCGCCGCGGGCTGCTCTGTGGGTTCTGGCTCTGCATTTGCAGAGAGGCTAACACGACGGCCCGGCCGCCGCGTGAACTTCGCTGGTTGGACTGCGCAGGACCGCTTCACGGCTGGGTCTTCCAGCGCCGGTGCATCCAGACCCACTCACCCGGGGCTGCCCGGACCTCTGCCTCGATGGCAGCCGTCGTCGCCGCGGTCACCGCCAGCGCGTCCGCGTCGCGATCGCCAGTGACCGGCACGGGGATGCGGCGCAGCACCACCCGGTGCCTTCCGCCGGCCTCTCGGTGGATGCAGCCGAACACCACCGGCGCCCCCGTCCGGACAGCCAGGTCACCGACCGCCCTGGGGGTGTGCGCTGGCCGTCCGAAGAAGGGGACGAACACCCCCTGCACCGCCGTGTCCTGGTCGACCAGCATCCCCACGAACGCGCCCGACCGGAGCAGGCGCAAGAGGTCCTTGGCCAGCCCCGGGCGGCCGCGCCAGAGGGTCTCGAGCCCGACCTCGGCGTGGGCCGCTTCGAGCAGGGCGGTGAGCCGCGGGTCCTGGGCTTCCCGGGCCACGGTGCCGCAGCGGTAGCCCTCCAAGACGACGCGGCGGGCGAGCAGCTCCCAGTTGCCGAGGTGACAGCTGGCGAAGAGCACGCCCTTCCCCTCGCCGTGGGCCGCGGCGAGCAGGGCGCGATCGCCCTCCGAGAGCCGCACCAGCTCTGCCAGCCGGGGCTGCAGTCGGGCGGCGGCAGCGGCCTCCAGCCCGCTCTGCACCAGCGAGATGAACGCCGCCCGCGCCACCCTCCGGTGGAACGCGGGGGGCTCCTGCGGGTACGCGAGCGCGAGGTGCTCCAGCGAAAGCCGCCGCTCCCGGGCCACCACCCAGTACGCGACCGTGCCCGCTGCGACCGAAAGCGGCCGCACCAGGGAGCCGGGCAGCCGGCGCAGGAGCGGCAGGAGGAGCAGCAGCGCCCGCACCCGCAGCGCGCGCCGGAAGCGCTTGAAGAATGGGACGCTCACGTCTTGAAGGCTTCGGGCGCCAGCTCGGGCGGCGGCCAGCCCACGGTGGCAGCGAGCAAGGCCTCGCACAGCTCGCGCACGGCCCCGCGCCCGCCCCGCGACCTGGCGACGAACCCGCCCGCCGCCTCGACCTGCGCCCGCACCTCGCGCACGGCGTCCGCCGGGCAGGCCTGCAGCGCGCAGAGAGCCAGCGCGCCGAGGTCGTTGAGGTCGTCGCCGATGAAGCAGGTCTGGGCGAGCGTCACGTCCAGCTCCCGGCAGAGCTTCGGCAGGGCGTCCGCCTTGGCGCGCGACCGCTCGACGACCTTCCCGATCCCCAGCTCCTGGCAGCGCACCCGGATGAGGTCGGCGCGGCGCCCGGTGAGCACCGCCAGCTTGACCCCGCCGCAGAGGGCGAGCAGGCGCAGGCCGTGGCCGTCGCGGACGTCGAAGGCCTTCAGCGCCTCGCCGTCCTTGGAGTAATACAGGCGGCCGTCGGTGAGGGTGCCGTCGACGTCGAGCACCAAGAGCTTGATGCGGGCGAGCAGGCTGCGCGCGGGCCCGAGGCTCTCCACCGCCCGGAGCCGGCGGCGCGCTCCCACCGCGCGCGCGCGGGTCGCACGGGCCCCCCGCGCCGGCGCGGCAGCCTTGGTGGGCAGGCCTTTGCTCCGCGGGCTCATCGCTGCCCCAGCGCTCTGCGGATCGCCGCCACCTCGGAGACCGTCTGCTCCCACAGTTCGAACGTCAGCGAGTTGGGCCCGTCGCTCTTTGCGTGCTCGGGGTCCTCGTGCACCTCGCAGAAGAGCGCGTCGATCCCCGCAGCGACGGCGCCGCGGGCGAGGATGGGCGCGAGCGTCCGGTCGCCGCCGGTGGTGGTCCCGCCCTCGCCGCCGCCGGGCTGCTGCACGCTGTGGGTGGCGTCGAAGCAGACCGGGGCGAACCTGCGCATGGTGGAGAGGCCGCGCAGGTCGACCACCAGGTTGTGGTAGCCGAAGGTGCTGCCGCGCTCGGTGAGTAATACATTCGTGCAGCCGACCTCGGCGAGCTTGTCGACGGCGTTCTTCATGTCCTCGGGCGCGAGGAACTGGCCCTTCTTGACGTTGACCGCGCGGCCGGTCCGGCCCGCCGCCAGCACCAGGTCGGTCTGGCGGCAGAGGAAGGCGGGGATCTGCAGGACGTCGACCACCTCGGCCGCCCGCGCCGCCTGCTCCTCGGTGTGGACGTCGGTGAGCACGGGCAGGCCGGTGGCCTGTTTGACCTTGGCGAGGATTCGCAAACCTTCGACAATGCCCGGGCCCCGGTAGCTCTTGCCGGAGGTGCGGTTGGCCTTGTCGAAGGAGCTCTTGAAGACCAGCGGGAGGGCGTGCTTCTGGGCGATGACGGCGAGCCGCTCGGCGTGGCGGAGCGCGAACGCCTCGCCCTCGAGCACGCAGGGCCCGGCGATGAGCAGGAGGGGGTGGCCGGGGCCGACTTCGAGAGCGGTGGTGGCGGTGGCGATGCGCATGGCTAACTCCTAACCCTTCCTTCGCGAGAGTGGAAACCGCCTTCTGACGCTTGAGAACCGGGGTAGGTTACGCAAGGCGGCTCTTTGCGCGCCGACAGGAGTCCGTGGATGACGTTGCGGGATCGGGCGAGGCGGCTGGTGGAGGGCTTTCCGACGGTCGCCCAGAGCTATCGGACCCTGCGCAGCATCTGGACGCTGCGGCTACGCAGGCCCGTGCGCACACCCCACGGGTTCGACCTGGTCGGTCGGCCCGACATGGTCTCGGGCGCGTTCGAGCAGGGGGAGACCCGGCTGATCGGCGGGCTGCTCCAGGCGGCCGACGTCTTCGTCGATGTGGGCGCCAACATCGGGCTCTACACCTGCC
>JAYWAO010000270.1:0-5029 GCA_043782365.1 Deltaproteobacteria bacterium
GAGGCAGGCCCTCCTTCACCCAGACGAAGGCGTTGGCGAGCGCGCCGCCGGCGCCCACCAGCACGGGCGGGATCGGCTCGCGTTGGCCGCACTCGGGGAAGGGAGGGGCGGCCTCGCGCGCCTCAGGGACAGGCCCCTTGAAGAGCACGCGCCCGGTGATCTTCGACGTGCCCGTCTTGCCCGGCGTGCCCGTGGCAGCGGGCGCCGCGGCCTGGGACTTGGGCGCGGGCGCGTCGTGGCGCTCGACGTCCTTGCAGGCGGCGGTGAGGGAGAGGGCGAGCGCGAGGCAGGGAGCGGTCAGGCGGGCTGGGCTCATGGGGTGCGCAGTATTGCCGACGCGCGGCCTGCCCGCCCTCCCAAAACGCAGGGGCTGGATCGCGGCGGCGCCGGAGGGATACCGAGCGCGCTTGGCCTCAGCGCTGGCCCGCCGCACTGGCTCCCGGCTCCCCGGACGCACGCACGGCCCGCGCGGCCTGCTACAACCCCGTCATGTCCGACCGACGAGAGCTGTCCGAACTCCGCGACGACGCCGCCGCCTGGGCACAGGAGCGGGCGCGGGCGACGTTTCGCGACCTCGCCGGGCTCCCGGCGGAGCTCGACGAGCACGGCCCGCGCGGGGCGGTGCAGCGGGCGCGCGATCACCAGTTGGCCACTTCGCGGGACGCGCTGGCGCAGGTCTCGGAGCTCCTCACCGGCGCCGACCCCGAGGAGAAGCCGGGCCGGGTCGCGCGGCTGACGGGGCTGCGCGCGCTCTTGGTGGAGGCGGTGGCCGAGGGGCACGAGCCCGGCGCCTGGGACGAGCTGCGCGGGCTCTCGACGCGGCCCCTGGTCGAGCTGCACGGCGACCCCGGCCTGCACGGCAAGCTCGCGCCCAGGGCGGTGGAGCGCGCGCTCGGCCGCGAGCGGGTGCGCGGCGTTCGGGCCGACGCCGAGGAGGCGCTCGCGCAGGCCCTCGGGCGCTTCGACGGGCTGCGCGCCACCGTCTGGGAGACGGCGCAGGCCGCGCTCGGCGAGCTGGCCCTGGGCGAGCCGCAAGAGGCCGCGGCGAGGCTGTTCGCGCAGGGCTGGGCCGCGCCAGTGGCGAAGGCACCGGCCGCGCCGCTGGAGGAGGACCTCGCCCGGGCCGCCGAGGAGCGCGCCGCCGCCGAGCGCGACCGCGCCGCTGGCCGCAGGCCGGTCGCGAGGGGTCCGCAGGCTGCGCCGCTGCTTCCGGGAGCGCCTGCGCCGCTGGCGCCGCTGCACTCGCAGAGCCTCGCGCCGCGCACGCCCACCCACGCCGAGCAGGTGGCCGAGGTCTGCGAGGCGCTGCTGGCGGGCACCGACGCCATCGCCAACGACCTCCTCGCCTGGCTGCTCGAGCGCCACACGGGCGCCCGCCGCGCTCCTGGCGACGCCGAGCGGCACGACCTGCTGCACCTCCTGGAGGCGCCGCGCTGCAGCCCGGCCTTCCCGCGCGGGGAGCTCCTGCGCACCTGCCGCCGTTGGGCCGAGCCGCTCGCGCTCGACTTGCACGCGAGCGGCCGCCTGAAGCTCGACGACGACGACCGCCCGCTCAAGGCTGCCGGCAGCCACGCGGTCGCGCTCGATCCTCCAAGCGAGGTGCGGCTCTCGCTCCTGCCCGACGAGGGCCCGCGCGCGCTCGGCCGCTTGCTGGGCGCGCTCTCGGTGGGGCTCTTGCGCGCCTCTCCTCCAGCCGAAGCGCCCGCGGAGGACTTCTTCTGCGGAGACCCGGCGGTGCCCGTGGCGGCGGCCGACCTGCTCGCGGGCCTGGTGCGCGATGACCAGTTTCGCCGCCGCGTCGCCAAGGCCGAGCTGGGCCCCGACGACGGCCGCGCCATCGCCATCGCGCTGCTCTGCGACGCCCGCCTCGCCGCCGCCCGCGCGCTCGCCGAGCTGGAGGCGCACCGCGAGGGCCTCGGGAGCCGCGCCGCCGCGCTCCACCGCGAGCTGCACGCGCGGGCCGGGCTCTCGTCGCTCCCCGCGGGGCTCGCCCTGGCCGGCCTGGAGCCCCTGCTGGGCGGCTGGGCGCAGCTGCGCGGGCTCGCCTTCGCCGCGCGGGCCCGGGCGGCGCTGCGCGAGCGGCACGACGAAGACTGGTGGCGCAACCCGCGCGCGCTCCTGCCGCTGCGCTCGCTCTGGAGCCGCGGCGGGCGGCCCACGCTACGAGAGCTCTGGCGTGAGGTCGCGCCGGGCGAGGAGCCGTCGCTCGACGCGCTGGTGGGCGAGCTGGCGGAGTCGTGCAGGTAGCTCCGCCCGCAACAAGCGCCGGCGGCGCCCGGTCTTCAACCCATGCGCTCGACGAACGTGGTCCCGGCCCAGGAGGCGGGGCATCGCCTCCGTGGTGGTGCGGCCGTTGCCGCGCCTCCGCGTCCCGCGATGGGCGACAGAGCGAAGCTCCACGGCCTCACGCCCGCCACCGCGTGTCACCAGGAAGTCCGCGTGCGCTGCTCATCTACCTCGCCTCGCGAAGCAGGTTGCGGGGTGTGAACCGCTTCACAGGGGGCCCGCCCGCCGCGAGGTAGGATGGGCGTCCCGGTCCGCGTCCGGCGTCTGGTTGCCCGGTGTGAGCGCCCGCACACAGCGCGTCTTCACGGCGCTCTAGACCCAGGACGCCGCACGGAGCGAACGATGGAGCTGGGAGCGCTCGAGTTGCTGGCCCTGCCCGCCGTCTGGTCGGCGGCCTTCTCGCTCGCCCCTGCGCCGCTGCGCGGGCTACGCAACCTCGGCATCCTCGGGTCGTACGCGGCGGGCGCGTGGGCGCTCTACTTCCGCGGGCCGCGCGAGGCCGGCACCGCGTGGGTCGCCGCCGCGGCGGTGAGCGCGGCGCTCTGTTTCGGCCACGAGGTGCTGGCCTGGTCGAAGACCAAGAAGGCCGACGCGCTGCCCAAGTCGGGCCACTTCGTCTCGGCGCTCATCTCGTGGCCGCTGCTCTTCCCCGAGGCGGTCCAGCAGCTGCTCGCCGAGCTCGGCTGGCCGGGGGAGAAGCCAGCCGATGCGGCGCCCCCCAAGGCCGGGCCGCCGCGCGAGCGGTGATAAGGTCTATCCGTGGCCGATAGGACGACCGATACCCGTTTCTGGTTCGCGCCGGCCCCGGGAAGGGACCACGTCCCGGCCATCCTGCGCAGGTCCGCGACGTCGTGCGCGCTCCTCGTGCTGGCCCACGGCGCCGGCGCGGGGATGGAGCACCACTTCCTCGAAGACCTCGCCGCTGCGTTGGCGGCGCGGGAGATCGCGACGTTCCGGTATCAATTCCCCTATACCGCCGCCGGGAAGCGGAGGCCCGATCCCCCCGCGCTGCTGGAGTCGTGCGCCCGCGCCGCCGTCGCCGAGGCCGCGCGCGCCTGCGCCGACCTGCCGCTCTTTGCGGGGGGCAAGTCGATGGGCGGCCGCATCACCTCCCAGGCGCAGGCCAAGGAGCCCCTGGCCGGGGCGCGGGGGCTCGTCTTCTTCGGCTTCCCGCTCCACGCAGCCGCAGCGCCGGCCACCAAGCGCGGCGACCACCTGGCGCGGACCGGCCTGCCGCTCCTCTTCCTGCAGGGCGAGCGGGACAAGCTCGCCGACCTCTTGCTCCTGCGGCCCATCGTGGCTGCGCTGGGGCCGCGCGCGCGGCTGCAGGTGGTGCCCGAGGGCGACCACTCCTTCGCGGTGCCCAAGCGCACGGGGCGCACGGCAGCCGAGGTGATCGACTGGCTGGCCCAACAGACAAGGACGTTCGTCTTGGTCCCATGTGCAAGTCCTGCGCTGTCGTTCAACTCAATGAAATAAATAGTTAATCTGTTGGTGGACGGCCTGCTCGTGCCGCACAGCGGCGTCGGATTTCCTGCCCGGCGATTGCTTTCCACCGCCAGAATCAGCAGGCTCCCCTGCGCCATGTAGCCGCACCCTTGGCCACCCTCACCCCGGCGCGCTGCGCTGCGGAAAAACCCCGGAGAGTCCATGAAGAAGGCAGCCCTCGTCCTCGCCGCATTCGCCGCAGCCTGTGGTGGTCCCGCCGCCGATCAGCAGACGGCCGAAGAGCCGCCGATGCTCGGCATCCACTGGACCCGCGACGTCCAGGCCGAGCGGGACGCGCTGGCCGCCAAGGAGGCGGGCTTCCAGAGCTCGGCCCGCCGGAGCGCGAACATGACCTACCACGGCGGCAAGATCATGACGTCCGCCACCACCAAGGCCTTCTTCCGCGGCGCCTCGTGGGGCAGCTACTCCGGCGACAAGATGACCGGCATCGACACCTTCTACACGGGCTACAGCAACTCGAACTACGCCAGGACCTGCACCGAGTACACGGGCAGCAACGGCACGGTCGGCACCGGCGTCTCCCACCAGGGCCACTACATCGACACCGCCGCCGAGACCAGCAATGGCTCGAGCGCCACGGTCCTCGCCGAGGTCTGCGCCGGCATCACCGCCAGCGGCACCGTGATCGACCCGAGCGGCAACGGCTACTACGCGCTCTACTCCGACCAGCCCCGCGGCTCGGCCGGCTACTGCGCCTGGCACTCGGCGGGCACCTGCAACGGCAAGGCGATCCAGTTCGCCTTCTTCTGGAAGCTCGACGGCGACACGGGCTGCGACCCCGCCGACAGCTCGGGCCTCCACTCGCAGGGCCTCTCCGCCATCGCCAACGTCAGCGGGCACGAGCTGGCCGAGGCGATGACCGACCCCGCCTCGCCGGGCGCCTGGTACGACTCCTCGGGCGCCGAGAACGCCGACAAGTGCGCCTGGACCTTCGGCGGCCCGCTGGCGACCTTCTCCAACCGCACGCAGTGGAAGGTGCAGGGCGAGTGGTCGAACGCCGCCTACACCGCCGGCACGGGCTATGCCAACTCTAGCGGCCAGAAGGGCTGCATCGGCGGTCTCTAGACCACCCTGCAAGCGCCGGCTTTTCGCGGGCCCGCGGACCTCACGGTTCGCGGGCTCGCCGCATTTCGGGTAGTAGATGCCGACATGGAACTCCACTACGGCAAGGTCTCGGGCAACTCGGCCCGCGCGGTGTTCGCAGCCTACGAGTCGGGGCTGCCGATCGACTTCA
>JAYWAO010000271.1:0-5019 GCA_043782365.1 Deltaproteobacteria bacterium
GTGCACCAGCTCCGTGCAGCCCGGCAGCGCCGCGCTCGCCCGCAGCCGGAAGTCCAGCCCGCCGCGGAGCCACTCGATGCGGCTCACACGGCCGTCGCAATCGAGGTCACGCCACTCGGCCGGCACCTCGCTATCGGAGGCGAGCTCGATGGCCCGAGCGGCTGCCAAAGAAAACAGTAACACCGGCAGGCCGAGTATGAAGCCGAGCGCCAGGCGCTTGCCGGCGCCCGAGCGGAAGGCGCTTGCGCCTTCGTTACCCGATTCGATAATTCGGCGCCTCCTGCGTCACGGTCACGTCGTGCACGTGGCTCTCGCGCAGGCCCGCCGAGGTGATGCGGACGAACTTCGCCTTGGTGCGCAGCTCGTCGATGTCGCGGCAGCCGCAGTAGCCCATGCCCGCCCGCAGGCCGCCGATCAGCTGGTGGACGTTCATCGCCAACGTGCCCTTGTACGGCACCCGGCCCTCGATCCCCTCGGGGACCAGCTTCGACTCCTCGGCCCCCTCCTGGAAGTAGCGGTCCTTCGAGCCCTGCTTCATCGCCCCGAGCGAGCCCATCCCGCGGTACGACTTGTAGGAGCGGCCCTGGTAGAGGATCACCTCGCCGGGCGCCTCCTCGGTGACCGCGAAGAGCGAGCCGATCATCACCGTGTCGGCGCCCGCCGCGATCGCCTTGACGATGTCGCCCGAGTACTTGATGCCGCCGTCCGAGATGCAGGGCACGCCGAACTTCGCGGCGGCGCGCACGCAGGCGTCCACCGCGCTGATCTGCGGCACGCCGACGCCCGCGACTACGCGCGTAGTACAGATCGAGCCCGGGCCGATGCCCACCTTCACGCCGTCGACGCCCGCCTCGCAGAGCGCCTGCGCCGCCTCGCCGGTGGCGATGTTGCCGGCGATCAGCTCGATGCCCTTGAAGGTGCTCTTGAGCTGCCGGACCGACTCGATCACGCCGCGCGAGTGGCCATGCGCCGTGTCGACGCAGATGACGTCGCAGCCCGCGCGGAGCAGGGCCGAGACGCGCTCGTCGCGGTCTGGGCCCACGCCCACCGCCGCGCCCACCAGCAGCCGGCCGTTCTTGTCCTTGGCCGCGCTCGGGTGCTGGCGCGTCTTCTCGATGTCCTTGATGGTGATGAGGCCGCGCAGGTTGTACTCGTCATCGACGACCAGCAGCTTCTCGATGCGGTTGCGGTGGAGGAGGTCCTTCGCCTCGTCCATGCTGATGCCCTCGCGGCAGGTGATCAGCTTGGTGGTCATCATGTCGGCCACCTTCTGCTCGAGGTTCTTCTCGAAGCGGATGTCGCGGTTGGTGAGGATGCCCACCAGCCGGCCCTTGCGGGTGACGGGGATGCCGCTGATCTGGTGCGCCCCCATCAGCTCGACCGCCTGCGCGAGCTTCGCCTCGGGGTCGATCACCACCGGGTCCACCACCATGCCGCTCTCGTACTTCTTCACCTTGGTGACCTCCATCGCCTGCTGCTGGATGGTCAGGTTCTTGTGGATGAACCCGAGCCCGCCCTCCTGCGCCATCGCGATGGCGGTGCGGGCTTCGGTGACGGTGTCCATCGCCGCCGAGACCAGCGGGATCTTCAGGCGGACGTTGCGCGTCAGCCGGGCGCCGACGTCCACCTGCTTGGGGAGGACGTCGCTCTCGGCGGGCAGCAGCAGCACGTCGTCGAAGGTGAGCGCGAGCGGCGGGTCCTTGTCGATCATCGGCTACCTCTATTGGGTCCGGCGGTGAGACCAGCGTGAGCGCGGGACCGCGCTGCAGAAAAAGTGGATGAGTGTAGCGGTGGGAGGTGCAGCGCGGCAACCCTGACGGCGCGCAACACCCTCGCGGTGCGCAACCGCGACGCCGGCGGGGGGGGTGACGTGGTGGCGATCCCGAGGTGCGGCGGAGCGCCGCCGGGTCGATTTGTTGCCCCCCACTGCAACCTGCGGGATTGTGGTTGCATGTCTGAAGGGTCTCCTCCCCCGGGTGGGGCAGCGCCTCCGAAGCGGCCTGCGATCGGGCTGCAGATCAAGCTCGCCTGCGCCTCCAATGAAGAGGTGAAGGCCCGCTACGGCGAGGACCTCAAGGCGAACCGCTTCTTCATCCGCACCAAGAGCCCTCGCCCCCGCGAGACGCTGGTGCGGCTCGAGGCGCAGCTCTCCGATGGCACCACCTCGTTCAAAGCGGCCGCGGTCGTGGTGCGCGTGGTCGATCCGCCGCAGCCTGGCGGGGTGCTGCCTCCCGGCGTCGAGGCGGGGATGGGCCTGCAGCTGCTCGCGGTGGACGAATCCGCGCGCCAGATGATCACCGCGCTCGGCGGCAAGCCTCCGCAGGCGCTCAGGGAGCAGCCGAAGTCGACGCGCATCGAGGGCAAGCTCGTTCCCGCGACCGGCAAGATGGCGCCGCGCGCTGCCGACCCGAGCCTCGCGAGGGCTCCCCTGCGCGCTTCCGACCCGAGCCTCGCCAAGGCTGCGCCGAGCACCTCCGACCCTGCCCTCGCGAAGGTGGCGCTCCGTCCTTCTGATCCTGCGGTCGCGACCGTCCCGCGCACCTCCGATCCAGGGCTGTTCAAGGTCACGCGCCCCACTGACTCCCAGCATGGCAAGGTCGCCCCGCGGGCCCCGGAGCCCAGCCTCGCCAAGGAGCCGGCGAAGCCGCCGGCGCCAGCTCAAGAGGTGGTCCCCTTCGCACCGGCGCCGCCGCCCTCCGCGCTGCTGCCGCAGGCCGAGCCGCCTCCCTCGCCGCTGGAGCTCGACTTCTCCTTGCCCGCCCAGCCGAGCGCCGCGGAGACCTCCTCGCGGCCCGCCGGCGCCCCGCTCGAGGGCGGTCCTCCGGTGCTCACCCCGGGCGCCGTCGCCGTTCCCGCCCGGCCGGCCGAGCGCCCGCTCGAGCTGGCTTCGGTGCCGGGGGCGAACGGCGCTTCGAAGAGCGGGGTCAAGGGCCCGGTCATCGGCATCGACCTCGGGACCACCAACTCGTGCGCGGCGGTGGTGAAGAACGGCAAGCCGTTCGTGATCCCTTCGCGCGAGGGCTACAACACCATCCCCTCGATCGTCGCGCTCAACGACAAGAACAAGCTGATCATCGGCCACCCCGCCAAGGGGCAGATGCTCACCAACCCGCGCAACACCGTCTACGGCGCCAAGCGGCTGGTCGGCCGGCAGTTCAGCTCGCAGGTGGTCGCCGATCTGATGGGCCGCTTCCAGTACCAGATCGTCGCCGGGCCCAAGGGCGAGGCGGCGGTGAAGCTCGGCGAGCAGATCTTCTCGCTGCAGCAGATCTCCGCGATGGTGCTCGGCGAAGTGAAGGAGATCGCGCAGCAGTATCTGCAGTCGCCGATCACCCGCGCGGTGATCACCGTGCCCGCGTATTACAACGACAACCAGCGCCAGGCGGTGCGCGAGGCCGGGGCGCTGGCGGGCCTCGTGGTCGAGCGCATCCTCAATGAGCCCACCGCGGCCGCGCTCGCCTTCGGGCACGGGCGCACGCTGCAGCAGCGGGTGCTCATCTACGACCTCGGCGGCGGAACCTTCGACGCGAGCGTGCTGCAGCTGCAGGGCAACGTCTACGAAGTGCTCTCGACGGGCGGCGATACTTTTCTCGGCGGCGTCGACTTCGACAAGGTGCTCGTCGACCACCTGCTCTCGGTCTTCAAGGAGACCAACGGGATCGACTTCCCGGGCGACCGCGTCGCGCTCCAGCGCGTCACCGACGCCGCCGAGCGCGCGAAGATCGCCCTCTCCGAGACGCTCGAGTACAAGGTGCGGGTGCCGTTCATCGCCATGGTCGGCGACAAGCCGTACGACCTCGAGGCGACGCTCTCCCGCAGCGAGCTGGTCCTGCTGACGGGCCACCTCATCGACCGCACGCTCAAGGTCTGCACCGAGGTGCTGGAGGCGAAGGGACTGACGCCGAGGGACGTGGACGAGGTCCTGCTCGTCGGCGGGCAGAGCCGGATGCCGCTGGTGCGCGAGCGGATCCGCAACTTCTTCGGCCGCGAGCCCAGCAAGGCGGTGCACCCCGACGAGGCGGTCGCGCTCGGCGCCGCGCTGATGGCCGAGCAGATGGAGTCGGGCGACATCGGCGGCGTGGTGCTGGTGGACGTGCTGCCGATGAGCATCGGCATCGGCCTGCCCGGCGGGCGCAACAAGAAGATCATCGAGCGCAACACCTCGCTGCCGCACCTGCGCCAGTACTCGATCTCGACCACCAAGGACGACCAGCCGTCGATCGCGCTGTCGGTGTTCCAGGGCGAGAGCGAGAAGGCGCAGGACAACGAGTACCTCGGCACCATCGAGGTGCAGGGCCTGCCCAGGGGCCCGCGCGGGTCGGTGTCATTTGACATCCAGTTCGCGCTCTCGGCGGAGTGCTTGCTGACGGTGACCGCGCAGGAGAAGGGCACCGGGCGGACGGTGACGGCGACGTTCTCCACCCAGGACACGCCCGAGGCGGTGCGGCAGCGGCTCGCCGAGGAGGTCGAGGCCGCGCAGAGCACGGCGCTGGCGGCGCCCGCGACGGAGAAGATCGGGTTCTGGCGCTGGCTCTTGCGGGTGTTCGGGCTGAGCGACTAGAGCGCCGATCGGTTTGACGGGAGTCAAACCGTTCGGCGCTCTAGGGCCGCGACCGGAAGCTCAGCCGTGCCGCGACACCGCCGGCCCGGCGCCGGCGCGCTTCTCCCGCTCGGCGAGCGCGAGATCATTCTCCATCATCAGCCGCACCAGCTCGCTGAAGGTGGTGCGCGGCCTCCAGCCCAGCTCACGCGCAGCCTTCGAGGCGTCGCCGAGCAGGTTGTCCACCTCGGTCGGGCGGAGATATCTGGAGTCCAGCTCGACATATTGCTTGTAATCGAGCCCCACGTGGCCAAATGCGGCCTCGCAGAGCTCGCGCACGCTGTGGGCCTCACCGGTAGCGATCACGTAGTCGGCGGGGTTCTCCTGCTGCAGCATCAGCCACATCGCCTCTACGTAATCCTTTGCATATCCCCAGTCGCGCCGCGCCTCGAGGTTGCCGAGGTAGAGCGTGTCTTGGA
>JAYWAO010000272.1:0-13781 GCA_043782365.1 Deltaproteobacteria bacterium
CCCCTGCTACGCTCCCCTTCATGTCCTTCCTCGCCGCCGCGCTCCAGCTGCAGAGTGGCCCCGACCGGCCCCACAACCTCGCCCGCGCGCTCGCCCTCCTCGCAGACGCCGCGGCCCGCGGCGCGAAGCTCCTCGCGCTCCCCGAGATGTGGGAGCACATCGGCCCGGCCAAAGAGAAGGCCGCCTTCGCCGGACCGCTCGCCGGCGCCCAGCTTGCCCCCCTGCGCGACTTCGCCGCGAAGCACGGCGTCTGGCTCCACGCGGGCTCGATCGCCGAGAAGGCCGCCGACGGCCGCTTCCACAACACCACCGCGCTGATCGATCCAGGTGGCGCGATCGCCGCGAGTTATCGAAAGCTGCACCTGTTCGACGTCGACATCCCCGATGGCGCCCGCTACCGCGAATCGGAGCAGGTGGCGCCCGGAGACAGAGTGGCGCCGGTGGTCCTGCTCGAGGGGCTGGGTGTGAACCTCGGGTTATCGATTTGTTACGACCTGCGCTTCCCGGAGCTCTACCGGAAGTTATCGGAGGCCGGCGCCGACCTGATCGCCGTGCCCGCCGCCTTCACGGCGTACACGGGCCGCGCCCACTGGGACCTCCTGCTGCGGGCGCGGGCGGTGGAGAACCAGGCGTTCGTGATCGCCCCGGCGCAGGGCGGGCAGATCGGGCCGCTCTCGGAGAACCGCTTCGCCTACGGGCACGCGCTGATCGCCGACCCGTGGGGCGAGAAGCTCGCCGAGGCGGGGCCGGATGGCGAGGCGATCGCCCTTGCGGAGATCAGCCTGGAGCGGCTGGCGCAGGTGCGGCGCGACCTGCCGGCGCTCTCGCACCGGCGGCGGGACGCGCTGGGGTAGCACCTGGCTCGGGGCCTGCTATGCCCGGCGGGATGGACGCGCTTCTCTACCAGGTCGCTCTTGCGCTCCAGCCCCTCCCCCAGGTGCGGGTCGCGTGGCTCTTCGGCTCCCGCGTCAAGGGAGCGGCCCGCCCGGACAGCGACCTCGACGTGGCGGTGGTCCTCCCGCGCAACCTCGGCGCCGACGCGCGCCTGCACCTGCGCCTCTCGATCATCGCCGCCCTCACCGACGCGCTCGGACCGCTCGGCGAGCGCGCCGACGTCGTCGACGTCGACGAGGCCGACCCCGCGGTCGCTTTCGCCGCGCTCTCCGAGGGGCTGCTGGTGCTCGCGCGCAGCGAGGACGAGCGGGTGGAAGCCGCCGTTCGCATCATGAAGCGCCACGCCGACGATCTGCCGCGCCGTCTCCTCTTCCGTTCGGCCGCGGCGCGCGTCGCCGCCGAGATGGGCTGCCCGCGATGACCAGCCCCGCCGGCTGGACCCCGCCGACGACTGGCCGGGGCGCCTTTGCGTCCCTCGCCGCGCACGGGAAGCTCGCGCCTGCGCTGGCCTCACGGCTCGGGCTCGCCTACGGCCTGCGAAACTTGCTGGTGCACGACTACGCGGAGGTCGACCGCGTGCAGCTCGCCGCCGCGGTCGGGGGCGCGCTCACCGACCTGCGCGCGTTCGCAGCCACCTTCGCGCCCCCCAGCGAGCTCCCGCCTGGGGGCGATGCGGTCTGAACCCTACGCGTACTCCTCATACTGAGGCTGGTACTGGTGCCCGCGGATGAACTCCTCCGCGTTCACCGGCCGCGCCTCCGAAGCGAGCCCCTGGTCCCAGCAGAGCGTCGCCACCGCCACCGCGATCTGCAGCGACACCTCGCGGATCCGCGAGAGCGCCGGATAGATGCGGCCGAGCGCGAGGTCCTCCGGCCCAACCTGCCTGGCGAGCGTCCGCGCGGCCACCAGGAACATCTCGTCGGTGATCCGCTTGGCCCCGCAGGCGATCGCCCCCAAGCCCACTCCGGGGAAGATGTACGAGTTGTTCCCCTGCCCCGGCACGAACCGCTGCCCGCCCAGGTTGACCTCGGGGAACGGACTGCCGCTGGCGAACACCACCCGGCCGTCGGTCCACCGGTAGGCCTGCTCGGCGGTGCACTCCGCCTTCGAGGTGGGGTTCGAGAGCGCGAAGATCACCGGCCGCTCATTGAGCCGGGCCATCGTCTCGACCACTTCCTTGGTGAACGTCGCGGGCTGCCCCGACGCGCCGATCAGCACGGTGGGCTTGACGAGCTCGATCGCCTTGACGAAGTCGGCCACCGGCGCGTGGTCGTGCGCGTACTGCTTCTTGTGCCCGGCCAGCTTCTCCCGGCCCCGCACGACCAGGCCCTGGGAGTCGAACAGCCAGCACTGCTCGCGGGCCTCCTTGCGGGTGAGGCCCTCGTCGGCCATCGCCGAGGTGAGCAGGTCGCAGATGCCGGTGGCCGCCTCGCCCGCGCCCAGACAGAGGATCCGCTGGTCCGTGAGCTTGCGATGGGTCATCAGAAGCGAAGAGAAGACGCCCGCAACCGCCACGCCCGCGGTGCCCTGGATGTCGTCGTTGAAGCAGCAGACGCGGCCTCTGTACCGCTCGAGCAGAGGGAAGGCGTTCTGGTTTGCGAAGTCCTCGAACTGGAGCATCACGCCCGGAAAGACCTCGTTGGCGGCCTGGACGAACTCCTCGAGGAACTCGTCGTAGGCCGCCCCGCGCACCCGGCGCTGCCGCAGGCCGATGTAGAGCGGGTCATCGAGCAGCGCCTGGTTCTCGGTGCCGACGTCGAGCGTGATCGGCAGGCTCAGGTTCGGGTCGACGCCGGCGCAGGCGGTGTAGAGCGAGAGCTTGCCCACCGGGATGCCCATCCCGTTGGCGCCGAGGTCGCCCAGCCCGAGGATCCGCTCGCCGTCGGTGACGACGATGATTCCTACCTGCTTGAACGGCCAATTGTGGAGGACCCGCTTGATGCTCCCCTTGTCCTCGTAGCTGATGAAGAGGCCGCGCGGCCGGCGGAGGATGTGTCCGTACTGCTGGCACGCCTGCCCCACGGTGGGGGTGTAGATGATCGGCATCATCTCGTCGGGCGCGTCCATGATCACCCGATAGAAGAGCGTGGTGTTCCGATCGTGGAGTCCGTTCAAGTAGACGTACTTGGCGAGGTCGGTCGGCTGCTTGTGGAAGTTCTCGCGGACCCGCTCGATCTGCTCCTCGATGGTGTTGATGCGAGGCGGCAAGAGCCCGCGCAGACGCATCGCCTCGCGCTCCACCTTGGAGAATGCGGTGCCCTTGTTGAGCACAGGGTTTTGCAGGAGCTCATATCCGGTGGTGCTGACGGACCAGCTGCTACCCGACTTGGAGGTGGTCATGCCCCCGGTTCGTAGCATCGGCTGTGCCAGCGCCGCCAGGTCGGCGGGCTGCACGGCCGCACGCCAAAGACAACTGCGAACAAGGAACGCAGGTTCCTCATTCGCAGTTGTCGTTGTCGTGGCGTGCGCGACCCCGGGCGGGCGCGCAAGGTCTGCGCCCAGCCTCCGGTCCCGCGCAGAAGGTGTTCCGCCTACCGATACGCCTCCTGCAGCTTCTCCAGCGCCTTCGACCCCGGGCAGAGCTCCTCGAACGGCACCTGCGAGAGCGGCCGGTCGACGGTGTGGTTGCCGTCGTGCATCTCGACGCCGCTCTCGTCGATGAAGAGCAGGCCCATCGGGATCTCGCCGCCCTGCTGCCTGGCCTGGAGGAAGGCCATCACGCTGGCGCGGTTGGTGGCGTCGTAGTCCTTCGCCACGTTGTGCAAGCGCAGGTGGCTGCCGTCGTGCATCTCGATCAGCTTGGTGGTGCCCGGCGCGATCTCGGCGGTGATCTCCTCGCGGAACGGGACGTAGTCGGCCGAGACCACCGGCAGCTGGTTCTTGCGCGTGTGGAGGTAGCTCTTGGTCGAGCCCACGTGGTCGTTGAAGGTCACGCAGGGCGAGATGACGTCGATCAGCGCGAAGCCCTTGTGCGAGAGCCCGGCCTTGAGCAGGGGCACCAGCGACTCCTTGTCGCCCGAGAAGCTCCTGGCGACGAAGTTCGCGCCCAGGCTGAGCGCCAGCAGCGCCGGGTCGATCGGGGCCTGGGTGTTGACCTCGCCCCGCTTCGACTTCGAGCCGACGTCGGCCGAGGCGGAGAACTGGCCCTTGGTGAGCCCGTAGCAGCCGTTGTTCTCGATCACGTAGAGCATGTCGACGTTGCGCCGGATGGCGTGGCTCAGCTGGCCCAGGCCGATCGAGAGCGAGTCGCCGTCGCCCGAGACCCCGATGTACTTGAGGTCCCGGTTGGCCGCCGCCGCGCCGCTGGCGATCGCCGGCATCCGGCCGTGGGCCGAGTTGAACCCGTGCGCGCCCGAGAGGAAGTAGGTGGGCGTCTTCGACGAGCAGCCGATGCCGGACATCTTCGCCACCATATGGGGCGGGGTATCGAGCTCATAGAAGGCCTTGACGAGGCCCGCGGTGATGCTGTCGTGCCCGCAGCCCGCGCAGAGCGTGGACATCGAGCCTTCGTAGTCGCGGACGGTGAGCCCCAGCTTGTTGGGCTGCAGCGAGGGGTGACGCACCGCCGGCTTCTTGATGTAGCTCATTCCGCAGTCTCCCGGCCGCCGCCGAAGTGCGCCTCGATGGGCTTGACCACCTGCGCCGATTGCAGCGGATATCCGCCGTACTCCAGAATCGACTCGAGCTTCTCCTTCTGCACCTTGGTCTCGAGCAGGAGGAGCGACTTCAGCTGCGCATCCCGGTTCTGCTCCACCACGAAGACGAGGTCGTGGTGGGCGAGGAACTGCTCCACCTCGTCGCCGAACGGGAAGGCGCGGATGCGCAGGTAATCGGCCTTCAGTTGCTTCTTCTCCAGCACCTCGAGCGCCTCGCGCACGGCCAGATCGCAGCCGCCCATCGAGATGACGCCGAAGGTCGCCCCCTCCCGCACGTCGAGCACGGCGGGCGGCACCTTGTGCTTGGCCGCGTCGTGCTTGTGGAGGAGGCGGTCCATCACCTCCTGGTATTCGTCGGGTATCTCGGTATATCCGCCCAGCTTGTTGTGGCCCGAGCCGCGGGTGAAGAACGCGCCCTTGGGGTGCACGCCCGGCAGCGTGCGCGCGGCCACGCCCTGCGCGTCCTCGGGCCAGTAGCGGGTGAACTTGGGCAGCTGCTCGATCTGCTCCTTGGTGAGCACGCGGCCGCGGTCGGGCTGGTAGCTGTCGTCCCAGGTGAGCTTCGGGACGACCCAGTCGTTCATGCCGATGTCGAGGTCGGTGAGCACGAAGACGGGCGTCTGGAACCGCTCGGCGAGGTCGAACGACTTCCAGGCGAACTCGAACGCCTCGGCCGGGTCCTTGGGGAAGAGGAGGATGTGCTTGGTGTCGCCGTGCGAGGCGTAGGCGCAGAGCAGCACGTCGCCCTGCTGCGTGCGGGTGGGCATGCCCGTCGAGGGGCCCACGCGCTGCACGTCGATGATCACCAGCGGGATCTCGGCGTAGTACGCCAGCCCGATCAGCTCGTTCATCAGTGAGATACCCGGGCCCGCGGTCGAGGTGAACGCGCGCGCCCCGTTCCAGGCGGCGCCGATCACCATGCCCACCGCGGCCAGCTCGTCCTCGGCCTGCAGGATGCAGTAGCGCTTCTTGCCGTCGGGGTCGGTGCGGAACTCCTCGCAGTACTCCTTGAACGCGTCGAGCACGCTGGTGGACGGCGTGATCGGGTACCAGCCCGCCACGGTGGCGCCGCCGTAGACGCAGCCGAGCGCGGTGGCCGAGTTGCCGTCGATGAGGATCTTGTCCTTGTTCTTGTCGAGCGCCTTCAGCCTGAGCGGCAGCGGGCAGTCGAAGTGCTTCTTCGCGTACTCGTAGCCGAGGTTGATCGCCTTGCGGTTCGACTCCATCAGCGCCGGCTTCTTCGAGAACTTCTCGAAGAGGATCTGCGCGATGACCTTCATGTCGATCTCGAAGAGCGCCGCCAGCGTGCCGGCGTAGCAGATGTTCTTCATCAGCTGCCGCTCGCGCGCCTGGGCGAAGTTGTCGCTGCAGATCTGGGAGAACGGCACGCCGAGGAACGTCACGTCGTCGCGCTCGAGCGCCGGGGCGAGCGGCCAGGTGGAGTCGAAGAGGATGTAGCCGCCCTTGCGGACCTCCTCGACGTCGCGCGCGTACGTCTCCGGGTTCATGGTGACGATCAGGTCGATCTCGGCGGGCCGCGCCACGTGGCCGTCGCCGCTCACCCGCACCTCGTACCAGGTGGGCAGGCCCTGGATGTTGGACGGGAAGATGTTCTTCCCCGAGACCGGGATGCCCATCCGGAAGATGGCCTGCATCAGGAGGCTGTTGGCGCTCGCCGAGCCCGTCCCGTTGACGTTGGCGAGCTTGAAGGCGAAGTCGTTGGTCTTCATGGACGAACCGTTTCCTTGGCCTTTGCAGCAGGCGCGCCGGCGTAGGGGATGTTGAGCACGAACCTCTGCATGTCCCAGGCCGCCGTCGGGCACCGCTCGGCGCAGAGGCCGCAGTGCACGCAGAGGTCCTCGTCCTTCACCATCACCCGGTGGGTGTGGAGCAGCGGGCCAGAGGCGAAGAGCGCCTGGCTGGGGTTGGTGGCCGGGGCCGAGAGCCGCTTGCGCACGTCCTCCACCGGGCCGTCTTTGGTAATTGTAAGACAGAGCACCGGGCAGATGTCGATGCAGGCGTCGCACTCGATGCACAGCTTGTCGGTGAAGACGGTCTGGATGTCGCAGTTGAGACAGCGCTCCACCTCGCGCGCGGTCTGCTCGGCGGTGAAGCCCAGCTCCACCTCGGTGTCGAGCTTCTTGAACCGCTCGGTCAGGTCGACGTGCGACATCTTCTGCCGGCGCGCCGGGTTGTAGTCGTTCTGGTAGGCCCACTCGTGCAGGCCCATCTTGGTGGAGAGCAGGTTCATCCCGCGCGCCGGCCGCGGCAGGAGCGGGAGCCCGTGGCAGTGGGCGTGCATCGAGAGCGCCGCCTGGTGCCCGTGCTCGACCGCCCAGATGATGTTGAGCGGCCCGAAGGCCGCGTCGCCCCCGAAGAAGATGCCGGGGAGCGAGCTTTGATAAGTCACTTTATCGACGACCGGCGAGCCCCACTTGTCCACCGCCATCCCGCTGTCCTGCTCGATCCAGGGGAAGGCCGCCTCCTGGCCGATGGCGAGGATGACGTCGTCGCAGGGGAGGATCACCGCGCCGAGGGTCTTCTGCTGCAGCTTGCCGTTCACCTCGGTGGATTGGTACTGCTGGAACTCCATCCCGACCAGCTTGCCGGCCTCCGCACCCGTGCCATAGACGAACCGCTTCGGCTCGTGGTTGACGATGATCTGGACCTGCTCCTCCTCGGCGTCGTCGAGCTCCCAGGGCGAGGCCTTGAAGTAGTTGCGCGGCTTGCGGGCCATCACCTTGATGTCGACCCCGCCGAGCCGGCGCGAGGTGCGGCAGCAGTCCATTGCAGTATTGCCGACGCCGATGATGATGACCTTCGCGCCGATCTTCTTGATGTGCCCGAACGCCACCGAGGCGAGCCAGTCGAGGCCGATGTGGATGTTCGGCGAGTCATGGCGGCCGGGCACCTCGAGGTCCTTGCCGCGCGGCGCGCCCGAGCCGACGAAGATGGCGTCGTACTTCTGCTCGCGCAGCCACCGCAGGCTCTCGATGGGCGTGCCGTACTTCATCTCGGCGCCCATGTTGATGATCGCGTCCACTTCCTCCGACAGCACCTTGTCGGGCAGGCGGAACGACGGGATCGACGAGCGCATCAGGCCGCCCGCCACCTTGAGCTTCTCGTAGATGGTGACCGAGTAGCCGAGCGGCAGCAGGTCGTTCGCCACCGTCAACGACGCCGGGCCCGCGCCCACCAGGGCCACGCGCTTGCCGTTCTTCTGCTTGGGCGCCTTGGGGAGCAGCGCGGTGACGTCGTCCTTGTGGTCGGCCGCCACGCGCTTGAGCCGGCAGATGGCGACGGGCTTGTCCTCGACCCGCTCGCGCCGGCAGGCAGGCTCGCAGGGCCGGTCGCAGGTGCGTCCGAGGATGCCCGGGAAGACGTTCGACTCCCGGTTGAGCAGGTAGGCGTCGGTGTATCTGCCTTGCGCAATGAGCCGGATGTACTCCGGAACATTGGTGTGGGCCGGGCAGGCCCACTGGCAATCGACGACTTTGTGGAAGTAATCAGGGTCGCGGACGTTGGATGGGTCCATAGGCGTGTGGGGAAGCTACATCCGGACAGGGCGGGCGTCGAGCAAGACAGTATGAGGCGAGACGCAGTGCGGCTACAGGTCGCACGCGCACGGTTTGCGTGGGGGGCGCATAGCAGAGACGATTGGCGCTGGAATGGAGACATATGCCGCGCCGCGGCAACGCCGGGCTGCGCGAAAAGCGTTTCACAGGGAGGAGGGGAGGAACAACAACTCCTGCGGCGGCGGGGGCTCTAGCGACGTTGGCTGCTCCGGCGTCGCACGACCGCCCCAAGACTTGGCTGTTCCTCTCCTCCGCCTTCCTCCCTGCGAAATGCCGTTTGGCGTACCCTGCTCCGGATACCCGTCGACCGAGGAGCCCATGCCCGACTTCACCACGCTCACCGCCTCCCTCGAAGCCGGCGTCGCCACGCTCCGCCTCAACCGGCCCGACCGCGCCAACTCGATCAACGGCCCGATGTGGACCGAGCTGCGCGACGCCCTGCGCTGGGCCGACGAGACGCCCGAGGTGCGGGTGGTGGCGCTCTTCGGCAACGGCAAGCACTTCTGCTCGGGCATCGACCTCTCCGAGCTGATGGCCGTGCAGCAGCTGATCGCCGATGACTGCCAGGCCCGCGCGAACGAGAAGCTGCGGGCGCTGATCCTCAAGCTGCAAGACTGCCTCTCCGCGCAGGAGAAGTGCCGCAAGCCCGTGCTGGCCGCGGTCCACGGCGCCTGCCTAGGCGGCGGGCTCGATCTGATCGCCGCCTCCGACCTGCGCTACTGCGCGGCGGGCGCGTACTTCAGCCTGAAGGAGATCGACATCGGCATGGTCGCCGACGTCGGCTCGCTGCAGCGCCTCCCCAAGCTGGTCTCGCCGGGGCTGGTGCGGGAGTGGGCCTTCACGGGCCGGCGCATCGAGGCCGCCGAGGCGCTCTCGTGCGGGCTGGTCAACCGGGTCTTCGAGACGCGCGAGGCGCTCGAGAAAGGCGTGCTGGAGCTGGCGCGGACCATCGCCGCCAAGTCGCCGGTCTCGATCCGCGGCACGAAGGAGATGCTCAACTTCAGCCGCGACCACTCGGTGGCCGAGGGGCTGCACTACATCGCGGCGTGGAACGCGGCGATGCTGGTGTCGCAGGACCTGGTCGCGGCGGGGATGGCGGCGATGAGCAAGGAGACGCCGGTGTTCAGGGATTAGTTGGTTCGCTTGTCGCCCGCGATATTCAGGAAGAATCGGTAGTACTGCTCCGACCCGCGCTTGGGAGTGCCGTTCGGCTCCTTGTCGGGCAGGATTCCGTAGATGTTCGAGTAGATCTTCCAGGCCATCGGGCCCCCTCCGTACCCCTGGGCCCACGCTTCCCAGACCGTGTCCTTTGCCAGCGGGAAGAGCTGGTTGAACGCCCACTGGCCGATCTCCGACCCGTGCTTGCCCAGCGCCTCGCTGGCGGCCTTGTCGACCTCGGCGTCGCTCGCGTCCGGCTGCTGGCTCTTCAAGCTGGCCTTGTACTCGGCCAGCTTCTTGACGCCGAAGTTGTAGCCGGCGGCGCCCGGCGCTCCCGGCGGGGCCCCACCGCCCCGCATCCCGGCCACGACTCCGTCGGCCATGGTCCCGGCGACCGCCTCCACCTGCTTGTACTTCTCACGGATGGTGGTGCCGTCCTCCATCGCCTTCCAGCCGACCATCACCACGCCGATGCCGCCGGCGATGAACGAGGCGGTGATCGCCACGTCGACCGCCGCGCCTTTGAGCAGGTCCGCCCAGATCGTTTTCCATTGCGGCTTGAGCTCGAGCTCGAGCTTGATCTTGACCGCGCCGGTGGCCACGCCGTCGCCCAGAACGAAATCGACGGCGATGTCCCTCGAGGCTTCGGCGCCGAAGGTGAACATCTTGAAGTCCACCTTGCCTTCCTTGTTCTTCTCGAAGGCGATCAGGACCATCGAGGCCTTGAGGCCGAGGCCCATCGGCTGCACCTTCCACTTGTAATCGAGCGAGATCTTGGCCTTCCCATCCTTGACGTTCCACGGCGTGGTGATGGCTGAGCCGTCGCTCTCCAGGGTCAGGTCGGTCACGTTGGTCAGGTCGACGTAGGCAGGAATTTTCTTCAGCTGGGCCATGAACTTCTCGAGCATGTCCTTCTCGCCGTCGGCGGCGTTGGACCAGGTGACCCTGACCGAGGGCACCATGCTCACCGACAGCACGGCGGTGACCCAGCCCACGGAGCTGGTCCACAGGTCCGTCTTGGTCGGCAGCTCGATCCGGCTTTCGAAGGCGAGCTTGTCGGTGGTGCGGACGGTGACCGTCCGGGTCGCCGCGCCGGATTCGTTCTCGGCGGAGAGGGTGTAGCTGCGGACGCTCCGCCCCGGGTCGAGTGGATTCGAAACGAGCGGCGCGACCTCGAACCCGAACCCGCCTTCCCTTCCCGTCGGGCCGGCGTGGTCGGGACCCTCGAGGGTGACCTGCCGGGCGTCGTCGCTCACTTCCCACTTGATGTCCACCCGGGTGCCGGGCGTCACCTCGAGGTTGTCCGACCCGCCCGGCCGGTCCGGGGAGTAAGCCAGGAACTCCTTGATCACCGGAGCCTGCTTCACCACGAGGCCGAGGTCGAGGTCGAGGTGGAGCGACTGGGAGTCGGCCTCGCTCCCTCCCTGCATCGCAGTGAACTTGAAGTCGCCTGAATCGGCGGCGGTGATGATCACCTTCTTCGAGCCCGCCTTGCTGCCGTCCGGCCGTTCGCTGAGCGCGACCTCCGCTCCGTCGATCTTCGCTCCGTCGGCTCCGTCGCTGACGAGGATCGACAAGACGATCTCGTCGCCCACCGCAGCGGAGGCCACGGAGGCGCCGCCCTTGCTCGCGCCCAGCTCCACCACCTTGGCGACCCCGGAGGAGAGGTCGATGTGCGGAGAGACCACGTTCCCCGGTTCGTGGGTGTGGACTTCGACGACCCACTCCGCGGAATCGGGACCGTTGCCTCTCGCGAACAGCGTGTGCGAGCGGTCGACCGTCTCGATGGCCATGCTGCCCGACGCACCCTGCTCGGCACCGTCCACCACCACCGCGGTCGCGTTCTCGGACTCCCAGATCAGGAGGAGCGCGGCGTCCCTCGGGACCTGGTACGAGCGGTCGTGGTGGTCGGCGTCGTCCGGAGGAGAGATCTCGATCCGCACGCTCTTCAGCGCCGGCGGGTCTCCGCCCGGCGACGTCCCCGCGCCCGGATCAGGCGCGGTCCCGGGGTCCGGATCGGGCGGCGTCCCCGCGCCCGGATCAGGCTGCGTCCCGGGGTCCAGATCGGGCGGCGTCCCCGCGCCCGGATCAGGCGGCGTCGCCGCGCCCGGATCAGGCTGCGTCCCGGTGCCCGGATCGGACGGCGTCCCCACGCCCGGATCGGGAGCGGTTCCCGGATCGACCGGCGGGGTCGCGAGCGGGCCGGTGCGAACGTTCACGTGCGTCGAGTGAGGCTGGCCGTTGACGACCAGCGTGAAGCTCTTGGCGACCTCGACGGTGACCTCGACGAAGCGATCCCCGGTGGCGAGCGCGCCCACGCCGACCAGCTCCAGCGTGTCGACCGCGCCCTTGATCGACCAGTGCAGCGTGGTGGTGCCGCCCGGGTCGACCTCGGCTGGCTGGGCGCTGAAGAACTCCACGGTCGTCGGCTCGCTCGCCGGCGGGTCCGCCGCGGGAGGCCCGGCCGGTGGGTCCGCGGGAGGCCCGGCCGGTGGGTCCGCCGGAGGAGCTGCGGGCGGGTCCGGCGGAGGCGGCGCGGGCGGGTCGGCCGGATCGTCAGGCATTGGTTCCCTCGTTCAGGGACGTTGCTGCGAGAGTGTTCGACGGCTCGAGCTCCGCTTTCGCGGATTGCTGCGGCACGATCACGGCCCGGCTCCGGGGCCTGGCTGCGAGCTGTCGGTCTGCACCGGCTCTGCGCCGCCGCCCTCGACGCTCGCCCGCATCCGCGTCAGCGCCGGATCGGTCGGCACCAGCAACTCACCGCGGAAGCGAAGCGCGCGCGGGCTCTTGTCTGGCACCGGCTCTGCCCGGAAGCGCATCCGCTGCGGTGAGAAGTCGGGGACGAGCTCGGCGCGGAAGCGCAGGCGCCCCAGATCCTTGCCCGCCTTGCCAGCGGCCCCCGGGGGGGCGGCTGCCGTGGCCACGCCGCCCGACACCTTGACCGTCTGCGCGCCGAGCGTGGTCCAGCCGATGCCGCCCTGCCGCTCGAAGGTGAAGCGCACGCGGTGGCCATCGAGCCCGGGCGCATCGACGCTGGCGCTGAGCGGCTCTCCTGGTCGAGCGCTCCCCTTGTCCCAGCGGGGCTTCTTCAGCGCCTCCGAGTGGGGCGGGGGCGGGCCGGCCTGGGCGTGCAGCAAGTCGACCGACGCCGACGCCGCGCCGCCGGTCACCTGCGCCTCGATCGTCTGGCTGGCGATCCACCTGCCGTCGGCGCCCTGCCGCTCGACGATCAACCTGACCTTGCGCCCCTCGGAGAGCCCCGGAGCCTTGACGCTGATGGTGCCCGAGTCGCCGTGCCTCTCGGCCTTCCGCGTCCAGGTCGGCTGGCGGAGCAGGTCGGCGTGGCCCTTCCGCTTCTCCTCGTGGTGCGGGTGCTCCAGGTCGAAGCAGGCCTTGACCGCTCCGCCCTTCACCTTGGCCACCTCCTCGTCGATCTCCTCCCAGCGCCCGGCCGCCGGGCCGCGCTGCTCGAGGATCACCCGGACCTCGACCCCGTCCGGCAACGTGGTGCGCAGCTGCACCTCCGCCCGCTCGCCATGGGCGTGCTGCTTGTCCTTGGCGTTGAGCCACTCGGGCCTGGACAGCTTGTCGTTCTTGAGCGGCTTGAGCTCGACGGTTGCGGTCGCCACCCCGCCCTGGACCTCGGCGGTCGCCTTGCCGACCTCCTTCCAGGGTCCGCCTTCGACGCGCGTCTCGAGGACGAGCTGGACGGTGCGCCCGGCGAGGTTTTTTCCATCGACGCCCAGCGTGGCCCTGTCCTTGCCGTCCTTGGAGTCGCGCCTCCAGCGCGGCCGCAGCAGCACGCCGGCGGGCTTCCTCTCCGGTTTCCTCTCCTCGTCGCGCCGCTTCTCCCTCGTTTCCTCCAGCTTCCTGGCGCGCTTCTGCTCCTCCTTGGCGGCGGTCGCCTTGGAGGTGCGGACCACGGAGACCCGCACCTGATACCCGTGCCTGGAGAACTGGTGATGCGCGCTCTCCACGCGGTAGGTGCCGTCGACGGCGTTGCCGATCTTGTCCAACGCGAGGCTGGCGCCGGGAAGGAGCCCGGGCCTGCCCACCAGATCGATCTGCGCGGTGACGTGCGCCTCGCTGAGCTTGCGCATGCGACCCTTGGCCATCGTCTCCGCGGTGGCGATGTCGACCGGCGGGTGCTCGCTGCCGGCGAAGACGAGCTGCGCACCTCCGCCGAGCTTCTTCGAGCCCTCGCCGACCTCGCCTTCGCCGTTGGCCTTGCCGACGAACGCCCGCTTCGCGCTCGGGTCGTAGCCGTGGATGGCCACCTCACTGACCTGGGCGCCAGCCTTGATCTTGAGCTTGAGCTTGCGGAGCCCGTCAGCGGGACCGATGGCGATCACCTCGCCCTTCGGCGGCTCGCCGAGAATCAGCGTCTTCCCCACCAGGCGCAGGTGGTGGCCCTGCTTCTGGGCCAGCCTGCGGAGGAAGGTGGCGTCCGAGGTGTTCGCCTGGAGGATGCTCGACTTGGAGCCGCTCGGCCCCTCGG
>JAYWAO010000273.1:0-13779 GCA_043782365.1 Deltaproteobacteria bacterium
CACGGCCTGATCGGCCCCAACGGCGCCGGGAAGACGACGCTGCTCAATGTCATCTCGGGCCTGGTCCCGCCCACCAGCGGCACGCTCACGCTCGGCGGCCGCTCGATCGGCGGGCTCCCCGCGCACCGGGTGGCCTCCCTGGGCGTCGCGCGCACTTACCAAAACTTGCGGCTGTTCGGCGGGCTCACCGCCGAGCAAAATGTAGTCGTCGGGGCGCACCTGCGGCGCCGCGCGGGCCTCTGGCCCTGGGTGCTCGGCCTGCCCCGCGCGCGCGCCGAAGAGGTGGAGTCGCGCGAGAAGGCGCGTGAGGGCTTGCGCCGCGTGGGCCTGCACGGGCGCGCGCAGGACCGGGCGAGCGACCTCTCGTATGGCGAGCAGCGCCGCGTCGAGGTCGCGCGCGCGCTCGCGGCGGAGCCGACCCTGCTCTTGCTCGACGAGCCGACCGCGGGCATGAACCCGCCCGAGGCCGAGGCGGTGGCCACGCTGGTGAGGGCAGTGGCGCAGGAGGGCAGGGCGGTGCTGCTGATCGAGCACAACGTGCGGCTGGTGATGTCGCTGTGCGATCGCATCACCGTGCTCGACTTCGGGAAGGTGATCGCGCGCGGGACGCCCGCGGAGATCGGGCGGGACCCGAAGGTGATCGCGGCATACCTCGGCGAGGAGGCGCACGACCCGCCAGGTGCTCCAGCCCAGGCGGGTGGGCGATGAGCGCGCGCGGCGGCGCAGCGTGCGGGTGGCCCGGGTGAGCGCGCTCCTCGAAGTGCGCGGCCTCGAGGTGTCCTACGGGCAGGTGCAGGCGGTGCGCGGGCTCGACCTTGACGTCGAGGACGGCGCGCTCGCCGCGCTGATCGGCCCCAACGGCGCGGGCAAGAGCAGCACGCTCAATGCGCTAGCGGGGCTCTTGAAGCCGCAGCGCGGGTCGATCAAGTTCGAGGGCAGGGAGCTCGCCGGGCTGCCATCGCACCGCGTCTTCGCCGCCGGCGTGGTGCTGGTGCCCGAGGGTCGCGGCGTGCTGCAGACGCTTTCTGTCGCGGAGAACCTGCTGCTCGGCGCCGAGAGCCGGCCGTGGATCGGTCCAAAGGGTCCGAGGGCGAGGCGGGCCGCGATCGAGGCGCAGCTCGACCGCTTCGCGGTGCTCCGCGAGCGCTTCCACCAGCCCGCGGGCGCGCTCTCGGGCGGCGAGCAGCAGATGCTCGCGGTCGCGCGGGGCCTGCTCGCGCGGCCACGCTTGCTGCTCTTGGACGAGCCGTCGATGGGCCTCGCGCCGCAGCTGGTGACGCAGGTGTTCGCCGCGCTGAAGGAGATCCCGGCGGGCGAGACGACGCTGCTCTTGGTGGAGCAGAACGCGCGGCTGGCGCTGAAGACGGCGCAGAAGGCCTACGTGCTGGAGCGGGGCGCGGTGGTGCTGCAGGGGGAGGCGGCGGCGCTGGCGGAGGACCCGAGGGTGCAGGCGGCGTATCTGGGGGGATAGTGCGGAGCGCCGGGGCGCTGCGGCATCACCGCAAGCCCACCTTGATCACCCGGATCTCCCCCGTGAAGCTCCCCGTCGACCGCGAATAGCTCACCACCAAATCCCTCCCGCTCGCCAGCTCCGGGTGCAGATACACCGCATAGATCGCACTCGGCGCCGTCCACGCCACCACCGGGTCGCTCCACGGCCCCTCGGGCGCGGGCGCGGTGCGCAGCTCCACCTCGGAGGAGAAGCCCGGCGTCGAGGCCGCGACGAACCGCCCGAGCGCCGCGCTGAAGATCACCGAGAAGCCCGAAGTGCTACCGGGCACCGTCTTCACCGCGCGGGCGATGTCAGCCGACCAATCGCTGCCGGTATAGAACTCATAGGCGCCGCGGGACTGCGCCTGCGCGAGCGGCGCGCGCGTTACCTTGCACAGCGCGCCCGGCGTGCACGCGTACAAATAGACGCGGTCACCCGACACCACCGCCCCGTGGTTGAAGAGCGCCTCGGGCGCGGCGAAGAGCGCGCCGGCGCGGGTGGAGGTGGTGCTGCCCGCGGTGACCACCGCGAGCTCGGTGCTGAGGTCTTCGAAGTTGAGGCCGCCCGGGTGCACCTTCAAGCGGTCGACGAACACCAGCGCGCGATTGGCGTCGATGGGCACCATTGCCCCGGGCCAGAGGGCATATCGCTCGTCGGGCTTCCCGCTCTGCGTGTTGTACGCGGCCTCAGCCGCAGTGAACGGCACGAACTGCTGCGGCGCGCCCTTGGCATCGAGCGGCTCGCTGACGGCGAGCGGAGCGCCCACCTGCGCGAGCGCGGCGGTGTTGCTGCGAAGCTGGCTGCCGTCCACGGCCGGAGGCGAGAAGATGGTGTCGCCGAAGGTCCACAGCACGCGGCTGCCGAGGAGGATCGACGCGCCGCCGTCGCGCAGGAGGTTGGGCGCTGCTGTGTCGGACAGCTTGCCGAGGTCGGTCGCGGAGGCGACCGTGAGCGCGGGCGGGTCGTGGCGGCAGGCGGCGAGGCCTAGACCGATCGCGAAGAGGACCAGCGTGTGACGGGGCAATCGCTGCCGATCGTCCCCCCGCAACCCACGCAAGCCCGCGAAGGCGGGCGCCTGCTCTTCTAGCCCCGGCATCTGCCGGGGCTCCTGGTCGGGATGTGAGCGGCGCATCGCATCGCCTCCTGCCGTCTCAATGCAATCCGGTTCGACGCGGCGGACTGCTCCGCCGCGCGGCGGTCGTCCAAACTCCTGTGGCCGCAGTCTACGCCCTCACCCGGGCCCCCGGCACGCCCACGTCCACCGTCTCCGCCCGCCCGGTCACGCCCTGCGCCAGCGCGTACGCCTTCATCGCCGCCGCCACCTCGCGGACCGACTCCGGCGCACAGAGCGCGATCACCGTGCTCCCCGCGCCCGAGAGCGACGCGCCGTGCGCGCCCGCCCCCCGCGCGGCCACCAGCGTGCCGGCGAGCCACGGGAGCAGCGTCCCGCGGGCGCTCTGGTGGAGCTTGTCCTCCATCGCTTCAGCGAGCAGCGGGTAGTCACCCTCGGTGAGCGCGGCCACGAAGAGCGCCGAGCGCCCGAGGTTGAAGACCGCGTCCTTCAGAGAGACCGTCTTCGGGAGCACCGCGCGCGCGGCCTCGGTGGCCAGCTCGACGTCGGGGATGAAGATGGCCGCGCGCAGCGGCACCGCGACCTTGACCCCGCAAGAGACGACGCGGCCGTCCTCGCGCGTGACCGCCACCTGCACGCCGCCGCGCACGCAGGGGAGCACGTTGTCGGGGTGGCCTTCGAGCGCCACCGCCGTGGCGATGACGCGGTCGAGATCGACGCCGTCGCCCCGCAGCTGCTCGGCCAGCAGCGCGCCAGCGACCGCCGCCGCCGCCGACGAGCCGAGCCCGCGCTTGAGCGGGATGGCGCTGTGGACCTCGAGGCTGCCGTGCAGCGCGTCGGGGTCGAGGCCGCTCGCGACCGCGGAAGCGCGCGCGGCCACGATGATGCGGTTCGAAGGGTCCTTGGGCAGCGTCTGCGCGCCCTCGCCCGAGAGTCGCGCGATGCGCAGCCCCGCGCCGCCCGGGGTGAAGCGCACCAGCAGATCTGGCCCGCCCAGCGCGATCCCGAGCGCGTCGAAGCCCGCTCCGAGGTTGGAGGTGGAGCAGGGTACGACCAGCGTGAAAGAGGCGTTGGCGTCGAGCATGTCCCGACTCTTGCACGGCGAGAAAGTTTTCGCAGCACCGTTTTGGTAACGCGTTCGCCTATCGACCATCCTCCACCCGGATCCGGGCCTTGACGGCCTTCACGCAGGGGAGCCTGGCGAGGTCCTGCTCCGCCTGGGAGAGCGCGCTCTCGGAGGCCGCGTAGGTGAGCAGCACCACCTCGGCCTGGCCCAGGTGGCCGGGCTCGCGCTGCAGCACGCTCGCGAGGCCGATGCCGTGGGTCGCCAGCACCTGCGTCACCTGCGCGAAGACGCCCGGCACGTCGTCCACCGCGAGCCGCAGGTAGCTGCGGGTGCGCACCTCGCCGATCGGCGTGATCGCGGTCCCCTCGGCGTCGCCGCCGCTGGCGCGAAGCTGCGGCGCCGGATCTCCCAGCGCGATGCGCCGCGCGGCCTGGGTCAGGTCGGAGAGCACCGCGCTCGCGGTGGCCTCCCCGCCCGCGCCGGCGCCGCTGAACATCACCGGCCCGCAGAGGTCGCCCACCACGTAGACCGCGTTCTGCGCGCCGTCGATGCGGGCGAGCGGGTGGCCCGCCGGGAGGAAGGTCGGGTGCACCCGCGCCTCGATGCCGCGGGTGCCACGGCGCGCGATCGCCACCAGCTTGAGCACGTAGCCCAGCTCGCGCCCGTAGGCGAGGTCGCGCTGCTCGAGCCCGCGCAGGCCCTGCCGGAAGATCTGCGCCGGAGTGCAGACCGCGCCGAACGCGAGCCGCACCAGGATGGCGAGCTTGTCGGCGGCGTCCACCGCGTCGATGTCGTCGCGCGGGTCGGCCTCGGCGTAGCCCTTCTCCTGCGCCTCGCCGAGCGCGGCCTCGAGCGAGTCGCCCGCGGCCATCTTGGTGAGGATGTAGTTGGTGGTGCCGTTGATGATCGCGCGCAGCTCGACGATGCGGTTCGCTGCGAGGTCGTCGGTGAGCGGCGCGATCAGCGGGATGCCGCCGCCCACCGCCGCCTCGTAGCGGAGCTCGGCGTTCTTCTGCGCCGCGAGGTGCAGCAGGGCCGGGCCGTGCCAGGAGACGACGCGCTTGTTGGCGGTGACCACCGACTTGCCCTTGGCGAGCGCGGTCTCGATCAGCGTGCGCGCGGGCTCCTGCCCGCCCATCACCTCGACCACGAGGTCGATGTCGTCGGCGGCGACGATCTTCGCGGGGTCGTCGGTGAGCTGCGCTGCGGCCACCGGACGCGGCCGGTTCAGGTCGCGCACGCAGGCCCGCTGCAGGACCAGCTCAGCGCCGGAGATCCGCCCCAGCATCTCGCGCCGCTCGGTGAGCGCCCGCGCTACCTGCCCGCCGACCGTGCCCAGCCCCAACAGTCCGATCCGGATGGTTCGCGCCATCTAGCCAGCATACCGCAGCAGTGAAACAGGAGGGGGCTTGCGTCCGATGCGCCAGCGGCCTACAGGTCGGGGCGCAGGTTCAAACGGCCCAGGCTGAGGAGCACCGCGGTGGACGATCCCGAGAGCGACAGCGACAAGGGCACGCCGCTCGCGCGCAAGCTCGGCATCCGCGCCGACTACCGCGTGCTGGTGCTCGAGCCGCCCCTCGGGTTCGTGCGCAAGCTCGAGCCGCTGCCCGCAGGCGCGGACCTCGCCACCAGGCCTCGGGGCAAGGGTCACCAGGCCGACGTCATCCTGCTCTTCGCCTCCTCCCGCGCCGTGCTCCTGGAGCTGTTCCACAAGGGGGCGCACGCGATGGCGCCGCGCGGGCGGCTCTGGGTGCTCTGGCCGCGCAAGAGCTCCGGGTTCTTCACCGACCTCACCGAAGAGCAGGTCCGGGCCACGGGCCTCGCCCACGCGCTGGTGGACGACAAGCTCCTCGCGGTGGATGACATCTGGGCCGGGCTGCGGTTCGTCTTCAAGGAGCGCGACCGGATCCAGGTGCCGAGCGCCGAGCGCCCGCGCGCCTCGGACGCGTGACGGGCCCGCCGCTTCCCTCGGGCTAGAGCGCCAGGTCGTACGCGAGCGCCAGGTAGGCCACCGGGTGCTCCGACTGCGTCCCGTTGAGCGACCTCGCCACGGGCACCTGCAGCGTGCCGCGCAGGATGAAGTCGGGCAGGAAAGACCACGCCACGCCCGCGGTCGCATAGCCGAGCGTGCCGCCGCTGTCGGGGTCTCTCGACCCGTCCTGGGCCAGGTCCATCGCGGCCGCGCGCACCTGGCCCTCGAGCGAGAGCTGCAGCGTCTGGTGCTCCAGCAGCGAGTAGCGCGCGCCGAGCCCCGCGAAGAGCGCGTTGCCGTACTGGAAGCCGCGCGCGTTGGACCCGTTGAGGCGGCCGGAGAGGTTGGCGAACCAGGTGAGGGCGCGGTCGTCGAACGGCGTGGAGGCGAAGTGCAGGCCCGCCAGCCCGTCGACGCTGCCGGAGCCGCGCTGGAGGTGCTCGTCGGGCGCCTCGCCCGGCAGCGAGAGGCCGTTCGCGCCGGTGGGGAGCTTGAGCGTGCCCGTCAGCGCGAGCACATGGGCCGGGCGCACGCCTCCCAGGCGGAGGACCTCGTAGCGGGCCGACAGCTGCAGGTCGCCGAGGCCGGTGGTGGAGAAGTCCTGCGCGCCCGCCGCGTCGAAGTGCTGCTTGAAGAGGAAGAACGGCACCTCGAGTTGGAGGACCAGCGGCGCCAGCGGCGCGTACTGGAGGCGCAGCTGCGTGCGGGCCTCCTTCTCGCCCTCGGCGTCCTCGGCGGCGCCCGACTCCTTGGTGAGGTAGCGGGTCTCCAGCGAGAAGCGCAGCGCGCTGCGGGCCGGCCGCTCGACGCCGAGCGAGCCGACGCTCGGGTCGCAGCCGCAGATCGAGCAGGCCGCCGCGGGCGGGCTGGCGGCGATGGCGGCGAGGGCGGCGAGCGCTGCTGCGAGGGACCGGGGCATCAGCGACGAATTAGGTCCAAGAGCCGCTCCGGGCGCAAGGGGCGTGGTGTCGCGGGCTGGACCTCCAAGTTGCGCCGCCTGAGACCCTCGTCTACGGTGCGCGCCCCGCGCGACCCCGCCGCCCCATGCTCCTCGCCCTCCTCCTCGCCGCAGGCTCAGCCCTCCTCGGCGGAGCGCTGGCGCTCGCCTCCCGCAAGCGCCCGGCGCTCCTGGAGGTGACGCGCACCTTCGCCTTCGCGGCGGCCGGCGGCGTGGTGGCGCTGCACCTCTTTCCCGAGCTGCTGCGCGAGCTCGGCGCGCGCGGGCTTCTTTGGGCCGCTCTGGGCTTCGCGGTGCCCGGACTGCTGGAGGCTGGCGCAAAGGCGCTCGGTCCGCGGCTGAGCGGCCGGGGCCTCTCGGGCGCACGCGTCGCCGCCGAGACGGGCTTCGTGGCGCTGGCGGTCCACTCCCTGCTCGAAGGCCTCGCGCTGCGGGCCGCCGCTGCCGGGCCTGGGAGCCACGCCGATCTGCAGCTTGCCTTGGTGGCGCACCACGCGCCGCTCACCGCGGCCGTCGCCCTGCCGCTGCTGGAGCTATACGGCGCGCGCGCCACCCTGTGGCGGATCCTCGCCATCGCCGCCGCGGGAGGCCTCGGCGCGCTGCTCGGGGGAGCGGGCCTGGGGTCGCTCGAGACCTCCGGCGTGCTCGGCGCGGCGGGAGGCCTGATGGCCGGCGCGCTGCTGCACGTGGTGGCCGACGAGATCCACCCGCAGACCCCGGGCCCTCTCACCCTGCGCCTCGCCGACCTCGCTGCCGCGGCCGCGGGCCTCTCGGTGGCCGCGCTCGCCGCCACCGCGCAGGAGCCGGGCCCGCTGCGCACGAGCGTCGCGCTCGCCGGCATCTTCCACCAGACCGGTGGCCTCCTGTTGGTGGCCGCGCCCGCGCTGCTGGCGGGAGACCTGCTCTCGGTGGCCCTGGCGCGCCTCGCGCCGCGGCGGCTCGCGGGCCTCTTCGACCTGCCCGGCGCGAGCCTCGCCACGCTGCTGGTGACGCTGCGGATGCTGGGCCCGCTCCCCACCGCCGCGCGCCTCCTCCTGGCCCTCGGCGCTGCCGCCGGCGGCGCGCTGCTCGCGAGCCTCTGGCCGTCGCCGGAGGCCTCGTCACCGGACTCGCGGCGAGCAGGGCCCGTCACGACGCCGGCCCCCTTCCTGGGTGCCCTGCTCGCCCACCTCGCCGAGTGCGCCCCGCGGCGATTGGCAGTATTACTCTTTGGCGGCGCGACCCTGGGCGTGCTCGCGGGCGGCGCGGGCTTCCCGCTGCCCCCCGCGCCTCCCGGCCCGTTCACGCTGCTCCTGGTGCTGGGCGCCTGCTCGGTGCTCTCGGCCGCCGCCGCGGCAGCCCTCTCGCCGCTGGTCTTCGCGCTGGCGCCCGCGGTGCCCGCGCTGGTGGCGATGGTGCTGCTGCCCGCGCTGCTGCGGCCGCTCGGCGCGCGCGCGCCCGCCTCGTCGCCGCTGGCGGGACTGCGCGCGGGGCCGCTCGGGAGGCAGCTCGGCTACGGCTTCTTCGCCGCCACCGGCACGCTCGCGGTCTCGCTGCTGCTGCGCGCGGGACCTGCCGCACAGCTCGCTCCACAGGCGCTGGCGGCAGCGCTCGCCACCACCGCGCCGCTCGCGTCTTCCCTCTGGGACCAGGCCGCGCGCTCTCCCCTTTCCGCGCTCTGCCTCGCGGTGCTGGCGGCGCCCCTGCTGGTCACTGTCTGGCGCGCCGGGCCGCGCGGGTGGCTGGTCCCGCTGCGGCACGGGGGGCGGGAGGAAGTGTAAGACGCGCCCGCTGGCCTAGACGTACCTGGCCAGCCAGGCATCGAGCGCGCTCTTCGGCAGCGCGCCCAGGACCTTGTCCACCTCGATCGGCCCGCGCATCAGCTGCAGCATCGGGATCGACTGCACGCCGAACCGGGCCGCCGACCGCGGGTTCGCGTCCACGTCGAGCTTGACGATCTTGAGCTGGCCGGCCCGCTCGGCGGCGATCTGCGCCAGCGTCGGCGCCACCGCGCGGCAGGGCCCGCACCAGGCGGCCCAGAAGTCGATCAGCACGGGCAGCGGGCACTCCTCGACCTCGGCCCTGAAGGTGGCGTCGGTGACCGCGACCGGGGCGCGCGGGAAGACCTTGGCCTTGCAGCGGCCGCAGGTGGGGTCCTCGCGCAGCCGGCGCCGGGGGAGCCGGTTGCGCACGCCGCAAGCGGCGCAGGTCGCTTCGACGAGCTCGGGGGTGTTTGCGGGGTTTGCGTCCATGACAGATCGATAAGCATCGCCAGGGCGTGCGCAAGGGGTCTGATTCCCCGGATTGCAACGCCGCAGGCGAGCCCGTATGAGCGACTGTGCATGGTCAGCACTCGCGCCGTCGCCACCGCAGGCCTGCTGCGCCTCCTCGACTGGTGGCGCCCCGCGCGCCCGCACAGCCCCCACCAGGTCTTCCAGCACCGCTTCCTGGCGGGCGGCCTGCACCTCGGCCTCTTGGTAGCCCTCTTCTCACTGGCGACGACGTTGGCGAGCGGCACCCGATTGGGCGCGGCGCTGCTCGGCGTGATGGCGTTCGCGCTGGCGGGTCTCCTCTTCGGCGCGCGCGCGGGCCTGTCGCTGCAGGTGCTCGGCTGGAGCTGCGTCTGCTTGGTCGGCGCGTTCCTCGCATTCGCCGGGGTGATCACCGTGGAGCTCCAGCCCGACCAGCTCTGTTGGCTGGTCCTGGTCCCGCTGATCGCCCGGGTGCTGCAGGACTCCGCGGACGTCGAGCCCGAGCGGCGCCGCCGCCCCATGCTCTGGGCCACCGGGCTCGCCTTCGCGCTCGGCGCCTTCGTGGTGGTGGCGCACGCGCGGGGCCTCACCTTCGGCAGGCCTACGCCGTCGTTGTCGAGCCTCGCCCGGATCGCCGACCAGGTCGCCTTCCTCTGCGCGATCACAGGGCTCGTCGCGCTCTACGACCTCGCGCTGCGCAGCACGGAGGACGAGCTCCTCCTGCTGCGCCGCCTGCTCTCGGTCTGCTCGTGGTGCCAGAAGATCCGCGCTGGCGACGAGCGCTGGGTCGAGCTCGACGAGTTCCTCACCATGCGCGCGCCGCGGGGGCCCGGCCAGAGCAGCAGAGTGCCGCCCGGGCAGGGGAGCGCCGCGGGAGGCCTCAGCCACGGCATCTGCCCGACCTGCCTCGAGGAGCACTTTCCCGAGCGCTAGCTCTTCCCGCCGATCCGCCGCGCCGCGAACTGTCCCTCTGCCGTATTCGGGTAGCGCCGCGCCAGCACCGCCAAGAGCGCATCGCTGCGGGACCGGTCGCCGAGCACCTCGTCGTAGAGCCGGGCCGCCTGCAAGAAGGCCTGCGGCGCGAGCGGCCCGTTGGGCGCCACCTCGGCGGCGCGGCGGTACGCGAGCACACCCAGCGCGGCGAACTTCGTCGACTCCGCACCCGCGGGCGGAGGCTTGGCGAGGCACGCCTTGGCGAGCTCCACCCACGCCGCGCCCGAGAGCGTCTGCGCCGGGATCCCTCGCCCGGACTCGGCGAGGACGCCGATGGCCCCGTCGAGGTCGCGGCTCGCCAAGAGGCGCGCGAGCACGCCCGGCGCGATCGGGTCGGTCGCAAACGGCGCCGAGTCCAGCGCAGCCGAGGGCGCCTGCTTCAGCGGCAGCGGCGCGGGCCTCACGGCTGGCGGAGGCGGCCTCGCGCCCAGCGCCGCAAGGCCGTTGGAGGGCGTCACCAGCGGCCAGACCGGCCCCGGGCGCGGGCCCTCGACGTCGAGCGCGCCCACCGTGAACGGCGCAGGCCCCGCCTCGGGCTCGGGCTGCGCTCGCCGCGGCGAGGCGCCCGCTTCGTCGAGGTCGATCGCCACCGGGTGCCGCCGCCCCGCGACCGCCGAGAGGCGCACCGCGGGCTCTGCGTCCAGCACGGGATCGAGGTAGTCGGCCGGTGAGCCCCACCCGAGCTCGTCTCCCCGCGAGCGCACCAAGAGCCCCATCGCGCGGAACGCCACGAAGGCCGGGTAGAGGCCCACCAGCGTCACCAGCAGGCTGGAGAGCGGCACCGGGTGGTGCAGGAAGAAGGTCTGCGTGCGCTGCACGAGACTGAGGCCCGCGAGCGCGCAGAGCAGGGAGAAGAGCGAGAGCAGCCAGTAGTCGAGCCCCAGCCGCGCAGGCCCCAGAACGAGGTGCGCCGGGAGCAGCACGTTGCGAAGCTGCGTCTTGAGCGCCGAGGCGATGAGCCCCATCGGCAGGAGCAGCGCGCTGGCGAGGAAGATGAGCAGCGGCCAAAGCGGCACGCTCCCCCAGCCGAACAGCGCCTCGAAGAAGACCGGGAGCGGGTGCTCGTTGCCCAGGCGCCACGCGAGCAGCGGCAGCACCAGCCACAGGCCCGCGAGCGCGATGCGCAAGAGCGGGCCCAGCACGTCGTCGAAGAGGCCGCGGAACTCGTCGGGGCTGGGGAGGTCGTCGCCGCCAGCCGCCGCGTGGCGCACCACCTGGAAGAGGTGCGCGACCAGGACGCCCACCCCGAGCAGCCCGGCGAGCGTGCCGAAGAAGAAGAGCGCCCGCAGCACCAGCGCCGAGGCCAGCAGCGTGACGAGGCCCGACTTCTGCAGCGGAAACCAGAGCGACGACAGCAGCACCGAGGACAGCGGATGCAGCAGGCGGCGCGGCGCCCTGAGGCGCTCGACCATCCCCTCGCACTGCGCGCAGGCCTCCAGCTGCCCATAGCCCGCGGGGCGCACGCCCGTGCAGGCGGGGCAGAGCAGCCCGTGCGTGGGGCAGCGCCAGCCCGCGGGCGCGTCGGGGTGGTTGTGGCAGGCGGGCATGGCCGCTGAGGGTCTGCCCCAGGTGCCTCGGCTGTCAAACAGTCAAAGGCAACCCGTCATCTGTCGCAGGCTGCCGGAGGGTTGCGGCCCCCGCCAGCGTCGCGCGGTGTTAGAAGACCGCCCGTGCGCTTCGAGCCTGGAATGAAGGTCGTGCACCGCGCCCAGCCCGGTTGGGGGGTCGGTCACGTGACCGCGGTGAGCGAAGATCCGCCGCGTCTGCAGTGCACCTTTCCCGGGCGCGCCGACGGCCCGGTGCTGCTCTCGACGCGCGACAAGGCGCTGGTGCGCTGGCGCTTCTCCAACGGCGCGCCGGCCCAGCTCGGCGACGGCGCCGAGGCCAAGGTGCTGCGCCAGCTCCCCGGGTCGGAGGACGACCTCTACCGCTACACGGTGGAGGTCCCCGGCAAGAAGCCCGCGATCCGCAGCGAGGCCGATCTCCGCGCGGTCGCGCCCCGGCAGGGTCCGGCGGAGCAGCTCGCCTCGGGCCGCTGGGGCAACCCCACTGACTTCGCGCTGCGCAATGAAGTGGTCCGGCTCGACCTCGAGCGGCGGGCCGACGCGCTCGGCGCCCTCTTCGCCAGCCGCGTCTACGTGAAGCCGCACCAGGTGTCGGTCGCGCATCAGGTGCTCTCGGCCGCCGCGCCGCGGTTCGTGCTGGCAGACGAAGTGGGCCTCGGCAAGACCATCGAGGCTGGCCTCGTGCTCTCGGCCCTGCTGCACGCGGGCCTGGTGCGCCGCTGCCTGGTGGTCGCGCCGTCGCACCTCACCGTGCAGTGGCTCGGCGAGCTGTTCCACAAGTTCAACCTGCTCTTCACGCTGATGGACCCCGAGCGGGCCGAGGGCGACCGCCGGGCGCAGGGGCTGGAGGAGGCGGAGAACGCCTCGGGCCAGCCGCAGGCCTCGCCGTGGGCGCGGCACAAGCTGGTGGTGACGTCGCTGGAGTGGCTCTCGCGCGCCAAGGAGGAGGCGGACGAGTGCGCCGAAGCGGGCTGGGACCTCGTCATCATGGACGAGGCGCACCACCTGCGCGGCGAGCGCGCGTACGAGGTGGCGCAGGACCTCTCGGCCGCGTCGTGGGGCCTGCTCCTCCTCACCGCGACCCCGCTGCAGCTCGACCCCGCCGAGTACCACGCGCTGCTGCGGCTGGTGGATCCGGCGCCGGCGGCCACCGAGGCGGAGCTGCGCAAGCGGCTCGCCCGCGCGGGCGATCTGTCTACCGAAGTCCGCGCGCTCCTCGGCGGCGAGGCGAAGGCCGCCACCCGCATCGCTGCGCTCTTCCCACAAGACGCGGAGCTCCAGCCGCTCGCGGCGGTAGCGGCGAAGAACCCCAACGCGGTGGAAGATCTGCTCGCGCACCTCGCCGACGGCTACGGCCTCTCGGCGCGGCTCCTGCGCAACCGGCGCGCTTCGGTGGGCGGGTTCACCAAGCGCTCGCTGACGACCATCGCCGTCGCGCTCGGGCCCGAGGAGAGGTCGCTCGAGGCGGAGGTGCGCGCGGCCGTCTCCAAGGGACGCGCCGCCGGGACGCTGCCCACGGGCGCGGTGCTCTCGTCGCTCTTGCGCCGTCTCGGCAGCTCTCCGCCGGCGCTCGCCGCTGCGCTCAGCGGCACGCAGGACGAGGGCCTGCGCGCGCTCGCCCCCAAGGCCGCCGCGCTCGCGGTCGATGGCCGCGACGCCAAGCTGGAGGCCTTCCGCGACCTGCTCTTCGGTGAGCTGGAGCACGAGAAGGTGCTCGTCTTCGCCGAAGCGCGCGAGACGATCGACTACCTGAAGGCCGCCCTCGCCCGCGCACCCGGCAAGGGCAGCAAGGCGAGGCCGGTCGAGGCGCTCGCCTATGCCGGTGATCTCTCTCCGGCCGACCGCGACAAGCTGGTCGCCCGCTTCCGCGACCCCGACGGGCCAAGAGTATTACTCTGCACCGAGCTCGGCGGCGAGGGCCGCAACTTCCAGCACTGCCACGTGCTGGTGAACTACGACCTGCCCTGGAGCCCCGCGGCGGTGGAGCAGCGGATCGGCCGCATCGACCGCATCGGGCAGTCGCGGGAAGTGCGCATCGTGGCGTTCCGGCCCGAGGGCACGCTGGCGGCGCGGGCGCTCGACGTGCTCGACCAGGCGGTGGGCGTCTTCACCGAGCCCGTCGGCGGCCTCGACGCGGTGCTGGAGCAGGTAGAGGCGGAGCTGACCGTGCTCGGCAGCCAGCTCCCGGGCAAGGGTGAAGAGGCCGCGTGGCAGCAGGCGACCGCGCAGGTGGCGGCGCGCGTCTCGGCGGCGCGGGCGGAGGTGGCCCGCGCGTACGACCCGCTGCTCGACCGGCGCTCGTGCGACCTCAGCGCGGTGAAGGCGCTCGCCGAGCGCGGCGCCCGCAGGCTGGGCGTGCAGCAAGCTTCGGTTACCAAATCCAAGCCGGCGTCGTCGCGCAACCTCAAGGCGGCGCTGGAGGCGGGGAAG
>JAYWAO010000274.1:0-13729 GCA_043782365.1 Deltaproteobacteria bacterium
CAGAACACGGGCGGCGGCGAGGGCGTCCGGTAGTACGACCTCGGTAATTTCGGTAGTGCACGAGTGGGACGATCTCTTGCCCGCGCTATTCAACCCCCATCGAACACGTCGCGGATCAGCGCCCCGCCGTCCACCACTAGCGTCTGCCCGGTGAGGAAGCGGCAGGCGTCCGAGGCGAGGAAGCAGACCGCCGCGGCGATCTCCCGCGGCTCGCCGATCCGGCCCAGCGCGCTGGACTTGCAGGCCGCGTCGTGGAAGGCCGGGTTCTCCCAGAGCGCGCGCGCCATGTCGGTGCGGATGAGGCCCGGCGCGATCGCGTTGGCGCGGACGCCCTGGCGGCCCCACTCGACGGCGAGGTTGCGGATGATCGCCGCGTCGGCCGCCTTGGAGATGCCGTAGAGCCCGATGGTCTTCTGCCCGATCAGGCCCGCGATCGAGCTGAGGACGATCACCGACCCGCCCCCGCGCGCTGCCATCTGCGGCAAGAGCTGGTTGCAGAGCCACAGCTGGCTCTTGACGTTGGCGGTGAGGATCTTGTCGAACTGCTCGTCGGTGCCCGCGGCCATCGGGCCCATCGCGGGGTTGACCGCGGCGTTGCACACCAGCACGTCCACGTGGCCCCAGACCGCCACCGCCTTCTCGGCGAGCGCGAGGACCTCGTCCTTGCGGCCGACGTTGCACGGGATGGTGACCGCCTCGCCGCCAGCGGCGCGAATCGCGGCGACCACCTGGTCGCAGGCCTCGGGCTTGCGCGAGGAGACGATCACCTTGGCGCCGAGCTTCGCCAGCTCCTCGGCGCAGGCGCGGCCGATGCCGCGAGAGGAGCCGGTGACGAGGGCGACCTTGCCTGCGAGGGAGAAGAGCATGCGCGGCTCCGGGGCTGCGAGGGAGGCGCAGTTTGGGCGACGCTGGGGGCAGGCGCAAGCGGGGACGGAGTTGGGTGCGGGAGCGGGTCGCGCGCGCCACGGACCAGCAACCAACCCCGCCACCCGACCGATGCCGGTCCCCTCGCCTCCCGGTACAAAGGCAGAGTGACACTCCTCACCAGCCGCCCGTCCCTCTTCGCGCCCCAGCTGCGCAAGCTCGTCCCGGCCCTCGCGCTCGTCGCCTGCGCCGTCGGCCTCCACCCGGGGTGCTCGTCGACCCCGCCCGGCGGCGAGCCCGATGCGGGCGCCCCCGACAGCGGCAGCCCCGACTCGGGCGCGGCCGACTCGGGCCCCAAGGCGTGCAAGCTCGACCCGGACTGCGGCGCGAACCGCTGGTGCGAGAAGTCCACCGGCGAGTGCCGCGACGCGAAGGCGTGCCCGCAGGGCCAGGGCAACTGCGACTACCAGGGCTCTACCACGCCCGACTACTGCGGCGGGCAGGCCTGCTACTGCGATCCGAAGGACTCGGCGTGCAAGCCGCTGCACCTCTCGTGCACCGCCTGCGCGACCTCCCCTGAGTGCGGCAACGACCTTCACGCCCGCGACTTCGCCGCCGACTGCGCCCCCGCGGGCGCCTTCGCCACCGGCCAGGTTTGCATCCCCCGCGCCGACAGCTACTCGAAGTGTCCGCAGGGCTACCTGCTCCCCACCGACGGCGGCGTCTTCTGCACGCCCGCGGGCGGGCGCTGCGGCGCGGTGGGCGGCTGCAGCACCGATCAAGAGTGTGACCCGCACTCTGCCACGCCGATCTGCGACACGGGCCGCAAGGTCTGCGTCGCGGCCTGCACCTTCGACCTCAAGACCGGCGACTCGTCCTGCGCGACGGGCCAGGTCTGCCACCTGATTCCGGGCCTCAAGGACCTGCCCCCGCAGGACCCGAACTACGCCAGGGGCCGCTGCGGCGCGCCCTGCAACAACGCCACCGCCTGCGGTACGGGCCTCGTCTGCCGCAGCGAGGGCCTCGACCACCCCGTGCAGCGGTGCGGCTTGCCGCCGCCCAAGTGCCTGGGCGACGTCGAGTGCCCGGAGAGCCCCTCGACCAACTCGCACGGCTACTGCGAGCTGGTCACCCACGACTGCCAGACCGACTGCCGCGCCAAGGACGACTGCAGGGCCGGCTACGCCTGCACGGGCGCCGCGGGCAGCCGCAAGTGCGTCGCCGAGACCTGCCTCCAGGCGGGCGGCGCGGCCACGGGCTGCGACTACGGGCAGTTCTGCTGCGGCGAGCAGAGCGCGCCCTCGTGCCCAAGCCCCGTGCAGGGCGGCGCCTGCTTTGCTGCGCCCCTGACAACCTGGTGCGGCACCTGCCAGAACAGCGACGACTGCCGCAAGAGCCCGTACCCGATCCGCCCCGGGCAGGTGAACCTCTGCGTCGGCGTCGGCAACAACAAGAACGCCTGCGCGCTCGGCTGCGACCCGGGGAAGGCCGCCGAGTGCCCGCGCGGCTGGGGCTGCACCGAGGTGCAGGTCGGCTGCCAGAAAGACTCCGACTGCGGCTCGCAGTCCGGCGCCCACTGCGACGACCCCGACGGCGGCAGCAACGGCACCTGCACCTGCTCGAGCGACGCGAACTGCCCCAACAAGGCGCACCAGGCGAGCGAGGACACGCTCTGCGACAGCAAGGGCAAGTGCTTCATCAGCAACGTCTGCCGGCCGTACTGCCCGTAGGCCGCCTACTTGGGGAACAGCTTGTGCCAGAGCCCCAGGTCGCCGAACACCGTGATGCCGAGGAAGAGCGCGAACAGCATCAGCGCGCCCGCGGCGTTCACCACCATCTCGACCTGCGCGTTGACCCGCCTGCGCGAGATCACCTCATAGGTGAGGAACACCAGGCGGCCGCCGTCGAGCGCGGGCACCGGCAGGAAGTTGAAGACCGCGAGGCCCACCGAGATCTGCGCCAGCAGCGCGACGAAGTCGGCCAGGCTCGCCTTCAGCGCCGACGCCGCCTGCTTGACGATGCCGATCGGCCCCGAGACCGAGGCGCCGCCGGAGCCCTGGAAGACCTGCGCGAGCGCCCTCAGGTTGTTGGCGGTCATCTCCCAGACGACGACCACCGCGCGCGGCAGCGCCTGGCCGAGCGGCACGGTGTTGCGGTCGGGGGCCTGCGAGACGCGGATGCGGCCGTCCTCTGGCTTCACCTGGAGTGTTACTTTTTGCCCGGCCCGCTCCACCACCACCGCCTTCACCGGAGGCCCGGCGCGGTGCAGCCCTTCGACCAGCTCCTGGAAGGAGGTCACCAGGGCCCCGTCGATGGCGACGATCCGGTCGCCGCTCTGCATGCCGGCCGCCGCGGCCGGGCCGCCGTCGATCACCTGCACCTTGTTGGTGGTCGGGTCATAGAAGCCGCTGGTCGCGTAGAGCCCGGCGACGATGGCGATGGCGCAGAGCCAGTTCACGCCCGGGCCGGCGGCGATCACCAGGAAGCGGCGCCAGGCGGGCTTGTTCACGTAGGAGCCCGGGTCGTTCCAGTCGTGCGCGGCCGGGTCGTCCACCGTGAAGCCCGCGATGCGGCAGTAGCCGCCGAGGGGGATCGCCGACAGGCGGTAGTCGGTGTCGCCGCGCTTGAAGCCCCACAGCCGCGGGCCGAAGCCGATCGAGTACACCTCGACGCGCATCCCCATCGCGACCGCCACCAGCAGGTGGCCGAACTCGTGCGCGGCGATCAGCGCGCCGAGGCCGAAGATGGTGGCGATGAAGCTGGGGACGCTCTCGAGGAAAGCCGGGGCGGCGAGCAAGAGGGCGGGCGCCGCAGCAGCGCTGGCGGCGAGCGTCATGGCGCGATCATCGCCGGCGCGGGCGAACGGCCAGCGCCGCCGGTGGCTTCCAGCGCGCGGGAGAACAGCGCGGCGCAGAACGGCTCGGTCGCCTCGGAGAGCCCGGCCTCGAGCCCGCGGGCCACGGCGAGCGCCGTCCGGGCGGCGTCGAGGCGGCCCTCGCTGCGCAGCACGTGGGCCATCTCGGTGAGCCGGCGCGCATAGCGGGCGCGGCGCACGTCGGTGAAGTATTCGCTGGCGGCCCCCCTGGCGGCGGCGAGCGTGCCCTCCTTCTTCTGCGCCTCTTCGATAACCGATTTTGCGATCTCATCGACCGTGTCGGCGAAGGCCCGCAGCGCCTCCTCCTCGGGGATCCAGGCGGCGAGCAGCGGGTCGGTGAACAGCGCCGCTCCCGCCAGCTGGTGCGCGAGCTCGCCCTGCTCTCCGTAGGTGAGGTCGGCGGCTGGGTTCACCAACGGCCCCTCGGGCGCGGCGCCGAGGATGCGCAGCGCCTGCGCATACCCCTGCGGCGGCGAGAAGCCGTTGCGCGAGCCCTCCGCCTCGGCCTCGGCGATCAGCTTGCGCGCGTAGTCGGCCGGCACCTGCGCCACCGTCACCACCCCGCCGCGCGGGAGCCGCTTGAGGAACTCGCGGTGCTGCTTGCGCGAGAGCCCGAGCGCGTCGGCCGAGAGGATGCCGCGGATGTCGCTGACGACCACCTGCGCGAGATCGACGCCCGTGCGCGCGGACTTCGCGTACCAGACCGCCCGCTCGCCGAAGGCGTCGATCGAGCTGGCGTAGCAGACGGCCGGCCCGTCGAGCTCGACCGGCTTCACCACCGGCGCGCCCTGCATCGCCACCTCGACGACCTTGACGCCCTTCTGCTTGAGCCGCTGCAGCTCGCGCTTGGCCTCCTTGGCGAGCCCCTTCTTCTGGCCTTGCGCGACCTCGAGGAGGACCTCCTGCCGGCCGGCCTCTGCAGCAGCCCTGAGCACCGCGGCCCCGAGCAGCTCGGGCAGGTCTCCGAGCGAGGCGGCGAGCGCGCGGGCGGTGGCGACCTCGGAGACGATCCCCGCCGAGCCCGCGGTCTCGAGCAGCGTGCGGGCCTCGGCGATGCTCTGCGCGGAGCAACCAGTGGCGCCGGCGCACTCGAGCTCTTCGCGGATGCTCTCGGGCTTCAGGGAAGGGTCGCGGAGGAGCGCGAGCAGCTCGTCCTGGCCCAGGTTGTGCGTGGTGGTCGGAGGCATTGGGGGCGGGACACTAGGGCCCACCTCCCGGTGCGTCAATTGTCATCGGAGGGCGCGGCCCCTCGCGCGCCCGCGTGTTAGCCTCCGAGCCGTGAAAGTCACCCTCCTCTACTTCGCCGCCGCACGCGACCGCGTGGGCCGCTCCTCCGAGACGCTCTACCTCCTCGCAGGCGCCACCGCGGGAGACGCGCTCGAGGCCGCCTGCGTGGGCCACCCCGAGCTTCGCCCGCTCGCCAGCAAGCTGCGCCTCGCCGTCGACCAGACCTTCTGCCCGCCCACCCTCGCCCTGCGCGACGGGTGCGAGGTCGCGCTGATCCCGCCCGTCTCTGGAGGCAGCGGCGGCGGCGGCGGCGGCGGCCAGGGCGGAGGGCGCTGCGGAGGTCCCACCGCGTGAGCCACCAGATCGGCCCCGACCTGCTCGACCCCTCGGCCCCGCTCCGCGAGGTAGAGGGCCCCGACTGCGGCGCGGTCGTCTCGTTCACCGGCGTGGTCCGCGGGACCAACCGCGGCAAGACGGTGGTGGCGCTCGACTACGAGGCCTACCCGGCGATGGCGGTCCGGGTCTTCGCCCAGATCGAGCGGGAGGCCGCCGCCCGCTGGCCCGGCACCCGCGTGGCCATCCACCACCGGATCGGGCTCTGCGCGCCCGGCGCCACCTCGGTGGTGATCGCCGCCGCCAGCCCCCACCGCGCCGATGCCTTCGAGGCGTGCAGGATGGCCATCGAGCAGCTCAAGGCCGACGCGCCGATCTGGAAGCACGAGAGGTACCCAGACGGCAGCGAGTGGGTCGGGATGGGGTCGTAGGCGCGCGCGTGGCACCGCCGCACGCACGGCAACTGACTTTGAGGAACTTAGGAATGCCGATTGCGGGCATGCGGTCGCCCTCTACTTCACGGTGTAGAGGCTCCCGTCGTCGCTCATCGCGAAGACGCTCCCGTCCGCCCCGATCGCCGGCGACGAGTTCACCTGCCCGCCCGTCTTCACCTGCCAGACGATCGCGCCGGCCTTCACCGCGTAGAGGTTCCCGTCCATCGAGCCGAAGTAGACGCGCCCGTCCGCGCCCACCGCGGGCGAGGAGACCACCGGGCCCGTGCCGATGCCCCACTTGGTGGCGCCCTTGTTCTTCGGGTCGAGCGCGTAGAGGCCGTCGGCGTGGCCCACGTAGAGCGTGCCGTCGGGGCCCTGCGCGACCGACGAAGTGCCGAGGTTGTAGCGGATCTCCTCGTCGGCGTTGACGTGGCTGTCGAGCGGCTTGATGGCGCCCGGCCCCACGGCGGTGGGCCCGATCAGCTTGGTCCACAGCTGCGTCTTGGTGGCGCCCGGCTTCCAGGCGGAGATGCGCGTGTAATACTTATAAGCGGCGGCGGTGGTCCCCTCGCGCCAGCCGAAGGAGGAGACCAGCACGCCGTCGCTGGTGATCATCGGCGCGCTCTTCGCGAACGCCAGGAGCGCGCCGCTCACGGCGGGGTCCTGGGCGCTCCAGAGCAGCTTGTCGCTCTTGGCGTCCACCGCCCAGAGCACGCCGCTGCCCTGCCAGAACGAGATCTTGTCGGTGGTGAGCGCCGCGCCGTGGCTGAAGGCGTTGACCCCGACGGTCCCCAGCGACGAGTCGGCGAGCTTGACCGCGCGCTGGTCCCACTGGCCGATCTTCTTGGCGTCCTCGTTCATCAAGTAGAGGTCGCCGTCGTAGTCGATGGCCGGGGCGGAGTCGAAGCCGTCGAGGCGCTTGCCGTTCCCGTCGAGGCCGGCCGGCGTGTTCTGCCAGGAGATCTCGCCGCTGGTGGTCTTGTCGAGGATCTTGAAGAACTGGGGCGTGGTCCCGCCGCCGCCGTGCGCGTGGACGAAGAAGTGGCCGCTCTTCACCACCGTGATGTCGCTCTCCGCCGAGGCGAGCATCGGCTCGCCGATCGGCACCGCCCACTTCACCTTGCCCGTGTTCGGGTCGATGGCGCGGACGCTGCCGTCGCCGCTCACCTGGAAGACCGTGCCGTCCGCGCCCAGCGAGGGCGAGGCCTGGTAGGTGCCGCAGCGCCAGAAGCCCGAGAGCAGCCGGCAGGAGGGCGGCGCCGAGAGGAACGTCTTGTGCGCCACCACACCCTTGGTCTTGCTGGTGTCGATCGCCGAGAGGCCGGTGTTGCCGTTGTCGTGGTGGAACTTCGGCCACACCGACGCGCCGTACTGCGGCGGGGGCGGCGGCGGCTTGGTCTGGTGGAACTCGATGGTGACCTTCACCAGCACGGTGCCGGCGGCGCCGCCATCAAATGTAAGCGTCTGCACCCGCGTGCCCGTGGTCGTCTGCGTCGCCACGCTGACCATGACCTGCGACGAGCCGCCCGCAGCGAGCGCGCCCGCGGTCGGCGCGAGGGTGAGCGCCGGGTCGTCCGAGGTGCCCTTCCAGGTGAGCCCGAGCCCGCCGGTGTTGGAGGCAGCCAGCGCCTGCGAGGGCGGCGTGGTGCTGATCTCCGCCGAGAACGTGAGCGCGAGCGGCGCGACCACCAGCTTCGCCGGAGAAGGCGGCGGCGGCGTGGTTGTGAAGGTGAGGTCGCAGTTGACGACGGCCTTGCCCGCGGCGGCCGCGTCCACGGTGACGTGCGAGACGCGGTGCCCCGCCGTGCCCTGCCCCGCCACCGAGATGGCCAGCGTGGCCGAGGCGCCGGGCGCGAGCGAGCCCGCCCCGCCGGCAAACGTCACCTTGCTGTCGTCCGACTTGCTGGTAAATGTAAGCGCGACGCCGCCGACGTTCTGCACCAGCACCTCTTGCGAGGCGGGCGCGTTGGGCGTCTCGGCGTTGAAGAACAGGGTCAGCGGCGAAATCTTGAGGAGCGCCGGGGAAGGCGGCGGCGGGTCGGCCAGCAGCGTCACCGCGTGGAGCGGCACCACCAGCGGGCCGGTCTTGTCGTTGCTCACCGCCAGCAGCTGTCCGGTGGGCCCGGGCGGCGTGACGGAGGTGGGGTCGAAGTTGGCCACCAGCGCGCGCGTGTCGGACGGCTGCAGCGTGAAGGCGGCCGGCGTGTCGAGCGTGAACGCGAGGTCGCTGCCCGACGCCAGATAGGGCCTCTGCACGTAGCAGGGTCCGGTGCCCTGGTTCTTGTAGACCACCGTCTGCCGCGCCGACTGGCCCGGCTTGAGGCTGCCGAAGTCGACGTCGAGCGGCGCGGCCACCAGCGCGCACTCCGGCTCGGGGCCCGCGTCGGGCGTGCCCGCATCGATGGGCCCCGAATCGGGCGTGCCCGCGTCGGGAGGCGGCGGAGGGATGATCGCGAGGCCCATGCCCGTCAGCTCCAGCTGCTTCACCGGGCACTGCGCGCAGCCCACCGTCAGCACCGTGGTCTGCTGGCCCGCGCGCGACGGCGCGAAGCTCACCGTGATGGTGGTGCTGGCGCCGCCCGCGAGCGTGTCGAGGTAGCCCGTCGGCGCCGAGTTGAAGTCGCTGCGGAGCTCGGTCGGCTCCACTTCGGGCACCAGCGGCACGGGCGCGAGGTTGGTGATCTGGAACGTCAGCGAGGTGGACTTGCCCACGTCGAGCGAACCGAAGTCGAGCCGGGTGGGCGAGATCGAGAGGTCCGCCTGGTAGGCGATCCCGTGGACCTTGACGTCCACCGCTGGCGCCACGATCGAGTTGGAGAAGACGGTGACCGTGCCGTTCACCTCGCCGGGGGCGATCGGGCTGAAGGAGAGCGTCACGTCGGCCGTCGAGCCGGGCTCCACCGGGGTCTCGGGGAGCGCGCTGACGCCGAACGGCTCGTCGGTGCGTGAATCTTGAAGGGTGAGCGCGATGGCGCCCGAGTTCGACACCGGCAGGGCCCGCACGAACCGGCCGTTCACCGGGACGAGGCCGAAGTCGATGGTGTCCGGCGCCTCGGGCTTGCCGTCGACGCCGCGGGTCTGGTCTTTGTGGCACGCCGCGAGGGCGAGGACCGCGCAAGCGAGCGCTGCAGGGCGGACGGTGCGGCTGCGGTCAGGCTGATGCAAGGGACGTCTCCTGGCCCCATCTCGGGCGCGCGACAGCATGGGGGCCAAGCCGCTGGTGGGACAACCCGCCAACGATCTGTCAGACTAAAGTCTTATAAGGCACCTGTGCTATGTCGTGTGGATGGCAAGCGCGCCGAGGCTGCTGGTCGCGGGCGACGACCTCTTCCGCGCGGCGGTGGTGGCTGTGCTGCCTACCGACTGCGTCGTCACCCAGGCGGCCACCGCGGGCGACGCCGCCGCTGCCCTGCTGGCGATGCGCCCCGACCTCGCGCTGCTCGACCTGCGCACGCCCACCCTGGCGCAGCCGACCGGGATGGGGGTCCAGGGGCCGAGCCCGGAGGGCCTCGCGGTCTGCCGCCGCATCAAGGGGGCGGCCGCCACGCTGCTCTTGCCGGTGATCGCGCTGACCGATCCGGGCTCCGAGGCGATGATGGACGCCCTCGACGCCGGCGCCGACCAGGCCCTCGCCTTCCCGCCCCACCCGGGCGAGCTGCGCGCGCGGCTCCGCTCGGCGCTGCGCACGCGGGCCGCCACCAGCAGGCTCGAGGACGCCACCCAGGTGATCTTCGCGCTCGCCAACGCGGTGGAGGCGAAGGACGCCTACACCGAGGGCCACACCGAGCGGGTCGGCGCCATCGCGGTGGAGGTCGGCCGACTCGCGGGCCTCGACGAGGAGACGCAGGAGTCGCTCCGCCAGGGCGGCGTGCTCCACGACATCGGCAAGATCGGCATCCCCAACGAGATCATCAACAAGCCAGGCCTGCTCACGCTCAAGGAGCGGGTGGTGATGAACAAGCACCCGATCATCGGGGAGCGGATCTGCGAGCCGTTGAAGAGCCTGCGGCACCTGCTGCCGATCATCCGCTGGCACCACGAGAAGCTCGACGGCTCGGGCTACCCCGACGGGCTCAAGGGGAGCGCGTTTCCGCTCCCGGCGCAGGTGCTCCAGCTGTCCGACATCTACGACGCCATCACCACCGACCGGCCTTACCACCGGGCGCGCACGCGCGCGTCGGCGATCGGCTTCCTGATGATGGAGGCCGGCAGGGGGTGGCGGGATCCGCAGCTGGTGGCGCTGGTGGAGCGGGCGGCGAACGCGCTCAACATGGGGCGGACGCGGGAGGAGGACATCCCGCCGCCGCCGGCGCCGATCGGGCAGTGGCGGACGGAGTAGAGCCCGCCTCTCCTCTGGCGCCGGTTACCTTCAGCGCGCCCCAGGTTTCCCGAGCTTGCCGAGCCACGACCGGGGCTTGGCCCCGCGCGGGTTGGCCAGAGGTCTTTGCCTGACCCCGGTGCGCCGCTCTACTCCAACGCCAACCCATCCGGCGCCTGCTCCGGCGGCGCCTGCAGGCAGTGGTACATGTCGAGGTACACCTGCCGGTCTCCCCCCGGGCAGCTGAGCGTGAAGCGATCCACGATGTGGAAGTCCGGCTCGCCGATCCTCAGCCGGTGCCCCGGATCGAGCTGCTCGAGGAGCCGCGGGTCGCTCTTGCTGGTAGGCGTCCGCGAGCCCACGCTGACCCGCTCCACCTCGCGTGCGTGCGTGCCATCAGGGCAGCGGAGCTTCTTCAAGTATGCCACCACGCCGGGCGGGTAACACACTTCCACCGCGAGCGCCGCCGAGAGCCCGAAGCCGCCGGGGCCTCCGGGACGGGTGGACCTGCAGCCCGCCGCGGCGGCGAGCAGCGCAGCGGCGAAGAGAAACGCAGGAAGAGCGCGCATGCTTTCCGAACCCCCCCGGCGCACGGCTTCACTCCCCGCCAAGCCCAGGGCGCTCATCCCAGCGCCGCCAGGCTGTCGCGGCCGAGCTTCAGCACGAGCGCGCAGACCACGCCCAGCACCACCCAGCGCACGCGGCGGTCGCCGCCCTGCACCGCGAGGTGCGCGCCGATGAAGCCGCCGGCGAACTGCGCCGCGGCCATCGGGAGCGCGATCCGCCAGAGCACGATCCCGCGGAAGGCGAACAGCCCCATGGCGGCGAGGTTGGAGGCGAAGTTGACCACCTTCGCGTCGGCCGAGGCCTTGCCCAGCGGCGCCTTGAACCAGAGCGCGTAGGCGACGATGAGGAACGTCCCCGTGCCCGGCCCGAAGAAGCCGTCGTAGGCGCCGATGACGAAGGCGATGGCGAGCGCGATGGCCGCGTTGCGCGCGGCGCTACGCTCTGGCGGCGGCCCGCTCTGCGCCTGTGGCCGGCGCACCGCGAGGAAGAGCGCCACGCCCACCAGCAGCAGCAGCACCAGCGGCCGCAGCACGCTCCCGGGCACCAGCAGCAAAAGCGCCGCGCCCGCCAGCGAGCCGAGGAAGCCCGCGGGCAGCGAGAAGCGCACGCGCTCCTTGGCGAGCATCCCCGCGCGCGCGTAGCGCCAGAGCGCGGCCGCCGTGCCCCAGATGCCCTGGCCCTTATTGGTGCCGAGCGCAAGCTGTGTGGGGAGCCCGGCCCAGAGCAGCGCAGGGACCGAGATGAGCCCGCCGCCGCCGGCGATCGCGTCGACGATCCCGGCGCTGAGCGCGGCCAGGAGTAATACACCAAGCTGCAGCGGGGTCAGCGAAAGCCCTGCGGAGACCTCCACGCCTACTTCCGCTCGCCCTCAGGAACGAGCGGCGCCGGCGGCGCTGCTGCAGCCGCGGCGGCCTCGGGGCTCACCGCCATGCCCATCGCGTGGTAGCCCGCATCGACATAGACGCAGGTGCCCGTGATGCCCGCCCCGAGCGGGCTGGCGAGGAACGCGGCGGTGTGGCCCACGTCGTGCGCCTCGATGGCCCGGGGCAGCGCCGAATTGGTCTTGCAATAGTCGATCATCATCCCGATGAAGCCGATCGCCGTGGCCGCGCGCGACGCCAGCGGGCCCGCCGAGATGGTGTTCACCCGCACGCCGTAGCGCCGGCCGGCCTCGAACGCGAGCGTGCGCGTGTCGGCCTCCAGCGCCGCCTTGGCCGACGACATGCCGCCGCCGTACCCCGGGATCACCCGCTCGCCGGCGAGATACGTGAGCGACACGAACGACCCGCCCGGCCGCATCAGGGGTCCGAGCGCGCGGATCAGCGCGACGTTCGAGTAGGCGCTCACCGAGACCGCGGTGAGGTACCCCTCGCGCGAGGTGTCGAGGAGCGGCTTCTTCACCTCGGGCCCGTTGGCGAGCGAGTGGGCGACGATGTCGAGGCACTGCGGCCCGAAGTCGGCCTGCAGTGCCGCCGTCATGCCCGAGATGGTGAAGTCTCCCCGCTCGCGGTAGCGCTTGTTCTCGCGGACTTCGGGAGGCGCCTGCTCGAGCCGGTCGTAGGCGGCGTCGAGCGGGTAGATCTTCTCGAAGGCCATCTTGCGGCCGTCGCTCAGCACCAGCGACTCGTCGAGCTTGCCCCGCTCGAGCAGCTTCTCGAAGATGCCCATCGCCGGCGGCCAGGTGCCGACGCACACCGTCGCGCCCGCCTCGACCAGCGCCTTGGCGATGGCGAACCCGAAGCCGCCGTCGTCGGCGACGCCAGCCACGAAGGCGCGCTTGCCAGTGAGATCGATCGAGAGCATCGGGGCTCCAAGCCTGGGTGGTGCGGGAGAGGGGCCTTGGTAGCAGAGCCGCCCCCGTGCCTCAAGCCTTCCCGGTCGACGGTCCCGCGGGAGCCGCGACCTTGCCTTGGGGGCAGCTACTGGAGCGAGCGGTCGATCAGCGCCCGCAGGCCCAGCTCTTCGGCGCTGTTGAGGGCGCCGACGTGTCGCCAGAGCACCTTCCCGTCCTTCCCCACCAGCAGCATGGTGGGGAGGCTGGAGATGCGGAACTGGTCCTGCGCGAGCCCGTCGTCGAGCACCACCGGGAAAGTGTACCGGTTCGAGAGCAGGTACTCCTTCACCACCGCCTCGCGGTCGGGGCCCGGGTTGTCGGTGTCCACCGAGAGCAGGTCGAAGCCGCGCGGCGTGAAGTCGGTGTACATCTTCTGCACCTTCGGCATGGTGACCCGGCAGGGGTTGCACCAGGTGGCCCAGAAGTCGACCAGCGTCACCTTGCCCGGCACCAGCGCCTTGGTGCCCTTGCTGTCGAGCAGCGGGAGCGAGAGCTGCGGCGCTGGCTCGTTGGAGGCCTTCTTCTGCTCGGCGAAGGCGAGGCCGATCACCAGCGCGGCGGCGGCGGCGACCAGGACCCAAGAGGGGATGGCGCTCGCCTGCGGGGGACTGGGACGGCTGCTGGCAGGGCGCTGTTCGGAGTCGGCCAAGAGGCGGGGGAAGATGCGGGTGCGCGCGCCCGGCGTCAAGGAGAAGGGGCAGGAGGAAGACCGGGACGCGATCGGGTGTTAGCCTGACGGGCGATGCTGGCCCTCCTCGACCACAGCGCGCTCCCGGACGCCGGGCGCGTGGCCCTCGCCGCTGCCGTCGCGCCGCTCGAGACCCTCGCCGACGTGGTCGCGTTCTGCGCCGCCCGCACACCCCAGGCCGCCATCGCCGAGGTGGTCATCCAGGACGAGTTCACCCACGACGTGGTGGTGTCGATCGGCGGCGGACGCTCGCTGGTCTTCGACGCCACCTGACTCGGCGGACTGACGGCGGTCGCCGTCTGGAGCGGGCAACCCGACGCTGACGCGCTGCTGGCCGACCGCCTCGCGCGCGGTTGGGAGCCCGTGGCGACCGGGCTGAAGGTTCTCTTTGTCCACTTCGTTCCCGCTAGCGAGGCGGGGAAGCAGCCCGGAGGGCGTTGGCCCTTCCAGCCCCGGCATTTGCCGGGGTGGATCCAAGTGCCCGCCCATGCCGGCGATGCAGGGTCACCAGGTGAATCGGTAGCCCGCGCCGGGGGTGGTACGGGGGCGGAGCCCCTGTACAGGTCTAGGGCCGAAGGCCCAGCCCCCA
>JAYWAO010000275.1:0-4994 GCA_043782365.1 Deltaproteobacteria bacterium
CCCCGGGGTGTGGACCGACCATGAGACGTTGACATGGACGTTGACGGCGACGGCGGTGAGGATTTGTCGTTGGCCCCGATCGCGTGGAACTGCACCCGACGGGCCGGAATGGAGAGTCGCGGGCTGCTCACAGCCCGGCGCATTCCTTGAAGTAGACCGACCGCTTCTCTTTCGAAGAGGTGCAGACGACCTCGCGCACGTCCACGAAACAAGGCGCTCTCCCTCCGCCCAGCGATTGCCTCAGCACCTTCCACTCGCCGCCGCCGGGGCAGGGCTGGGCGCGCAGCCACCGGTACTCGGCGGAGATGTCCGGGACTTCGATCGCTCGATCTCGTCGATGAAGATGATGCACGGCGCGTGCTTCTTGCCCTGCTCGCAGGAGCGCGGGGTCGAGCACGTCGGGGCGGTTGGTGGCGGCGGCCACCTCGGCGAGGAAGGTCTTCCAGTGCTCGCACCGACCTGGTGGAAGGAGCGGTGCGCCGTTCCGCCCGGGCACCCAGTGCGGCGCCTCTACTCTCCGCTCCACGCGAGCGAGACCCCGATCAAGTCCACCGAAGCGGCATAGTCACCATTCCCCACCACCGTCGCCTCCGCCTCGGGCCGCAGCGGCGCAGGCTGGACCACCGCGCTGGTGCGGATCTGCCTGGCCGGCATCAAGTAGTGCATGTATCCCGCCGTAATCGAGAACCGCGATACCCGCGCGGTCGCGCCCACCGAGAGGCCCACCCGTGCCCAGGTCGCCTGGTCGATGGCGAGCCGCTCGTCGGGCACCGCGCTGGTCTCGCCGATGGCGCCGGCCCGGAGCGTCAGCCACCAGAGCGTGGGCGCGATCAGCTCACCCGGGCGCAGCGTGGCGCCGAGGCGCAGGCTCTGCGAATCCTGCATTCCCTTGATGAGGTGGATGTCGGGGATGACCACGGTATTCCCCTTCACCTGGAACGCGACGCCCTGCGGCCGGAAGGTCACCTCGCGGTAGCGCGACCAGCCGTCCCAGGTGAAGGCGAGCTCCACCTCGAGCGCGGGGCGCACCCAGCGGACCCCCGCGCGCAGGTACCAGGGCAGGTGCAGCTCGACATCGGTCTGGTCGCCGCTCACCGTCGCGCCGAGCGTGGCGAGCACCTGCGGCACCTCGACGCCGAGCGTGCCGTGGGCCTTGACGTCGTAGGGCAATTGATAGGACGCGCCGGCGCGAAAGTCGCCGAACGCCGCCGAGAGCCCGAGCGCGGCGGTGGGCGTGAAGCCATTCTTCGCGTCCACCGCGAGGATGGCGTCGTAGCCCGCGAACTCGCCCGCGGCGAACGGATTGGCGCCGATCGACTGCCGGCTCTTGAGCGTGACGAGCTGATCTTGAAGGGAGAGCCCCGCGCGCAGCCAGTCGTTGAGCTGCACCGCCGCGCCCAGCGCCAGCGTGAACGACGACGAGCCGTTGGAGATCAGCGAATACCGCTGCGGGGTGCGCCGCGCGTTCTCGGCGTTGCAGGTGGGGCAGGTCCCCAGCTCTTCGCGGAGCTGCGCGGGGTCGGGGAATGAATACCCCGAATATCCGCTGGCCGGATATCCGCCAGCGGCCACCGCGACGGGCATCCCAAAGAGCGTCATTCCATAAGCCGCCGCCAGCGCGGGCGACAGGCGAAGCGGGCCGCCGTTCGACACCGTGACGAAGTCGTCCGGGTTCGAGCCGTCGGCCTGCAGGCGCTGGAACGTCACCGCGTGCTGGATGCCGCGGCCATCGAAGAGCAGCCGCAGCCCCGGGTGCCCGGCGAGCGCGGCGGGGTTGTAATAGAGCGCGAAGAGATCGTCGGGCGCGGCGATGGTAGCGGCCCCCTGGCCCAGCGAGGCGGCGCCGAGGTCGGGCACGCCGAGGCCGCCGGCAGAGGCGGTGAGGGGCGCGAGCACGAGCGCCAAGAGCGGCGCGACCACGGTCTTGGCGAAGGACGAGCGCAGGCGGACCTCAGCGGGAATGGCCGACCCATAGCACCCGCCGCCGCGCTCCGGCCCCCGCACTTCTCCGGTGCGGGGTCCTCCTTCTTCCGTCTTGCGGCTCCCCTTTCAATTGGCTAAGGCGGTCGGTCCCATGAACCACTCCGCCCGCCGCGTCCTGCTCGCGCTGCCGCTCACGCTCGCGCTCGCACTCGCGCTCGCCCCGCAGCCCGGCTGCACTTCGTCGTCCGGCACCCCCCCGCCGCCCGACGCGGGCCCGGACGCCGGCTCCACGCTCGACGGCCCCGCCCTCCTCGGCAAGCTCGACTGCGACCCGCTGGTGCCGACCGCTTGCGGCTATCCGTTCCCCTCGAACGTCTATCTCGTCGACGACGCCACCAACACCGCTGGCACGGGCAAGCGGGTCAAGTTCGGCAAGACCACGCTGCCCAAGGTCTTCAAGGGCGCGCACCTGGACCCGACCTACTACGACGGCGACGGCTTCAGCCCCGGCGCCGCGCCCTCTGCGCACCTGCCGGGCGCGGTGCTGGCGGGCTGCGCGACGCTCGACGCCATCGGCGCCTCGCTCGGGGTGGACAGCCCGACGGTGATCATGGAGGCCGAGACGGGCGCGCGCGTGCCCCACTTCGTCGAGCTCGACCGCTCCACCAGCGACCTCGGCGACCAGGCCTTCATGCTCCGGCCGGTGGTCCGGCTGAAGGACGCGACCCGCTACCTCGTCGCCCTCCGCGGCGTCAAGAACGCGGCGGGCACCGCGCTCACGCCCACGCCGGTCTTCGCCGCCCTGCGCGACGGCGCTGCCAGCACCAACCCCTCGGTGGAGCCGCGGCGTGCGCTCTACGCCGACCTCTTCGCGAAGCTCTCGGCGGCCGGCGTCGGCAAGGCCGACCTGCAGCTCGCCTGGGACTTCACCACCGCCAGCAAGAAGAGTAATACTGGGTGGCTGGTGGCGATGCGCGACGACGCGCTGGCCACGGTGGGCGCGCAGGGGCCCGAGTACACCATCACCGCCGTCACCGAGAACCCGAACCAGTACATCAAGCGGCGCATCGAGGGCACCTTCAAGGCGCCCCTCTACCTCGACAAGGCCGGCCCGGGCGCGCGGCTGAATTTGGTCGCGGGAGTGCCCGCCAAGAACGGCACCATGGACGTGCCGTTCCTGGTGCAGATCCCCAACTCGGTGGCCACCGACACGGTGGGCGCGCCGGTGGTGCAGCAGGGCCACGGCCTGCTCGGCGACCGCGGCGAGGGGCAGAACGGCTACTTCGGGCACCTCGCGCAGCAGAAGAAGTACGTCACCATCGCCATCGATCTGATCGGCATGGCCGACGAGGACAACGACCTGATCAAGACCTGGACCACCGGCGACCTCGGCCAGTTCCGCTCGTCGATCGACCGGCAGCACCAGGGCCTCCTCAACTCGCTCCTGGCGATGCGGATGATGAAGGGCCGCTTCGCCTCCGAGCCGAGGGCGCAGTACGGCGGGCACAGCGCGATCGACCCGACGAAGCTGTACTACCGCGGCGACAGCCAGGGCGGCATCTTCGGCGCTACCTACCTGGCCCTCTCCACCGACGTCACCCGCGGCTTTTTGGGCGAGCCCGGGATGCCCTACGACCTCGTGCTCTACCGCTCCCGCGACTTCACCGACTTCTTCGTGCTGCTGCAGAACACCTACGCCAGCGCGGTCGACCTCCAGCTGGTGCTCGGCTTGCTGCAGATGCAGTGGGACCGGACCGAGCCCTGCGGCTACGCGCCGTACATCACGCCCGCCGACGCAGCGTCGCGGCTGCCCGGCACGCCGCAGCACCAGGTCCTCATCGCCGAGGCGATCGGCGACTACCAAGTGACGCCGCTCGGCGCGCAGATGCTCGCGCGCACCATCGGCGCGAGGCAGCTCAAGCCGGTGAACCGGACCATCTACGGCCTCGCCGAGGTGGACGGCCCCGTGCAGGGCAGCGCGCTGGTCGAGTTCGACTACAAGCTGCCCGCGGTCCCCAGCACCAACGTGCCGCCCACCGGCGCGAGCTTCCCCGACAACCTCGACCCGCACGACAAGGTCCGCGGGACGCAGGCGATCTTCGACATGACCGACGAGTTCCTCCGCAACGGGAATGCGAAGAACTTCTGCAGCGGGGCTTGCGACGGCACCAAAGAGGCCGACGCGAACTGAATCGGGCGGCACCTCCGCATGCCCCAGTGCCACGTCGGGAGTCGCAGCGCCGCGTTTGCTGCTAGGGTCGCCGCCTCGCTCTCCAGAGGTCGCACACCTTGCACATCGTCATCAGCGGCGGCGCCGGGTTCATCGGAGCCCATTCCTGCAGGGCCATCCTCGCCCGCGGGCACAGGGTCACCGTGGTGGACGACCTCTCCCGCGGCCAGCCGGAGCTGCTCCCCAAGGAGGCCGCGCTCGAGGTGCTCGACCTCCGCCTCCCCGCGCTGGTCGGCCTGATCGGCAAGCTGAAGCCTGATGCTGTGTTACACTTGGCCGCGCAGATGGACGTGCGCAAGTCGGTGGCCGACCCCACCTTCGACGCCTCGGTCAACGTGCTCGGCACGGTCAACCTGCTGGAGTCGGCCGCCCGCGCGGGCTGCAAGCGCTTCGTGGCCGCCTCGTCCGGCGGCGCGGTGTACGGCGAGCAGGACGTCTTCCCGGCCACCGAGAGCCACCCGCGCCGGCCCGCCAGCCCCTACGGGGTCTCCAAGCTGTGCCTCGAGGAGTACCTCGCCCACTACCAGTTGGCGCAGGGGATGAGCTGCCTGGCGCTCCGCTACGCCAACGTCTACGGGCCGATGCAGAACCCGCACGGCGAGGCCGGGGTGGTGGCGATCTTCGCCAAGAAGATGCTCGCGGGCGAGGCGCCCATCATCAACGGCGACGGCCTGCAGACCCGCGACTACGTCTACGGCGCGGACGTCGCGCGGGCCAACGCGCTCGCCGTCGAGTCGGCGGTGACGGGCGCCCTCAACATCGGCACCGCGCGCGAGTCGACGGTGGTGGAAGTGGCGAAGGCGCTCGCCGCCGCGCTCGGCTTCACCCAGCCGATCGGCCA